>NZ_LABY01000165.1 GCF_001043975.1 Methylobacterium variabile
CGGGGAACCGGGATGCCCCGGGAAAGCTTGTCCGTAAGACGACTCGTCCCCCGATACTGCCCGAGGTTCATGACCATGACGCTCCGCACGACGCTGGCCTGGTTGCCCCTGGCGGCCGCCCTCGCCGCTGCGCCGGCCTTGGCCGCCGACATGCCGGCCGGCTACGCGGCGCGCGGCGGGATCGAGGCCGCGGCCGGCTGGCGCGCCCCGCCCCCGCCCCCCGCCGTCGTGGCGGAGGTGGAGGCGGAGGTGGTCCTGGCCGAGCCCCCGCCCCGCCCGCTCCTCGGCCTCGGCTACGCGCCGGTCCTGCCCTATTACGGCGTCTCGACCGGCCCCTACGGCTACCCGCCGCGGCGCGAGCCCGGGATCGGCGTCGGGCTGTTCTGAACCGCGGGTTCGTCGCAGGCCGCGAGCCGCTCGGCCACCCGCGCCTGCATCGCCCAGAGGTGGCGGTCGCGGATGCCCAGGGCCTCGCAGGCCGCCACCGTGTTGAGCAGGTACTCGGCGCTCGGGCCGGTGGGGCCGCAGGCCGCGGCGATGCGCGCGGCGATCTCCGTGTCGGTGAGCCGCCCGGCGTAGCGCGGTCCCGCGCGGTCGGCCACGAAGGCGAGGGCCGGCACCGGGCCCTCCGCGGTCCCGGCGCTGAGCCAGCGGGCGACGTAGCCGCGCCCGCGCATCTCCCGCCGCCAGACTGGACGGACGGCCGCCCGCAGGTCGTCGGCCTTCGCGCCGTCGCCGCCGATCCGGTAGGCGAGGCCCCGGCACTGCCCGCCCCGGTCGAGGGCCAGCATCACGCCGGGGCGGTCCGGCGTGCCGCGAAACCCCCGCTGCCACAGGCAGAAGCGGCGGTGCCAGCCGCGCACCGTCGCCTCGCGCCGCTCCGAGAAGGGGAATTCCGGCCGCCACATCAGGGCGCCGTAGGCGAACAGCCACAGGGTGCCGGGATCGCCGGGCTTCTCCGCCAGCGCCGCGTCGAGGCGCGCGTCGGCCTCGGCCTCGCCCATCAGCGCCATGCCGCTCCCGTCGTCGGCGACCGGGCGCGGATGGGCCCGGGCGATCAGCGCGGGGTTGAGGGCGAGGGAGCGTTTGGGCATCGCAACCGTTAGTCCCATGGATGCGGCAGCGCGGCAGGAGGCCTCCCGGCTTTTCCGTGAAGCGTGGCCGCCCCATGTTAGTGCCGTGCTAAACAGCACGGGTCCAGGTTGTCCGGGAATGGAGGACGCGTCATGGCCATCACGGGTCGCTTCAATTTCCGCAAAACCCTGACCGGCAAGCTCGTCCTGCAGGTCGAGACCGAGCGCCGCTCCTGGTGGCCCTTCGCCCGCGCGGCCTCCCCCGGCCACGTCTGGCGCGACGCCACCTCCAAGGACCTGACCGCGGTGGAACTGCAGCCGCTGCTCAACCTGCGCCGCAACCCCGGCTACATGCCGCGCAACCCGGTGATCTTCATGATGGGCCAGGGGCAGAAGGGCGAGGCGCCCTCCGCCGAGGTGGTGACCCTCGCGGCGCACCGGGCGGGCGGCCAGCAGCAGGCCGGCTGATCGCGGCACCGCTCCGGCTCCGTCCGCGTTGTCCCGGTTCCAGGGGAAGCAGCCCCGCCGAACGGGAGAGCGCAGCATGGGCATGACCTCCGTGAACCAGGCCGTCATCGAGGCCCTGTCGGAGCAGATCGTCGCCGCGTATTGCGACGCCGCCGGGCCCGCCGACAGCCCCGCGAGGGCGCGGCTGATGGGCGATATCATGCACGCTATCGAGGAGCCGGTGGGCAGCCGCACCCTGGCCGAGCACGGCCCGGAGCGGGTCAACGCCGTCCTGGCCGACTGGGAGGCCCAGGAGGGCCGCAGCTTCGGCCTGCGGCTGATCGAGATCGATCCCGGCCGCACCGTCGTGACGATGGGCTGAGAATCCATCGTGACGATGGGCCGAACCCATCGTGGCGACGGCTGAGGCTCAGCCCTGGCCGAGTTCCACCAGGAGCTCGGCCAGGGGGCCGGCGGCGCTCACCATGGCGTCGTGGCCGGTGGCGATCTCCCGCCAGCCCCAGCCGGGCTGGCGCCGCACCCAGGCCTTGACGCCGTCGAGGGTGGCGTAGGACGGCGCGGTGCAGTCGACGTAGGTGCGCGGCAGGCCGTTGCCGACCGGGGAGCGGATCGGCAGCGGGCTCTCGTAGGTGCTCAACGGGTGCGGGGTCAGGCGCCGCTCCACCCAGGCGGCATCCGCCGGGTCGAGGACCCCGAACGCCTCGGCCGGCGGCGGCGGCAGGCTCAGGCCCCCGCTCGATTCCGCGGCGGCCCGGCGGCGGGCCGCCACCACCTCGGGCGGCAGCCCGTCGAAGGGCGCGCGGCCCGGCTCCGCGATCAGCGCGTCGAGGTAGACGAGGTGGCGCAGCCGCTCCGGCATGCGTTCCGCGACGCCGCTGATCGCCAGGCCGCCGAAGGAGTGCCCGACCAGCACGACGTCCGTCAGTTCCTCGGCCGCGATCACGCCGGCGACGTCGCGCACGAAGGTGTCGAGGGTGATGGCGGCGGAGAGGAGATGGGCGCGCTCGCCGAGGCCGGTGCAGGTCGGGGTGAAGACCCGGTGCCCCTCCGCCCGCAAGGCGTCGGCGACCCGCCTCCAGCACCAGCCGCCGTGCCAGGCGCCGTGCACCAGCACGAAGGTCAGCCCGTCACCCATCGCAATGCCCCCTCATCGTTGGAGGGAGCCAAGCGCGAACGGGAGCGCCGTGCAAGAGTCTTTGCTCGCGTCTTTGCTGGCGCCTTCGGTGCCGAAGCCTCAGCTCCCGGCCTCGTCCCGGTCCTCGCGGTTGGCGTCGAAGCCGGCGATCATCCGCTCGAGGGCCTTGAAGCTGCGCACCGCCTCCTGGGTGTGGCCGGCGGCGCACTTGCCCTCGGCCGAGCGGTACCACAGCAGCATGCTGTTGAAGGCGTGCTGGTGGGGCGCCGCGGCGACTCGGGCCCGCCGGGCGGTCTCGGCGTCGAACCAGACCCGCACCGCATGGCCGGCATTGGTGCAGACGTCGGCGGAGGGCGGCAGGGCGGCGCGGGAGACCGTGGGGTCGCACAGCATGGCGAACCAGATCGCCGCGGCCGCGAGGCCGGAGGCGCCGACCATGCCGGCGGCGCCGCGCAGGCGCCGGCGCCAGTCGGGCTTCGGCTGCTCGGAGGCCGGCAGGGCATCGACCGTCTCCGGCCAGCAATGGGTGTAGTGCACCGAACCGTCGGTGTGGTGATGGGGCATCGGGTGGGTCATCGGGCACCCCCTTCGTGCAGGGTGGGACTCCGGAGCCTCGCGCGGTGGTCAAGAGTGCCGGGTCGTCATGGGTGGTCGCGGCAGGACGAAAAGCCGCGGCCGATCGCCGGACGATCTTGCGGCGGCGACGGACCTCGCGAAGTGGCCGGAGGGTAGGAGCGGGCCGCCGTGCCCGGTGTGCTCCAGCGCACACGGCGCGCGCACGGGCTGGCGATTCTCTGGCCGGCATGCTCATCCTGCCGGCAGAGGCGCGGCGACGGGCGCCCACCAGGGAGGAAGGCGATGCGCTGGCGAGGAGCGGCTGTGGCCGCGATCTGTCTCGGGGTCCTGTGCGCCGCCCCGGCCCGGGCGCAGAGCGCCGACGGCCGGACCTCCGGGACGCCCCTCTCGGGGCCGCCAGCTTGGGCGACCGCCTGGGCCGGCTCGGTCCAGGGCCCCTACCCGGTCGGCAACCCCTCGGCCCAGCCCGACCAGAGCTTCGCCTTCCCGAACCCCGCCGAGGGCGCCCGCGACCAGACCCTGCGGCTGGTGCTGCGGCCGGACATGTGGGGCCGGGAAGCCCGCCTGCGGATCTCCAACGCCTTCGGCACGCGGCCCCTCACCCTCGACGGCGTCCATGCCGGGCTGCACCTCGGCGGGGCGGCCCTGGTGCCGGGGACGAACCGCCCGGTGCGGTTCGGTGGCCAGGACCGGGTCACGGTCCCGCCCGGGGGCGAGGCCTGGTCCGATCCGGTCGCCCTGCCCTTCGCCGCCGATCCGGATGCCGCCCTGCTCGCCGGGCGCAAGCTCGCGGTCTCGCTCCACGTCGTGGGGGTGAGCGGGCCGATGACCTGGCACGCCAAGGCGCTGCAGACCTCCTACGCCACCGCGCCGGGCGCCGGCGCGCACGGCACTGACGAGGGCGAGGCCGCCTTCCCGTACTCCACCGCCTCGTGGTTCTTCCTCGACGCCGTCGACATGGCGGTGAGCGCCCCAACTCCCGTGGTGGTCGCCTTCGGCGATTCGATCACCGACGGCACCGCCTCGACGATGAACGGCGACGACCGCTGGCCCGACGTGCTGTCGCGCCGCCTGCACGCCAGGCTCGGCAACCGGGTCTCGGTGGTCAATGCCGGGATCGGCGGCAACCAGGTGGTCGGCCCTGCGGAATACGGCCCGCACAAGCCGTTTCCGGGCGGGCCCTCGGCCCTGTCCCGCCTCGACCGCGACGTGATCGGGCTGTCGGGTGTGGCCAGCGTGATCTGGCTCGAGGGCGTCAACGACTTCAGCCGCAACGGCGAGGCCACGCTCGAGGCCGTCCAGGCCGGGATGCGCGAGGGCGTCGCCCGCCTGCGCGCCGGCATCCCGGGCGTGCGGGTGATCGGCGCCACCCTCACCTCGGCCAAGGGCAGCTCCAGCCCCGCCCACGGCCACCCCGAGCAGGACGAGAAGCGCCGCGGCCTCAACGCCTTCGTCCGGGAGTCGGGGCTGTTCGACGGCGTGGTCGATTTCGACGCCGCGACCCTCGACCCGGCGAGCGGCGGTTTGCGCCCCGAGATGGTCCCGGAGAGCACCACCGGCGGCAAGGGCGACCGGCTGCACCCGAACCGGGCGGGCTATCTGGCGATGGGGAGCGGGATCGATCTCGGGGTGGTGTTGAGAGGCCGATAGGCAGCTTCTCTTGAGTGAAGCGTAGCTAATATGAATTTATTCTCTTAAATATAGATTGATCTCGCGGAGCCGCTGCAAGGGGTGGCGTTATCCGCGGGATCAAATTGTTCACGTTACTAATATGTTGTGCATTCAATCATTGGATTTGCAGGCTATTGTACGAGCCTCAAGGTTGGTCGTCTATGGCCTCGCTCCTCTTTCGGTCCAAGCATTTCGCTGCCGTACATACGGTCAAATTCAGGAGTTGAAATGAAGAGCGCTTTTGCAAGTTCTACATTAGAATAACCGAGTACGTTTAAATGATAATCTATCAATTTTGCGAGTTTTTTTGGAAACTCTTTTTTCGGCTCAAAGGGTTCTGTCTTGCGATATCCAAGCTTACTCATCTCAATAAAAAATGATTTCTTTTGATATGGCGTAATCATATTGAGTCGATCGGCTCTCATCGCGATCGAAGACATGGATACTTTCCAATGTCTCTTAAGATTTGCAATTTGCCTTATGTCGAATTTTGTAAGTTGCGCTCGAATATTCTTTGCTGGAAGTAGAAAGGCGCCGGCGAATAAGTCTGCCTCGTCTTCCATCACTTCGTCATCAAGTAAGGTTGTGGTATGCAGAACCATATGCGCAAGCTCATGGCAAAGGGTGTGGCGAATGCGGTCTGCTGGTGCATTCATATTCACAAAAAATAAGACAGGTACTCCATCAATTCTTTGGCTGACAGCGTCAATCAAATCATTGTCAAAATTGCACGGGATTACGATTCCACCGTTCTCTTCAATGAGATCCGTTACGTTGTCGATAGGGCCGTCCGGCAGCATCCACTGCTCACGCAGATGGCGTGCGGCATCTTCCACGCTAAATGGCCGTGTCACAAATCCCTGATATTCATTTCTGTCAATTTCTGGAATAAATCCGTTGGCGCGCGCATCATATGATCGCAATAATATGCGAAGATGAATGCGTCTAATATTCATTTCCGCGACCATTCGATCCAAGGGCTTTTGCCCTAATTTCTTTCGACGCCTGTAATGAAATGGCGGCATACCATAGGGGCGACCGGTCTCAAAAAAGAATTCAGCAGAATATTTTAAAGCGCGTGCGAGATCTTCCACAAAATCTTGTGACGGCTCGCTTGTGCCCGCCTCTGCCTTTGATATAGTGCCTTGTGCAACATTCATTAGTTGCGCAAGCGCTGATTGAGTTAGCCCGCGTGAGTCGCGCGCTAACATCATCATATAACGGTTGAATTGCTCGACCTGCTTCATTTTTTAAAATAGCCGACGCTGCCGCTGGACTTCATGCCATGCGGTTTCATCTGCTTCCCGGTTTCCTGCTGGTGTGATTGCGGCGCACCAAATAACGCCGCGCTTCGTAGGAAGAGAAATTTGAGAGCGTATATAGCTCATACCTGTGGCATCGAGCAGATAGCCAGCAGTCAACCTAGTAGGTTCAGCCGGAATGCCGGGTATCTGTGCTCCACGATCAAACGCGCGCGCTTGACGGGTCTGATAGTTTGAAGAAACGCCATCCTCATCGGTCTTCTTAAAGCGTACGATCACGTTCGCGGGATCGATCTGCCAAAGATTTTGCCCCCTGATTTCCCTATGCTTGATTCCTGGCAGCTCATCAAGCACCCTATGTGCTTCTGCTAGAACATGCCGGTTTGTGCAATGTGCTTGGGCGCTCGCGTCGTGATCAATCACGATATCTGGAGGATAAGTTTCATAGATAGTGTGCCCGTGTCGGAGAATGCCATCGAACATGTCGAGGTATGGCTCCAAGGCGCCCATGATGATGTCGATATCTGTTTCCAACGTCGTACTCCGTCGGCGCGAGACACGGGCAGAGCCTACGCCTGCGCACGACAGAATGGAAGAAAATTATTCCTAGTTTTATTCCAAAAAACTTAAGATCATGATATATAACGATTTTTCCTCCTGGCGATCGCGGGCCCTGTCACTCTCCTCCGCGTACGAAGCGGTGCTGTAGCGATGGAGATTGGCAGGCGCACGGGCCGAAAGTGCGGAACAGGGGCTACGGCTCAGGATTTCAAACTGAGATTACGCCCCACTCCTCACGCCCGCGCGTACAACCGGTCCGCCCGGCTCTCGAACGCGTCGGTGAACTTGCGGAAGGCGCGATCGAACATCTTGCCCATGAGGAGGCCGAGGGCCAGGCTCTTGAACTCGTAGGTGATGAAGAACTCGACCGTGCAGCCGCCGTTCGGGGCCTCGCGGAAGGTCCAGCGGTTCTCGAGGTGGCGGAACGGGCCGTCGATGTACTCGGCGACGATCTTCAGGTTCGGGCGGTCGAGGCGGACCCGGGTGGTGAAGTGCTCCGAGATCGCCTTGTAGCCGACGCCCATGTCGGCGACGAGCGTCTCGGTCCCGTCCTCGCCCTCCTGCTTGCGCAGCACCCGGAGCGAGTCGCAGAGCGGCAGGAATTCGGGGTAGCGCTCGACGTCGGCGACGAGGTCGAACATCTCCGTCGGGCTGTGCCGGACGGTGCGGGTGGTGCGGAAGCTCGGCATCGGGTCAGACGGTCCCCAGCCGGTCGAGCCGGGCCTGCTTGAGCCGGGCGAAATCCTCGCCGGCATGGTGGGAGGAGCGGGTGAGCGGCGTCGCCGAGACGAGCAGGAAGCCCTTGGCGTAGGCGGTGGTCTCGTAGGCCTTGAACGCGTCCGGCGTCACGAAGGAGAGCACGGGGTGGTGCTTCTTCGTCGGCTGCAGGTACTGGCCGATGGTCAGGAAGTCGACCTCGGCCGAGCGCAGGTCGTCCATCAGCTGGAGCACCTCGTTGCGCTCCTCGCCGAGGCCCACCATGATCCCGGACTTGGTGAAGATCGTGGGGTCGAGCTCCTTCACCCGCTGCAGCAGGCGGATGGAGTGGAAGTAGCGGGCGCCGGGGCGCACCTTCAGGTACTTCGACGGCACGGTCTCGAGGTTGTGGTTGAACACGTCGGGGCGTGCCGCGACCACGACCTCGAGGGCGCCGTCCTTGCGCAGGAAGTCGGGGGTCAGGATCTCGATCGTGGTGGCGGGGCTCAAGCGCCGGATCGCGCCGATCACCGCCGCGAAATGGGCGGCACCCCCGTCCGCGAGGTCGTCGCGGTCGACCGAGGTGATGACGACGTGGTGCAGGCCGAGCTTGGCCACGGCCTCGGCCACCCGCGTCGGCTCCGCCGCGTCGAGGGCGTCCGGCATGCCGGTGCGCACGTTGCAGAACGCGCAGGCCCGGGTGCAGGTGTCCCCCATGATCATGAAGGTGGCGTGCTTCTTCTCCCAGCACTCGCCGATGTTGGGGCAGCCCGCCTCCTCGCACACCGTCACGAGCTTGTTCTCGCGCACGATGGCGTTGGTCTCGGCCCATTTCGGCGAGCCCGGCGCCTTGACCCGGATCCAGTCCGGCTTGCGCAGGATCGGCTGGTCGGGCCGGTGCGCCTTCTCCGGATGGCGCGGGCGCTGGTCGTTGCGCAGGAGATCGAGGACGACGGCCATGGGATCCGAGGCGGGAAGCGTCCGCGAACCCCTCGCGGCGCGGCCCTGACTTAAGGTGTCCGGGCCGCCGGAGCAAATGGGGCGTGACGCGCCGCCGCGCGGCGCGTCGTGCATGACCTGCGGGTCGATGCCCCGAGACAGTACCGACGACCCGGGGGCTGGTTCCGCCGGGTCAGTAGGTCCGCTCGCCCCGGATCGCCCGCACCAGGGTGATGATGATGATCGCCCCGATGGTGGCGGAGATCAGGTTGCGCCAGAACCCGAAGATCGGGATGTGGAACTGCGCCGCCAGGAAGTTGCCGACCAGGCCGCCGATGACGCCCAGCACGATGTTGGCGAGCAGGCCCATGTTGGAGCTGGTGAACTTCTCCGCCAGCCAGCCTGCCAGCGCCCCGATGACGATGGCCATCAGGAAGCCGACGCCCGGCTGCCCGAGCGCTCCGTACACGTGACCGTCCATGTGGTTCCCCTAGGGTGAGCGGTGCCGCCGATCCCGTCGCGGCTCACCGCATAGATGGGGCGGCGTGGCCGCGTTGCACCATCCCGGCCCGGATCGTCCGCCCGACGTCTGACGCTGGGGAACTCGTCCGGCCCGGGCCCGTTCTGCGCAAGGTCCGCGCCGTGCCAGTGCGCGGGCCCCTCGGAGACGATTTCCATGACGCTGAAGACCGCCCTCGCGACGGCCGCCCTCCTGCTCGCGTGCGGGCCCGTCCTGGCCCAGACCGCGACGCAGCAGGACGCGACCGGCGCGATGACGACGCAGCAGGTCAAGACCGCCACGGTGCAGTTCATCACCCTCGAGCCCGCCGCGGCCGTGACCTCGCGCATCCTCGGCACCAAGGTCACCAACGCCCAGAACGAGTCCGTCGGCGACATCGCCGATCTCGTCATCGTCGACGGCAAGACCGTGCAGGCCGTGATCCTCGGGGTCGGCGGCTTCCTCGGCATCGGTGAGCGCTACGTCGCGGTCAGCCCCGACAGCGTGACGCTGGTCCGCGACGGCGACGGCTGGAAGGCGAGCGTGAACGCCACCAAGGACGACCTGAACAAGGCGCCGGCCTTCGACTACAAGAAGAAGAGCTGACGGTCACGGCGCCCCGGCCCGCCGGGGCGTCCTCCGCCTATCGCCCGGTCCCGCCCCGCCGCTCGCGGAACACCAGGGCGAGGTTGCGCAGGTAGATCACCGTGCCGAGGCTCTGGCCGAGGATGAAGACCGGGTCGCGGCGGTAGAGCGCGTAGCCGAGGAGCACCGCCGAGCCGCCGAGCGACAGGAACCAGAACGAGAGCGGGATCACGCTGCGCCCCGCCCGCTCGCTGGCGATCCACTGCACCAGGAAGCGGGCGGTGAACAGGCCCTGCCCGATCAGGCCGACCAGCAGCACGAGGTCGACGGGTCCGGTGAACAGCGACCAGAAATAGGCGCTGAGCCCGTGCATGATGTCGGCGACCATCGGGCTACTCCGCCCCTTCCCCGGCGACCATCTCCGGCACCCGGCGCCGGCGGCGGATCAGCCACCACACCCCGGCGAGGTCGAGGATGCCGACCCAGAGCCGGTCGAACAGGCCGTAATTCGAGCGGCCGGTGAGGCGCGGCCGGTCGACCACGTCGGCATGGACGACGGAGAACCCCTCGCGGGCGACGAGGGCCGGCATGAAGCGGTGCAGGGCGTCGAAGTAGGGCAGGCGCAGGTACACCGCCCGGCGGAAGACCTTGAGGCCGCAGCCGGTGTCCCGGGTGGCGTCGCGCAGGATGCGGCCGCGCACGCCGTTGGCGATGCGCGACTGGATCATCTTCAGCCGCCCGTCCTTGCGGCCGACCCGCTGCCCTTGCGCGAGCCCCGCCCCCGGCCCCG
Source organism: Methylobacterium variabile (assembly GCF_001043975.1). Classification (GTDB taxonomy): domain Bacteria; phylum Pseudomonadota; class Alphaproteobacteria; order Rhizobiales; family Beijerinckiaceae; genus Methylobacterium; species Methylobacterium variabile. Next base: position 10,256 of record NZ_LABY01000165.1, read on the forward strand.
CCGCCGCGAGCGCCGCCGCCAGCGCCGGGATGAAGGCCGGGTCGTTCTGGCCGTCGCCGTCGAGCGTCGCCACCAGGTCGCCCCGCGCGGCCAGCACCCCGGTCCGCACCGCCGCGCTCTGGCCGCAGCTCACCCGGTGGCGCAGCACCCGCAACTCGGGGTGTCGGGCCCGCAGCGCCGCGAGGGCGGCCGGGGTGGCGTCGGTCGAGCCGTCGTCGACGTAGACGATCTCGAAGGGGCGCAGGGGCGTGCAGGCCGCCGCGATCTCGGCGACGAGGGGGGCGATGTTGCCGGCCTCGTTCTTCACCGGCACCACGACGCTGAGGCGGATCACCTCCGGATCCGGCATGGTCTGGGCGCTCTCTGTCGGGGCCTGGGTCGGAGGCTGGGTCGGAGGGTGGATCACGGCGTCACCGCGTAGGCGGTCAGGCCGACCGGCTTGCCGCCGTTGATGTTGAAGCCCGTCACGCGGCCGACCGGCCGCGGCGCGGCGCCGGCGGCGTTCGTCGCGCCGGCGGTCTGAGCCGCCGCGAAGGCCGGGGCGAAGCGGTCCTCGACGTAGACGAGGCGGCAGCCGCCCTGGGTGAGGTAGGCGGCAGCCTGCTCGGCGGAATCGAGCATCGCGAGGTCGGTGCCGATCAGGAAGACGAGGCTCGGCTCGCGGTAGCCCAGGGTCGCGACCTTGGGATTCGCGCAGGGCAGCGCGTCGCGCAGGGCGGCGAGCCGGGGCGAGACCTTGAGGGCGGCGAGCACCGGCTGGGTGAGCCCGAACACCGCCGGCCCGAGGAGCGCGCCCGCCAGCACCGCGACGGCGAGGGAGCGCTCAGGCCAGCCGTCCGCGAAGGCGCGCCAGGCGAGGAACGCCACCGCGCTCGCCGCGACGAGGAGCGGCAGCCCCGCCCACGGGATCACGCCGTCGAGGCGCCAGGCGGCGGCGCACAGGCCGACCGTGAGGCCGATGGGGATGAACGGCACGAGGAGCGCCACGAGGCGCGCCCCCGGCCGGTCGCGGTGCACCGCCCCGCTTGCCACCGCCGTCACCGCCAGGATCGCGAGGGCCGGGCAGAGCGGCAGCACGTAGTGCGGCAGCTTGGTCGGCACCGCCTCGAACACCAGCCAGGACGGCAGCACCCAGGCGATCAGGAAGGCGATCCCGTCCTCCCGGCGCTTCGCCCAGGCGAAGGGGAGCGCCATCGCCGCGAAGGCCGCGGCGGGCCAGAAGGTCGCGAAGGTCACGAGCAGGTAGGTGCCCGGCGGCGCCCAGTGCTGGGTCTGGGCGGTGCCGACCTTGCCCAGCATGTCGTGCCCCACCGCCTCGCCGTAGAAGGCGCCGCCGCTCTTGACCGCGATTGCCGCGAACCAGGGCGCGACGAGTGCGAGCACCAGCACGAGGCCGAGGCCCGGCCGGAGCGCCTTCAGCCAGCCGCCGGAGCGGGCGAAGACCGAGAGGCACAGGGCCGCGAGGCCGGCGAACAGCGGCACCATCGGCCCCTTGACCAGGATGCCGGCCGCGACCGCGAGCCAGAAGGTCAGGACCGTGGCGTTGGGCAGGGTGACATGGGACAGGCGGGCCGCGCCCGTCCGCGCCAGCCAGGCGCGGGCCAGCGCCCCCATGGCGGCGACCGCGCAGGCGGTGAGCAGCGCGTCGGTCTTGGCGAGCCGCGCCTCGGCCGACAGCATGGCGCAGGCTCCGACGAGGGCGGCGGCCAGCAGCGCCCCGCGCCGCGGCAGGAAGGCGAGCGCGGCCCAGTAGCTCAGGAGCACGGTGGCGATGGCGCCCAGCAGCGAGGGGATGCGGTAGAGCCAGATCGCGGTGCGGGCGCCCGGCACGCCGAGGGCCTCGCCCGCCGCCACCACGGCGCTCTGGGCCCAGTAGATCCCCACCGGCTTCTTGTGCCGGGCCTCGCCCTGGAAGCGGATGTCGACGAGGTCGCCGGTCTCCAGCATCTGCTTGGAGGCCTGGGCGAAGCGCGGCTCGTCCCGGTCCATCGGCTGGAGCGAGGAAAAGCCCGGCAGGAAGCAGATCAGGCAGAGGGCGACGAGCAGGGCGCAGGCCGCCCCGTGGCTGCGGGCCCCGAGATCGAGGAGGCGCTCCGCGACGGCGCCCACACGGGCGCCCGCGGAGGCGGCGCGGCCGGGGCGGCGCCCGGCGGCAAGGCTCGTCATGCACTGCTCCGAACCGGGGATCCGACGCCCGCGGCGGCGACCGGGCAGCCCGACCGGCGCCGGTCGCGGCGGGCGCCCGTGTCGGTGATCCGGTTCGGAAAGTCAATTTTCAGAGGGTGAGGCGGCGGGCTCGGTGGCCGCGACGGGCCGTCGTCCCTGCGGCCTTCGCCGGGGATGCCGCGCGGATCCGGGATCCACCGTCCCGGGAGCCGAGGCATCGGCCTTACGAGGCACGGCCTCCGACGATCCGGAGCCTCGCCGGCGGGCGGGCTCTCACGCCATCTCGAACAGGAACCCGTCGACCGCCGGGATCGGCACCGACAGGCTCACGCCGCGGGACGCCCGCGACAGGCGCCAGGGCCGCTCGCGGCCGGCCCGCACCGCCTCGGAGGGGCGCAGGGAGCGGGTGCGGCCGTCCTCGCCGACCTCGTCGATGGTCAGGAAGCCGTAGACGAGCAGGCGCGACGCGAGGAGCTTCGTCTCCCGGTCGCCCGCCGCCACCGGCAGGGTGCCGGCCTCGTAGACCGTGTCCATCAGGCTGCGCTGGTCGCGCCGCGCGGCGGCGACCCGGGGGCTCGGCGCGAGCTCGTGATTCACCGGGACCGTCCGTTCCTTGCGCCGGAACGCCACCACGGTTCCCCCCTCGCCCGACAGGTTACGCATACGCCCGACACCCTCGTGACCCGCCGCCGGCCCCCTCGGCGGGACTGCGGCGATGCGCAGCTTTCGACGAATCGGCTTAACGCCCGATTGACCCTTCGGCGGCGCGCCCCGTGCCGGATCGGTGCAGGGCCGGCTGCCGCCAAGGGCACCCGCATGGTGCCCCGCCCTCGCCCGCCGCGGCCGGCCCGTGTATGAGCGCGAGCCCCTGAGAACGCGCGCGCCTCGCGAGGAGTCCCATGACCGACCCGGCCCCGTCCCGCCCGGCGCCCGCCCTGGCGGTGGAGGAGGTGGCCTGCCGCTTCGGCCGGGTGCAGGCCCTCGACCGCGTCTCGCTCAGCGTCCGCCCCGGCGAGATCGTGGCGCTCCTGGGCGATTCCGGCTGCGGCAAGAGCACGCTGCTGCGAGTGGTGGCCGGGCTCGAGACGCCGGATTCCGGCACCGTGCGGCTCGACGGGCGCCTCGTCGTCGGCGAGGGCGCCGCGGTGCCGCCGGAGGAGCGCGGCGTCGGCCTGATGTTCCAGGACTACGCCCTGTTTCCCCACCTCACCGTGGCGGAGAACATCCGCTTCGGGCTCAAGGGCCAGCCGCCTGCCGCCCGCGAGGCGGCCACGTCGCTGCTCGAGCAGGTCGGGCTCTCGGGCCACGCCGCGAGCTACCCCCAGACCCTCTCGGGCGGCGAGCAGCAGCGTGTCGCCCTGGTGCGGGCGCTGGCGCCGGGGCCGCGGCTCCTGCTCCTCGACGAGCCGTTCTCGAACCTCGACCGGCGCATGCGCGACCGGGTGCGGGAGGACACCGTGGCGCTCCTGCGCCGCACCGGCACCACCGCCCTGATGGTGACGCACGACCCCGAGGAGGCCCTCGCGGTCTCGACCCGCATCGCCCTGATGCGCCGGGGCCGCATCGTCCAGGTCGCCACCGGCGAGGCGCTCTACCGCCGCCCGGAGAGCCTGTTCGCTGCCCGCTTCCTGGCGGACGCGGCCGAGATCCCGGCCCGGGTCGATGCCGGCCGAGCCGAGACGCCCCTCGGGGCCGTGCCCGCCCCCCACCTGCCCGAGGGCGCGGCGGTCCGGGTCTGCCTGCGGCCGGAGGCCCTGCGGGTCGGCGCGCCGGGCGACGGCACCGCCGCGCAGGTGATGCGCCGCACCTTCCTGGGGGCGGCAAGCCTCCTGCACCTCGCGGTGCCGGGCCTCGGCGTGCCGCTGCGGGCCCGCCTGCCCGGGCCGGGCCCGCACGGGCCGGGCGATGCGGTCGGAGTGACGCTGGTGCCGGATGCCGTCCTGGTCCTGCCGGACGAGGAGGCCGCCTGAGCGGAATGGCACGATGCAGTGCTGCTCAGGGTTCTGTTTTTGCGTCCTTTTCTCCGCCGCAGCGGTAACCGCTCCGGCGACTGATGCTTGGGATCGAAGTCTTCCTCAGTCTTACATTGAAACAACTAAAATCTAACGTGCTTGCTTTTGTTTCTGGCTTGCTTCTCAAGGGGGCGCCACATTCGGGAGACGCCGCCTTGTCCCTGTCACGCACCGTGCTCGCCGTCCTCGGCCTCGCCGCCCTCGCGGGCCCCGTTCACGCCCAAGGCGCCGCCCCGGCAGGCGCCGGCGAGGTCAACCTCTACACCACCCGCGAGCCGGGCCTGATCCGCCCGCTCCTCGACGCCTTCACCAAGGCGAGCGGCATCAAGGTCAACACGGTGTTCGTCGACAAGGGCCTGGCCGAGCGCGTGGCCGCCGAGGGCGCCCGCTCCGCCGCCGACGTCGTGATGACGGTCGATATCGGCAACCTGCTCGAGCTCGTCGACCGCGACCTCGCCCAGCCGGTGCGCTCGGCCACCCTCGAGGCGGCGATCCCCGCCACCTTGCGCGACGCGGACGGACGCTGGTTCGCCCTCTCGACCCGCGCCCGCGTGGCCTACGCCGATCCGGACCTGCGCGACCTCGCCGGGCTGACCTACGAGGACCTCGCCGACCCGAAGTGGAAGGGCAAGGTCTGCCTGCGGTCCGGCCAGCACCCCTACAACACCGCGCTCTTCGCCGCCTACCTGGTCAAGCACGGCGAGGCCAAGACCGAGGCTTGGCTGCGCGGCCTGAAGGACAACCTCGCCCGCAAGGCCGGCGGCGGCGACCGCGACGTCGCCCGCGACATCGTGGCCGACCTCTGCGACGTGGGCCTCGGCAATTCCTACTACGTCGGCCTGATGCGCAGCGGCCGGGGCGGCCCGGAGCAGAAGAAGTGGGGCGACGGCATCCAGGTGGTGCTGCCGACCTTCCAGGGTGGCGGCACCCACGTGAACGTCTCGGGCGCCGTGGTGGCGAAATCCGCCCCCAACCGCGACAACGCCGTCAAGCTGCTGGAATACCTCGCCTCCGACGAGGCTCAGGGACTCTACGCCAAGGCGGATTACGAGTACCCGGTGAAGCCCGGCGTCGCGGTCGACCCGCTGCTGTCCGCCCTCGGGCCGCTGAAGGTCGACGGCACCTCGCTCGCTGAGATCGCCCGCAACCGCAAGGCGGCGAGCCTGCTCGTCGACAAGGTCGGCTTCGACCGGTAGCGCCGCGTGGCCCCGCCCGGGCGGGGCCGTCAACCGTCACGAGAGAACGCACCGGAGCAGGCGACCGCCGTGGAGGGAGGAGCTTTCGTGCCGTCGGGCCCGCCGGCCGCGTCCGGGCGGGCAGGCCCGGCCCGGCCTCCCGCGCCGGTCCGGCCCGCCGCGGATCGCTGGCGGCGGGGCCCGTGGGCTCAGGTCTGGACGCTCGCTGCCGGCCTCGCCGCCCTGCTGGTCCTGGCGCCGGTCGCGGCCCTGGGCGTCGAGGCGCTGCAGGGCTCCGGCGGGCTGTGGCCCCACCTCCTCGCCCACGTCCTGCCCCGGGCGCTCGTCGATACCGGCCTGCTCCTCGCCGGCGTCGGCGTGGTCGTCGTCGTGGTCGGCACAGGGGCGGCCTGGCTCGTCGCGGCCTACGAGTTCTCAGGGAGGCGCCTGCTCGACTGGGCGCTGCTGCTGCCGCTCGCCGTGCCGACCTACATCGCGGCCTACGCCTATCTCGACCTGCTGCACCCGGTCGGCCCGGTGCAGAGCGCGATCCGGGCGCTCCTCGGCTACGCCCGCCCCCGCGACCTGATGCTGCCGGACCTGCGCTCCCTGCCGGGCTGCATCCTGCTCCTCGGCTTCGTGCTCTACCCCTACGTCTACCTGCCGACCCGGGCGCTGTTCCTGATGCAGTCGGCGAGCCTGGTGGAGGCCGGGCGCAGCCTCGGGGCCGGACCGGCCGCCGTCTTCCGGCGGGTCGCCCTGCCGCTCGCCCGGCCCGCCATCGCGCTCGGCGCCAGCCTCGCCCTGCTGGAGGCGCTCAACGACATCGGGGCGGCGGAATTCCTCGGGGTCCGCACCCTCACGGTGTCGATCTACGACACCTGGGTCAACCGCTCCGACCTGCCCGGGGCCGCCGGCCTCGCCCTGGTGATGCTCGCCGCCTGCCTCGGCCTGATCGCGGTCGAGCGCGCGGCGCGGCGCGGGCGGGGCTATGCCGGGGCGGCGCAGCGCCCGCGGCGGATGAGCCGCACGCCCCTCGCCGGCCCAGCGGCGCTGGCAGCGCTGGCCTTGGGCCTCCTGCCGGTCGCCCTCGGCTTCCTCGCTCCCGCGAGCTACCTCGCGGTCGAGGCGTGGCGGCGCCTGCACGTCGCCGGCCTGTCCGGGGCGATCCTGTCGGAGATCGCCAGCACCCTCATCTATGCCGGCCTCGCCACCGGGGTGGCGACGGCCCTCGGCTTCGTCGTGGCGGCGGGGCCCCGGCTGCTCGGCGGGCGCTGGCGGGACCTGCTCCTGCGCTGCGCCACCCTCGGCTACGCGGTGCCGGGGGCGATCCTGGCGATCGGCCTGCTGCCGCCGCTGGCCGCCCTCGACGGCGCCCTCGACGCCGCGAGCCGGGCGCTGGCGGGCGTGTCCCTCGCGGCGATGGGCCTCGGCACCGGGGCGGCGCTGGTCTACGCCTACGTGGTGCGCTTCCTCGCCGTCACGGTCGGCAGCAGCGAGGCGGGCCTCGCCCGGGTGCCGCGCTCGCTCGGCGACGCCGCCCGGGTGCTCGGCCGTGGCCCCGCCGGCGCCCTGGCGCAGGTCCACCTGCCGCTGACCTGGCCGGCGGTGCTGGGCGGCGCCCTCCTGGTCTTCGTCGACTGCGTCAAGGAGCTGCCCGCGACCCTGATCCTGCGCCCGCTCAACGTCGAGACCCTGGCGACCCACCTCTACGGCGAGGCCGCCCGGGGCACCTACGAGGACGGCGCCGTGGCCGCCCTGCTGATCGTTGCGGTGGGGCTCCTGCCGGTGGCGCTGCTCCTGCGGGTCTCGACGCCGAGGGCGTGAGCCCCGCAGGACAGGCCTCGCTCCCGCCTCAGGGCCGCCCGGGACCGGCCCCGGCGCGGGCGTGCTCGAGGAAGAAGCGCAGCATCTCCCCGCTGGCGTCGGGACCGCGCGGCTCGGTGTAGGACCCGTCGGGACTGCCGCCGGACCAGGCGTGGCCCGCTCCGTGCAGCACCCAGAGTTCCACGATCCCCCGTCCGGCGTCGTCGGCGTGGACGGTGCGGGTGTAGGCGACCCCGCCGGGCGTCTCGCCCCGCGTCACGCTCCGCGCGAGCGGCGCCCCCGGCATCGCCTGGGCGACGACCCGGTCGGCGTTGAGCGGGTGGACTGTCCGGTCGCCGTCGCCGTGGAAGACGATGGTCGGCACGACGGGCCCCGCCCCCCGCGGCGGGGCCGCGCCGCCGCTGCCCATGGCGGCGAAGGCCGAGGGCAGGTCCCGCGCCGCGCCGCAGGCCAGGCCCGAATGGATGCCGGCCGCCGCGAACACGTCCGGGTAGGTCGCCGCCAGGATCGCCGCCGCGGCGCCGCCGGCGGAGAGGCCGGCGACGTAGACCCGGGCCGGGTCGGCCCCGAACTCCTCCACCACGGCGGTCGCGATCCCGGCGATCAGCGCCGGCTCGCCCGCGTCGCGGCCCTGGTCGCCGGCCTGGAACCAGTTCCAGCACTTCTGTGCGTTGGCGGAGCGCTCCTGGCGCGGATAGACGACGATCACGTCCTTCGCCTCGGCCAGCGCGTCCATCCGCGTCCCGGCGGCGAAGTCGTCGGGGTCCTGGGTGCAGCCGTGCAGCATCACCACGACCGGCAGCGGCTGGCCCTGCCAGCCGCTCGGCACGTAGACCTTGTAGGTCCGGCGTCCCGCCGGGCTCGCGAAGCTCCGCTCCTCGAACCGGGCGCCCTCCGGCACCGGCACGGGGCGGCGGGACGCGGCCCCCTCGCCCAGAGCTGCCCCGAAGCCTTTCGCCAGGTTCTGCCCCAGGTTCTGCCCCAAGCCTTGTCCCAGGGCCTCGAGTCCCAATCCCTCAAGTCCCCATCCCTCGAGGACGCCCTCGCGCAGCAATCCGGTCAGGTCCCCCGGCCGGGTGCCCCGCGTGCGGAAGGTCCGCGGCGCCTCGGAGGTCCGCGGCGCCTCTGTCGGGTCCGGGGCGCCGGCTTCCCCGGGTGCCGTCCAGGCGCCGCCCGGCTCGGTGGGCGCCACGAGGTCGATGGCCGGCTCGGTCCCGCGCGGCGCGGGCGGGCGGGCGGCCTCGGGCGGTGCGGCGCGCCCCTGGATGAGCGCCACCGCCTCGGTCAGCCGGCCGGCGCGGGTGAGGCGGGTCACCTCGGCCATGTCGACGGTCCCGCCCCCGGGCAGCCTGTTGAATGCGTTCATGATCGTGGTCCTGTGCGAGGAATGTCCCGGCCGCGCGGCGCGGCCGGTCAGGCGATGCGGTCGGCCAGGGCCGCCTTCACGGCGGGGCTGGCATGGAAGGCGCCGAGAACCTGGATTGACGCGATGGCGGCCCGGGCGAGCTCCGGCGTGACGTCGTCCGCGATGCTGGCGAGGCCGAGGACCTGGAGGCGCAGCGGCGTCCCGGCGTCCCGCGCCGCCTCCAGGTCCGCCCGGGAGAGGTGCGTCAGGCCGAGGCTGAGCTGCCGGCGCGCCACGGAGTGGCGCACGGCCTCCTCCTGCCGGTCGAGCTGGTTGCGCACCGCGGTGCGGATGAAGTCGGCGCGGTTGGCGTAGAAGCCGTCCCGCACCATCAGGTCGATGCGGCCGAGGTCGACGAAGCCGAGGTTGACCGTGACCTTCTCGCTGTCCGGCATCTTCGGACGCAGCTCGTGAACGTTGTCAGCCATCTCCTCACCATCCTATCGCCATCCAACCGGATGGTGGGGAGATGGAGACGCTGGATCGCCGCGACAAGGGACGGACCTGCGGCGCGCGCGCGCAGCCCGTGCGTCCAAGGCTGCGCGATTCCGGGATGAGGACCGCCGTCGCCATACGGCGGGACTACAGCGCCGGGCGGGGCCGGAACGGATGCCCGGCTCGCCGGTTCAGCCTCGGGTGCCGGCCGGCGCCGTCGCGACCCGTCAAAAAGGCAGGGCCGGCCGAACCCGCGCGGCCGCGGGCTCCCGGCCGGCAGGAACCGGCGGGGAGGCTCGGGCGCCGCGGGGCTTCTTGCGGCCTCGACGCATCCGCCTTCCCCGCGTAAGGCTTGGCCCAACATGACCAGACGACATCCGAGACCGCCGGACAGGGAGGCGGCGCCTCGCCTCGCAGAGGACAGGCCCAACCTGGCCGCCGGCCTCGCCGCCGGAACGGCCGCGCGCGTGCTGGCGATGCGGCTGGTGATGCTGCTGCTGCTGCTGGTCTCGGCCTATCTCAGCGACGGGGTGCTGCACGCCGGCAGCCACTGGTTCATCCTCGGCGGCTACGCCGTATCCTCGCTCTGGCTCGCCCTGACGGTGCGGCGGCGCAACAGCGCGCGCCTGGCCTGGATCGCCACGCTGCTCGACGCGGCCCTCGCGGTCTACATCGTGCTCGAGTACATGATGGCGGCGGCCGACGCCGCCGACGAGCCCGGCACGATGGCGAGCCGGCTGCCGGCCTTCCTGCTGCTGCTCGAATCCGGCCTGAGCCTGAGGCTGCGCCACACCGCGGTGTTCGCCGCCGTGGTCGCGGGGGTGTGGTCCGGCGCCCTCGGCCTCGGCCTCCTGAACCCGGGCCTCGGCCTGCCCCCGGCGGGGCCGCAGCTCTTCGGGCTCCTGTCCTTCCTGGTGGCGAGCGCCTTCGTGATCGAGGGGGTGGCCCGCCTGCGCCGGGGCATCGCCACGATGCTGCGCCTGGAGCACGAGCGGGCGACCCTCGCGCGCTTCGTGCCGACGGGGGTCGACCTGGTGCGCCGGGACGGGACGACCGCCCTGCAGCCCCGTCACGCCTGCCTGCTCGCCCTCGACATCCGGGGCTTCTCGGCCCTGACCCGGCGCTGGGGCGAGGCCCGGGTGGTGGACTGGCTGCTGGCGGTCCGGGCGCTGGCCCACGCCGCCGTGACCCGGCAGGGCGGCCTCGTCGACAAGTATGTCGGCGACGGGGTGCTGGCGCAGTTCATCGACGGCGCGCCGGACGTGCAGGCGGCGGCGGCCCTGGCCTGCGTGCGGGAGATCGAGGAGCGGATGCGCCGGATGAACGAGATCCGCCTGCGGGAAGGCCTGCCGGCCCTCGCCCTCACCGCCTCCCTGCATGCCGGGGAGGTGCTGGTGGGCGTGCTCGACGACGGCCTGCGGGCCGAGTTCACGGTGCTCGGCCCGGCCATGAACGCGCTCGCCCGCGTCGAGGCCCGGGCCAAGCGCGAGGATCTCAGCGTCGCCGTCTCGAAGCGCGTCCTGCGGCTCCTCGGCCCCGCCGCGCCGCCGGCCCGCCGGCTCGCGCGCCGCCCGGGTGAGGAGGATTGCCCCGACCTGTTCGGCCTCGATCCGGTCCCGGCGGTGGTCTCGTGAGCGCGCCGTTCCGCCAGCCGCCGCGGTCCTTGCGGGCCGACGGGGCGCCGCGCCGGGTCGGGGTCGAGATCGAGTTCATGGGCCCCTCGGCGCGGGTCGCCGCCGCGGCGCTGGCGGCCGACCTCGGCGGGCACCTTGCCGAGGAGGATCCGAACGCCTTCCGGCTCGAGGGCACGGCCCTCGGCGACATCCGGGTCGAGCTCGACCTCAGGGCCGCCCACCCGCAGCGCCGGGCGCCGGTGCCGGGCCTGCCGGTCCGCGCCGCCGGCCGCTCGCTCGCGGCGCTGCTCGCCCCAGTCGTGCCGCGCGAGCTGATCACCGGCCCCCTCGCCTTCGCGCGCCTGCCCGAGGTCGACCGGCTGGCCGCCCTGCTGCACGGCGCCGGCGGGCGCGGCCGCGGCGCGGTGCTCCTCGGCTCCCTCGGGCTGCACTTCAACGTCGAGCCGCCGGACCTCTCGGCCGACACCCTCGCGCGCCTGCTCAAGGCCTACCTGCGGCTCGAGCCGCGCCTGCGGACCGAGACGGCGGCCGGCGGCTTCCTCGCCGCCCGCGGCCTGCCGCCGCCCTTCCCCGCGCCCTACACCGCCCGGGTGCTCGACCCCGCCTACCGGCCCGACCTCGACGGCCTCGCCCGCGACTACCTCGCCGCCAACCCGACCCGCCACCGCGGCCTCGACCTCCTGCCGATCCTCGCCCACCGCGACGAGGCCCGGGTCCGGGCGGCGCTGCCGCCGGACGAGAAGGTCAGCCCCCGCCCGGTGCTGCACTACCGCCTGCCCCAGGCCCATGTCGGCCTGCCCGGCTGGAGCCTGGCCCCGGCCTGGAACCGCTGGGTCGACGTCGAGGAGCTGGCCGAGGCAGGGATGACGGCGGAAGGGGCGGCGCCGGCCGGCGCCCCGCGGGCGGCGAGACCCGATCCCGCTTGAGCCGGCCGGGGCGGAGGCGTAAAGCTTGAGCCGATGACCGACAGCCGCTCCCCCCGCGCGACGTCCTGGTGGCGCTTCCCCTAAGGAAGCGGCCGTCGTCATCCCGTCACGACCGATGCCGCCGCATGGTGGGCACGGTCGTTCTCGTTTCGCGGCACCCGTCAGCGCGGCGGCTTTCCCTCAGGAGAGCCCCCGATGCCCGTCGAACCGTCATCCACTCCCGTCATCCTGACCGGCGACCGCACCACCGGCCCGCTCCATCTCGGCCACTATGCCGGGTCGCTGCGCAACCGCGTGGCGCTGCAGCACGACCACCGCCAGTACCTGCTGCTCGCCGACGCGCAGGCGCTCACCGACAACGCCCACGACCCGGGCCGCGTCGCCCGCAACGTGATCGAGGTCGCGACCGACTACCTGGCGGTCGGCATCGACCCCGCGCTCACCACGATCTGCGTGCAATCGGCCCTGCCGGCGCTCGCCGAGCTGACGCTGCTCTACCTGAACTTCGTCACGGTGGCCCGGCTCGAGCGCAACCCGACCATCAAGGACGAGATCCAGGCCCGCGGCTTCGGGCGCGACATCCCGGCGGGCTTCCTGTGCTACCCGGCCGCCCAGGCCGCGGACATCACGGCGTTCCGGGCGACCCTGGTGCCGGTGGGCGAGGACCAGGCGCCGCTGATCGAGCAGACCAACGAGATCGTCCGCCGCCTCAACCGGCAGGTTGCGGGCACGCTCGGCCACGACCTCCTGCCCGAGGCCCGAGCGCTGATCCCGGAGGTCGGCCGGCTGCCCGGCGTCGACGGCCGGGCGAAGATGAGCAAGTCGGGCGGGAACGCCGTGCCGCTCTCCGCCTCGGATGCCGAGATCAACGCCTCCGTGCAGCGGATGTACACCGATCCCGGCCACCTGCGCGCCAGCGATCCCGGCCGGGTCGAGGGCAACGTGGTCTTCACCTACCTCGACGCCTTCGACCCCGATCCGGAGGCGGTGGCGGCGCTGAAGGCCGAGTACCGGCGCGGCGGCCTCGGCGACGCCGCGCTCAAGCGGCGCCTCGAAGGCGTGCTGCGCGACCTCCTCGGGCCGATCCGCGAGCGGCGGGCGGTCCTCGCCCGCGACCCGGACTTCGTGATGGACGTGCTGCGGACCGGGACCGGGCGGGCCCGGACGGTCACCGCCGCCACCTGGGACGCGGTGCAGGACGCCCTCGGCCTCTTTCGCCTGGCCTGACGCCGCATGCGCGGGCGCAAGCCCGTCCTTGCATCCCCGCGCATTTCAAAGGCGCAGCGCTGCCTCCATCTTGGCCGGCATGACGCACGCACTGCAATTCGGCCTCGACACGTTCGGGGATGTCACCGCCCGGAACGGCGCCCGAGAGGGTGATCTGCTGCCGCACGGCCAGGTGATCCGCGACGTCGTCGCGGAGGGGATCCTGGCCGACGAGGTCGGGCTCGACTTCTTCGGCATCGGCGAGCACCACCGCGAGGATTTCTCCGTCTCCTCGCCCGAGATGGTGCTCGCGGCGATCGCCGGGCACACGGAGCGCATCCGCCTCGGCTCGGCCGTGACGGTGCTCAGCTCCGACGACCCGGTCCGGGTGTACCAGCGCTTCTCGACCCTCCAGGCGGTCTCGAACGGCCGCGCCGAGGTGATCCTCGGCCGCGGCTCGTTCACCGAGTCGTTCCCGCTCTTCGGCTACGCGCTCGACCAGTACGAGACCCTGTTCGAGGAGAAGCTCGAGCTGTTCGCAGCCCTGCTCGCCGGCGGGCCGGTGACCTGGCAGGGCACCACCCGGGCGCCGCTCGAGGGCCAGCGCGTCTTCCCGACGCCGGAGACGCCGCTCAAGGCCTGGATCGGCGTCGGCGGCAGCCCGAACTCGGTGGTGCGGGCGGTGCACCACGACCTGCCCCTGATGCTCGCCATCATCGGCGGCGAGCCGCAGCGCTTCCGTCCCTACGTCGACCTCTACCACCGGGCCTGCGCCCAGCTCGGCCGCACCCCGCGGCCGATCGGCGTCCACTCGCCGGGCTATGTCGGCGAGACCGATGCGGGCGCCCGGGACGAGTTCTTCGCCGACTACAAGCGGATGCGCGACCGCATCGGTGCCGAGCGCGGCTGGCCGCCGATGACGCGCCAGGAGTTCGACCGCGAGGCCGACCACGGCTCGCTCTACATCGGCGGCCCGGAGACCGTGGCGAAGAAGATCGCCGCGACGGTGCGGGCCCTCGGCCTCGGCCGCTTCCAGCTCAAGTACAGCGCCGGCCCGCTGCCGCACGCCCGGCTGATGCGCTCGATCGAGCTCTACGGCACCAGGGTGGCGCCGCTGGTGCGCGAGATGCTGGGGTGAGGTCCTGGCGCGTCGACGGACGACGCGGGGACCGGACCGTCGCGGACGGGTGGGGCCCCGGGCGGGCCGTCACGCCGCGCCGGAGCCCTCGCCCGGAAGACCGCCCGGCAGGTGGGCCGCCAGCGTCCGCAGCGACGCGCGGGCGGAGCGGTGCAGGATGAACACGCCGCCCATCCCCTCCCAGAGGTGGCGATGGGTGGGCGTGTCGTCGACGAGCACGTCGCCCGGGCGGCAGTGGCGGCTCTTGTCCACCGCCAGGCAGGTGACGAGGCGCGTGCCGGGAAAGTGCCGGGCGGCCCAGCGCTCCTTCTGCGGCTGCGCCCAGGTCCCCCGCGGGCAGCCGGTGAGGATGATCGGCGCGAGGGGGCGCACGGCGTCGAACAGCGCCATGGCGTCCGGCATCAGCGGGAGCTGCCCGTAGAAGTCCGGGGCGCGGGCGAGCGCCGCCCAGAACCGGGCGAGGCCGTGGCGCTGCCGGTAGGCGCGCGGCGGGCAGCCGAGCACGCGGGCCGCACCCGCGTCGAAATCCGCCAGCACGCCGTCGCAGTCGAGGTAGAACTGCATCGCTCCGGCAACGCCGTCGCCCGGCGGCGGGATCCGCCGCAAGGCGGGGGCGTTGCCCTTGTCCGCCGCGAGCGCCGCCCTGTCGTCCCGGCCGGAGCGCCCGCGAGCGGGGCCGCTCCCAACAACCGATGAGAGGCTGATGACCCACACGGTCCTGCTCGGTGACTCCGTCTTCGACAACGGCGCCTACGTGCGCGGTGATCCCGACGTGGTGCGCCAGCTGCGCCCCCTCCTGCCCGGCGGGAGCGCCACGCTGCTCGCGGTCGACGGGGCGGTGCTGGCGGACGTGCCGCGCCAGCTCGCCGGCCTGCCGGAGGACGCGACCCACCTCGTCGTCAGCGCGGGCGGCAACGACGCCCTGCTGGCGTCCGGCGTGCTCGACGGCCCGGCGCGCTCGGTGGCGGAGGCGCTCGACCGGCTCGCCACCGTGCAGGATCGGTTCCGGGCGGCGTACCGCGCGATGCTGGACGCGGTGCTGGCGCGCCGGCGCCCGACGGCCGTCTGCACCATCTACGACCCGCGCTACCCCGACCCGGCCCGGCGGCGCCTGGCGGCGACCGCGCTGGCGGTCCTCAACGACGTGGTGACCCGCGAGGCGGCCGCGCGGGGCCTCGCGCTCCTCGACCTGCGGGTGCTGTGCGGCGAGGACGCGGACTACGCCAACCCGATCGAGCCCTCCGTGCAGGGCGGGGAGAAGATCGCGGCCGCGATCGCGGCGTTCCTGCGCGAGGAGGCGGGGCAGTCCCGCGGCCTCGTCATCGCGCGCGCCTGAGGGGACCCGCATCCCGGTCCGGATCCGCTCCGCGCGCATCCGTGCCGGTGCTGCCTCCACGGTGACGAGGATATCGGTCAGCCATGCTGAGCTTCACCAGCGCCGGGACGCCGATCGAGGTCGAGTGGTTCGCCGCGCGGGCATCCGGGGACGGGCCCGCCGTGCTGCTCCTCCACGGCGCGGACGGGCTCACCTTCGCGGACGGCTACCGCCTCGCGGCACGCAGCCTCGCGGCGTCCGGCTACCACGTCGCCTTCCTGCATTATCTCGACCGCACGAACGACCGCCGCGTCGCCTATGCCCGGCTGCGGCACGACTTCCCGCTCTGGGCCGGGACCGTTCGCGACGGCCTGAACTGGCTGGCGCAGCGGCCCGGAGTGGACGCGGGGCGCCTCGGCCTCGTCGGCGTCTCGCTCGGCGCGGCGCTGGCGTTCGACACCGCCGCCTCCGACGCCAGGGTCCGGGCGATCGTGGATTACTTCGGCCCGCTGCCGGACGGGCTGGCCGCACGCCGGCCCCGGCTGCCGCCGACCCTCGTCCTCCACGGAGCCCGGGATCCGGTCGTGCCGGTGTCGCAGGCCCACGCCATCGCGCGCCTGCTCGCGGAGCAGGGCACTCCTCACGAGCTCCAGGTCTACCCGGACCAGGGCCACGGCCTGACGGGGGCGGCGCAGCTCGATGCGGCGGCCCGCACCGCGCGCTTCCTGGACCGCCATGTCGGCCTGAGGTGAGCGCCGGAGGGGCCCGCGAAGATCCGATCGCCTGCCCGCCGCCACCGTTACTGGCCGCGGCGTCGCCTTGGGGCTTGGGCGCCCCGTCAGCGTCCGGAGGACATCGGGGCGGCGCTGCCCCGCTTCGCGGCCTGCCAGCGGGCGGGGTGTCGGGGCGCATGAGCGCGGACGGAATTCACCCGCCTCGTCTCGGTCGGTGGGACGGTCAGGCCTCCCGCCGGCGGATCTCGGGGCCGTGCCGCGGTGGCGCGGGCGATGGCCCGAGTGTGGCCGGCGGGGCACATTGGTCGCCCGGTTGTCGAAAGGCCCGGTGCTGAGACCGTGAGGTCAGCTTTTGAGACGCGCAAGTCTTTCGGAATTTTTCTATCTTATGTTAGCGGAAACGAGGCGCGGGCGGCGGCGCGGCCCCGCATGACGCAGTGGAGTCTCGGGACTTTGCTGCTGCACAGCGCGCGGTAGCGGTTCAGAGGGTGCGAGGGGACGTTGAGGGATGGCGAACGCCGTAGGAAATACGCGTGAAGATCAGGTCAGGTTCCTCTCAGGAGTCAATGCCGATGGAACCCTCGCGAGCCCGACCTTCGCGACGCACAACGGAGACACGCCCGATACGTACGGGACGATGTCACGCCAGTTCCATTGGGGGCCGGCCAACGCGGCCGGGACGGGCGGCGGCACCCTGACCTACGAGTTCGATCCGGATTCGAACTGGACCGCGACCGAGCAGGCCGCCCTCGCGTCCAGCTTGAGCATGTGGTCCGCGGTCGCGAACATCTCGTTCCGGCAGGCGAGTGCGGGCGCGGACGCCAATATCGGGTTCGTCCGGAACGCAGACGGCCGGGCCTTCGCGGCGTCGATTTCGACGCCGCACCCTGTCGGCACCAGCGTGATCACGCCGCCCAACGACGGCCAGGTCGCGATCTCGCTGGACATGGGCGAGAGACCGACAACGACAGGCAAGCACGGCTCGCTCAACGACTTCCAGGCCACGTCAGGAGGCTTCGGCACCGGCACGGTGATGCACGAGGTCGGTCACGCCCTCGGTCTCGGCCACGGCGGGCCCTACAACAACACCAGCTCGGTCAGCCAGCAGTACAGCCCGTACGACAACGAAATTTCGACGATGATGTCGTACTTCAACCCGCACGGTTCGGTGAACTATCCCAGCCCGATCGTCGGGACAAACTGGGTAAATGATGGTGGAATAAGGCAATACGCGACCACTTGGATGCCGCTGGACATCGACGCGATCCAGCGCCTCTACGGCGCCCAGACCAGCGGCCCGCTCAACACCGCCCAGACCTTCGGCTACAACACCACGATCACCGGAAGCCTGAAGCCCTACTTCGACTTCTCCATCAACTCATCCCCGGTCATCACCCTCTACAACACCGCCGCGACCGGAAACGCCCTCGACCTCTCCCTCAGCAGCCAGGGCGCAGCCCTGAACCTCAACGCAGGCACCTACAGCAGTGCCTTCGGCATGACCAACAACATCGCCATCTACGACAAGACCTACATCCAGCGCCTCGCCTGCGGCGCGGGCGACGACGTCTGCACGGTCAACCTGACCAGGGACAACACGATCGACGGCGGCGGCGGCGGCAACACGGCGGTCTTCGCCGGCAATCGCGCCGACTACACGATCTCCCAGGCGGACGGCGCTACGGTCGTGACCCGCAACGCGAGCGCCGGGTCCGCCGAGAGGCCCGCCGGCGTCACCAGCACGCTGACCAACTTCCAGGCCCTGCGCTTCGACGACCAGACCGTCGCCGTCTGCTTCTGCACCGGCACCGGCATCCGCGTGGTCCGGCACGGCGCCCCGCTCGACGTCGCCGTCGAGGATCTTCAGGTCGGCGACCAGGCCGTCACCGCGTCGGGCGCCCTGCGGCCGGTCACCTGGATCGGCCACCGCCACCTTGCTGCGCGTGGCCGGGCACTGCCGGCACCCCAGCAGCCGGTCCGCGTGCGCGCCGGCGCCTTCGGGCCCGGGCTGCCGGCCCGCGACCTGCGCCTGTCGCCCGGCCACCCGGTGCTGGTCGGGGCCGATGCGGACGGCGCGGGTGGTGTGCTGGTGCCGATCATGTGCCTGATCAACGGCACCAGCATCGCCCACGAGGCGGTCGCGTCGGTGACCTACTGGCACGTCGAACTCGACGCCCACGACGTGCTGCTCGCTGAGGGCCTGGCCGCCGAGAGCTACCTCGACTGGGGCGACCGGCCGTTCTTCACGCAAGCCTCCGATCACGCCCTGCACAACCCCGACTTCGTGGTGCCGGGCCTGGCTGCCCGCTGCCGGCCTGTGGCGGTGGACGGGCCGGTGGTCGAGGCCGAGCGGGCACGGCTGTCGGCCCTGTTTGCCGCTTCGCTCGGGGCGGACTGCGCCTGGGACGAGGCCGGGCGCTTCGGCTGGCTCGCCGCGTGAGGCTCGCCATGCACGACCGGGCCGGGCCGTGAGGCCCGGCTCCCTCTCCCTCGACGCCTTCCTGACCCGCCGCGCCGCCGACCGGCGGCTGGCGCGGCTGACCCACGACCTGCCCCTGCCGGAGGGGCGGGGTCTGGAATTCGGGCCGGGGAACAACCCCACGCCCCTGCCCGAGGGCGTGAGCGTCGCCTACGTCGATCACGCCCTCGCGGCGGGTGATGGCCTGCCCGGTGCGGCGCCGATCGACCACGCCTGGACCGGGTCCGGCGCCCTCGCCCCGATCGTAGGCCCGGAGCCGCACGACTTCGCCATCGCCGCGCAGGTGGCCCAGTACGTGCCGAACCTCCTCGGCTGGCTGCGTGGCATCCACGAGGTGCTGCGTCCGGGCGGCGTGCTCAACCTGTCGCTGCCGGACAAGCGCTTCATGTTCGATGCCGCGCGCCCCGCCAGCACCCTGGCGGAACTGGTCGAGGCGGACCTCCTCGGCCTGACGCGGCCGAGCCCGCGCCAGGTCTTCGCCCACGCGAGCGAGGCCCGGGCCATCGCGCCGGATCGGATCTGGGCGGGCGAGGATCCGGCGACGGCGGCGCGCCTCTCCGGCGAGGCGGCGCTGGCGCACGCCTACGCGGAGGCGTCCGCAGCCCTGGCAGCCGGGACCTACGTGCCCTGCCACTGCTGGGTGTTCACGCCGGAGAGCTTCCTCGGCCTGGTGGCTGGCGCGATGCGACTGGGCCTGTTCCCGTTCGTGCTGAACCGGATCGGCGCGACGGACGTGGGCGGGTTCGAGTTCTACGTCTCGATGCGGCGCGACGGGGAGGAGGAGCCGACGGCCCTGCGCCGGCTGCAGGACGGGGCGATCGATCACCTGGATCAGGTCCTCGCGCGCCAGCGCCGGACCGCGACGCTGCTCGCCGGGCAGTGAGGCGGCGTCGGCGGCGGCCCTTTCGAGCCCGCGCCGTGTCGCGGGCTCGCACCGCGAGGCGCGTCCGGATTCCCGCCGAACCCGGCTCTCGGCCGTCCCGCCCGCTTCCACGTCGCCCGGGCGGATCGCCGAACGGGCTCGCACACCGACGGGCCTCCGCCGGGGCCGGGCGCGGCCATTCGGCGCCGGGCCTGCGGGAACCTCGGCCGGCCGCCACCCGTTTGCTCCATCATATCGCCCATGCTCGGCTTGATCATCTCGACTTGCTCATGTCGACTTGCCCACGCCGTAAAGGAGACGTCCCATGCGAGCTTCAGCGATCCGGGTTTCCGTAGCGGCGGCCCTCGTCCTCGGAACGGCGGGCGCGGCGCTTGCCCGCAACAGCGATTCCGGCAGCGGGCTCTCGCCCTACGCCGCCCTCAGCGGCAACGACCGCTCCGCCGGCGTCAACAACGGCAATTTCCGGCAGCCGCGCTACGACCCGTACCTGCGCACCTACGGCCGCCCGCCGTCCGGCTATCTCTACCGCCCGGCGCCGCCGGCCTACTACTACGGCTACCCGTACTGAGGCGCGGTTCCTGCGGCCGGGCCCCTTGATCCGGCCGCGTTTCCTGGCGACGACCGTCCGGCGGCAACCGGAATGCCGCCGGGAGACAACGATGCCGACACGCCTCCGACCCCGCCCGGCCGCGTTGCTCCCGGCATGAGCCTGCCGCCCGCGACCCGCGAGGGCCTGGACGCCCTGCGCCGGGGCGACCTCGCCGGAGCCCGGGAGCTGCGGCTTCCCGGCGGCCCCGAAGGGCGCCTCACCGAGGTGCCGTCCGAGATCCTCGGCCTCGCCGACACCCTCGAGTTCCTCGACCTCAGCCACAACGACCTGACCGCGCTGCCCGCCGATCTCGGCCGCCTGCGCCGGCTCCGGGTGCTGTTCTGCTCCGGCAACCGCTTCGCGCAGCTGCCGCCGGTCCTCGGCGACTGCGCGGCCCTGAGCCAGGTCGGCTTTCGCGGCTCCGGCCTCGCCGAGGTTCCGGCCGAGGCGCTGCCGCCGGCCCTGCGCTGGCTCACCCTCACCGACAACGCGATCGAGGCCCTGCCCGCGGCGATCGGGGCCCGGCCGCTGCTGCAGAAGCTGATGCTGGCGGGCAACCGCCTGCGGGCCCTGCCGGAGAGCCTGGGGAGCGCGGAGAACCTCGAGCTCCTGCGCATCGCCGCCAACGGGTTCGAGGCGCTGCCCGCCTGCCTTGGCGCCCTGCCCCGCTTGGCCTGGCTGTCCTGGGCCGGCAACCCGTTCGAGGACCGGGCCGCGCCCGCGGCGGTCGCGGCGGAGCCCGTCGCCTGGGCCGACCTCGCGGCCGGCCCGCTCCTCGGCGAGGGTGCCTCCGGGCGGGTGATGCGGGCCGCCTGGCGCCCCGGCGGGGCGGAGCCGGCGCGCGCCGTCGCCCTCAAGCTGTTCAAGGGGGCGATGACCAGCGACGGCCTGCCGGAGCGCGAGATGGCGGCCTGCCTGGCGGCCGGCGCGCACCCGCACCTCACCGGCGGCCTCGGCCGCCTCGTCGACCATCCGGCCGGCGCCCAGGGCCTGCTGATGCCGCTGCTGCCCGAGGGCTGGCGGGTGCTCGCCGGCCCCCCGAGCCTCGCGAGCTGCAGCCGCGACGTCTACGATCCCGCCCTGCGCCTGCCGCCCGCGGCGGCCCTGCGCCTCGCGCGGGGCGTCGCGGCGGGCGCCGCGCACCTGCACGCGCGGGGCTTCGGCCATGGCGACCTCTACGCGCACAACATCCTGTGGGACGGGACGCGCGGCGAGGCGGTGCTGAGCGATCTCGGCGCCGCCTCCGCCCTGCCCGCGGGTCCCGAGGGCGAGTTCCTGCAGCGGCTCGACGTGCGGGCCTTCGGGCTGCTGCTCGAGGAGCTGGGAGCGATCTCGCCCCTCGCCCACCCGGCCCTCGACGCCCTCGTCCGGGCCTGCACCGGACCCGACCCGGCGGCGCGCCCGGCGATGGCCGAGGTGCGGCGCATCCTCGACGCCGTCGTCCTTCCCGAGACAGAACCGGCGTGACCGGCCCCGCGGCCCTGCCGGGCCACGGGGCGGCCGTCGCGGATCAGCGGCTCTTCTTGTAGAGCTTGCTCGCGATCTCGAAGATCTCTTCCGGCTTGTAGTTCGGCGCGAAGGCGCCGTAATTGCCGTCGAGTTCCGGGATCTTGCCGCCTTCGGGCGCGCCGTCGACGACCTCGAGGTTGCCCGGAGGATCGCCCGGCAGCGCCACCTCGTCGTTCGACCAGACGCCCGCCGCCTCCGGGTAGTCCGGAGAATTGAACCGGTAGAGCCGGCGGTGGCTGCCCTCCTGGAGGTACTTCTGACACTCCGGAATGCGGTCGAGGTTGATGTTGGGGGTCGGCAGCATCTGCTCGATGGCCACGCCCGTGAGCTTCTTCAGCGCCAGCGCGTAGGCGTGGGCGTGGACCGAGCCGCGCACCAGCAGGTAGCCGCAGACCTCGCGACCGGTCGGGTCCTTCAGGGTCTCGTAGACCCGCAGCTTGTGGATGCGGGCGCCGCATTCGAGGTGGAAGTTGTGCAGGAGGTCGATGATGATGTTCCCGGTCGTGGTGACCATGTCCATGTTCCACGACGCGGCGTTCGAGTTCATCGGCATCGCGCCGCCGCCGTTGCTGAGGAAGCTGCCGGCGAGGCGGATGTCCTGCATGTCGTGGAACGGGGCCTTCGACACGTCGACGTCCGGCGTCGGGTCGCCGGGTCCGTTGTTGAGCATCGCCACGCCGGTCGAGACCAGCTCGACGTGACCGAGCTCCTCCATGAAGATGCTCGAGACCAGGCTGTAGAACGGCCGCAGCTTGGACTTGTCGCGGAAGTTGAAGCTCTGGAACATGTAGTTCCCGAGCGTCGACATCTCGCCGTACTTGCCCCCGAGCAGCTCCTGCAGGGCGGCGGCGGCGTTCGGGTCGGGCCTCTTGGGCTGCGGCAGCTCGGCCTGCAGGCGGTCGATCCTCATGAACATGGGCACGGCCTTTCCGGTCGGGGAGCCTCCCCGAGGGGTCGGGGATAGTCCCGGGGGGCATCGGATTGATTCAGGTTAGGTTCCGCCGCGTGCCCGCCTCGGGCGCATCGGTCGCAGGCGGG
>NZ_LABY01000166.1 GCF_001043975.1 Methylobacterium variabile
TACCTGCCCGGGGGGGACAGCCAGCCCTTCCCGCCGAATGTCGGCGACAGCTCGGCTCCCCCTGCCCCGCCCCACCCGTCGAACCCCGATTTCCAGCGCTACTCGGCCGGGGTCTTCGGCGACGCCAACCGCCCGACCAAGGTGGTCCAGCGCACCGGCCGCTCGGCCGGCATCCAGGACGGCTACCTCCAGGAGTCGCAGCGGATCGCCGCCTACCTCGACACGCCGGCAATCGCCGCCCGCCTCGAGGCCAAGTACCCCTTCCCCGCCGTGATGATCGGACCCGACATCGTGCCCCCGGTGGTGTCCGAGCTGCGCGACGTGCGCCAGACCCCGACCCGCACGCTCCTGGTCACCACGCTTGGATCCTTCGAGATCGTGCGCGACGCCCGCGTGACCGTGATCCCGCCGAACTGGCGGGACTACCTCACCGTCACCCCGCCCCCCGAGGGCCGCACCACCTGGACCCTGCCCAAGGGCGACGCCGAGAAGGCGAACTGGGAGATCGGCTACAAGGGCGGCCTCGAGGTCGGGATCGCCCAAGCGCGCGCCGCCTTCGACGACGGCCTCGCCCGCCTCGACCGGGATTTCCTCGGCATGCGCCGCTACGGCGAGCTCGCCGCGGCCGGCGCGGTCAGCCTGCCGCTCGTGAAGGTGCGCGCCACCGCCCTCAAGATCGGCAAGGACGGCCGCTCGGCCGCGGTCGACCAGCGCCTGCTCAAGATCGTCGTCGCCCCGAAATTCCTGCGCACGGCCGCGGCGGAATAGGCCCATGCGCTGGACCGGAGCCACCCGCTACCCCGACGAGCCGATCACCGTGCATGGCCGCGACGAGGTCACGCGCCTCCTCGTCCACGCCGTCGCGATCGGAGCCTCGGACGTCATCTTTCAAAGTGGCCGGCCGGTGCTCGCCTCCGTCCACGGCCACCTCTGCGCCCTGACCCAGGTCTGGCTCCAGCCGACCACGCTCGCGCGCATCGCCACCGAGCTGACCACCACCGACTCGATCATGTCGAAGCTCTACTCGGGCCAGGACTTCGATCGCGCGATCACGGTGCTGGAGCAGGACGCGAGCGACCGCCATGCCGAGCCGATCGGGCACCGCTTCCGCATCAACGTCACCGCCGGCTACTACGAGGGCGACGTCGGCGTGCAGATCGTCTGCCGCCACATCCCGGCCGAGCCCCCGACCGTCGAGCAGAACGGCACCGAGCCGGAGATCGTCGCCGAGTCGACCCCGGCGCAAGGCGCCGTCATCATCGCGGGTGAGACCGGCTCGGGCAAGACCACGACGATCGCCGCCCTGATGCGCCGCGTGATCGAGGAGCCGACGCCGATCCACGGCAACGTGCTGAGCTACGAGGCGCCGATCGAGTTCGTGTTCGAAGGGGTGCCCTCGGCGAGCTGCACCGTCATGCAGCACGAGATCGGCCTGCACCTGCCGTCGTTCGCCGCCGGCGTGCGTAACTCCCTGCGGCGCAAGCCCGCCCTCATCATGGTGGGCGAGCTGCGCGACATGGACACGGTGCTGGCCAGCGTCGAGGCGGCCCAGACCGGCCACCCGATCTACACCACGACGCACGCCAACGACGTGGCGCATATCCTGCGGCGGCTCACCCTGAAGTTTCCGGCCGACTTGCAGGTCCAGGCCTTCCACGACGTCCTGTCGAGCACCCACCTCCTGGTGTCGCAGCTCCTCGTGCCGAAGGTCGGCGGCGGGCGGGTTTGCCTTCGCGAGTGGCAGGTCCTCACCGACCCGGTCCGGCGCGAGGTGGCCCGCGCCGGCATGGCCGAGGCCGTCGAGACGCTGCGCGCCATCATCGCGCGCGGCGAGGACGGCCGCTCCATGCGCGTCACCGTCATGTCCGCGCTCGAGCGGGGCGTGATCGACGTCGCCACCGCCCGCCGCGTCCTCGACCGCTACGGATACCGCGATGCCCGTCTCGCGGCGTAGCCTCCTCACCGGCCTTGCCGGCACCCTCGCGGCCACCCTGCCCGGGCTCGACCGCGCCTATGCAGCCGCGCTCGCCGGGGCCCCCGGTCCCGTGGCCATGGCGCCTGTCCGGCTGTGGCTGCGGCGGGAGGGCACCGGCGAGGAGGTGAGCGCGATCGTCCGGACTCCGGACGGCTACAATGCGCGCGACCTCCTGCTGCTGTCCTGGCTGCTGCGCGACGTCGGCGACGCCAGCTCGGCGGTCTGGATCGACCCGCGCCTGTTCGACCTCCTGGCGGCGGTCCAGGGCGCGATGAGCGCCGTCCACGGCTCGGCCGTGCCGCTGATCGTCACCTCGGGCTACCGGACGCCCAAGCACAATGCCGGGCTGGAGGGAGCGGCACGCGCGTCCCTGCATCTGGCCGGCCGCGCCGTCGACCTCAAGGCCGTCGGCTACGCGCCGGACGCGGTCGCGGTGGCCGGCGCGCTCTGCGGACGCGGCGGCGTCGGGATCTACCCGAACTTCTGCCACCTCGACCTCGGCGAGGCCCGGGTCTGGGGCCGTGCGCGCAAGAGCCCGCCCGGCCAGCCGGCGCCCGGCACCCCGATCACGCATCCGAAGGAGCCCGCATGAGCGACGGTCACCTCCCCTGGCGCTGGTCCGCCGTGCCGCTGCGCTTCTTCGGCATTCACGGCAGCATCGCGATATTCTTCCCGTTGCTCATCATCACGGGTCTGAGCCGCTACACGTTCATCGCGATGGGGATGTACGCGGCGTTCCTCGCCTACTGCAATCATCGCAAGATGACCCCGATGCGGTATCTCAAGTACGTCTGGGCGAAATTCATCGAAGGTGGCAAATGGCCGGCGTTCTAGCTCGAACCCCGCGGATGCGGTCCTCCCTCATCCTCGTCGCCGCCGCCGTCGGCGGGCTCGGGCTGGCAGCACCTGCGCCGGCCCTGGCGCAGTCGACGGGCAATAATTGCCTAGTGCGGCAGGCAGCCGACGCCGCCGTGCAGCGCCAGATCGCGCTGATCGACGCCGCCAAGGTCAATCCGCAGAGCTTCTTCACCGGGCAGAACTCCTGCATCGCCGGCGACCTGCTGAAGCGGTTCGATCTCTCGAACCTCATCCCTGACATACAGAGTGTCGTTACGAATGCGGCGATCAACGCATTTTCGGGGGTCATGGACGCTGCCAAGCGCCAAGTGTGCCAGATCCTCGACAGTCAGCTTCAAAATACGATTAGCAGTATCAATCGGCAGATGGGGAGCTTCCAGAGTTCAATCGGCGGCGATTTGTTTCGACAGCTCAACGGATCGATCATGCCAATTTCCATACCAAACATCACTGGAATAGGCACTTATCAGAGGTTGCGTGACGACCAAATAAACACCTTGGGATCAATCAATCTCAGTCAGGCGTTGCAATCATCGCCTCCTGCTGTCCTGCCGCAGAATACGGATCAGCCGGGCGTCTCTTCTACAATCGTCATTCCGCAGTCGTCGGGCACCACGACCGGCACCGGATTTGAGGGAATTATGCGATGATCGCTCGTGTCGCTCTGCTGTCCTCTGCCTTGTTTCTCGGTGCCGTCGGCTCAGTGCAAGCCCAGAAGCTCACTTTGCCTGTCGGAGAGTGGGGACACTCGTCCAATCATGGACTGGATTGCAGTCCGCCATTTCTGAAAATCGAGCAAAATCGCATCATCAAGCGCCTTGGGGGAGGAGAGGGGCGTTGCCCAATAAAAAATATTAAAAAGGAGGGTAAATACCTCATGGTTGACGTCAAGTGTGTCTATGACAAATCTATCCCTCCAGAGCATCTGATCGAGGGTGATATTGATGACGATTCATTCTCGCTCTTCGTTAAGAGCCCTACAAAAATACTATTCAACAATACTCTTCATGAGCTTTGCAAAACAAATCCCGGAGGTGCTCGATGATTCGCCCTGGTACGTTTGTCCTGTCCTGCATCGCGATGGCATTTCATGGAAGCCTTGCATTTGCGGGGACATGCCTTACCGCCGACATCATGAGCCCAGGCGGTCAGCGAGTCTCGTCGCCCTACGGCGTCGATCGAACCGGTCGGCGCGGTGCCTCGAACGGCTATCACCAGGGTTTGGACATCGTAAACAGTCAGGGGTTTGGAACAAAGATTTTCTCTGGTTCGGCCGGTCCAGTCTCATTTTATAACTTCAAGGGCGGCGGCGTTATCGCTGATGTTACGTCTGGAGATACGCGCTTTCTGTATCTACACATGAATACGACGACCCTGCAAAAGGGGCAGTCTGGGCGAGTTGCTGCAGGTGATCAGGTCGGCACGATGGGGTGCGAAGGCATGGGTAGCTGTGCCCCTCACCTTCACCTCGGCACGTTGCTTAAAGGCAGCACAATCTCAACGACGGGCACTAACGGTCGCGTTTGGAGAATGGGTTCCGGCAAGGGCGCGAGCCCCCTGACTGCCGACGCGATCAAGGCAGCTCTTCCGGCGGCCTGGTACTACGTCAATCCCGAACGGTTCCTGCCACGCCAGATCCCGATCTCGACCAAGTATCCGGACATGGAGGGCGGGCCGCGCGACACCACCCTGCCGAAGACCTGCGCGCCCGGCGCCAACGATGCCGCTCCCAGCGAGACCGTGTCCCGCTCCGATACCCAATCCCGGCAGGCCTCCATCTCTGCCGCAGCGGAGCGATCGACCGGGTCGGAGGACCACGCGGTCAAGGTCGCCAACCAACCCAACCGCAGCCTCTACATCGAGCTGGCGCGCATCAACGCCACCGAGCTGACCGCCAACACCTTCGACTACGACGCGCAGATGGATGCCGCGCTGGCCCAGCTCGTCGCCCTCTACGCCCTCGATGCCCGTCCCGTGGAGGTCCGGCCGTGAGGCGCCAGCTCTCCCTCCTCCTTCCGGCCGGCGCCGTCCTGGCCGTGGCCCTCGTGTCCCCCGTCCAGGCGCAAGGGCTCTACCCGCAGTGGGAGATCTCCCTGCAGCGGCTGTTGTCCGG
This sequence comes from Methylobacterium variabile, assembly GCF_001043975.1. GTDB lineage: Bacteria > Pseudomonadota > Alphaproteobacteria > Rhizobiales > Beijerinckiaceae > Methylobacterium > Methylobacterium variabile. The sequence goes on from NZ_LABY01000166.1 coordinate 4,947, forward strand.
CATGAAGGTCTCCGGCGCGCAGTCGAGCGCCACGGCCCTCCAGACCACCAACGGGCACAAGGCCGCGGCCGAGGCCGCCGCATCGACCCTGGTGAGCCAGGACAATGCCCTGCGGCTTGCCCGCATCCAGCACCAGTACGGCTACGACACCGGTACGGGCTACGCCGCCTGCGATGTAGCGCTTGGGATCAGCCAGGAGCGCGACAGCTACGCCTCGGCCGACAAGGTTCGGCAGAGTTTCCGTGCAGCCGACCAGCGCTGGTTGACCAATGGCGGTGATGCGGCCGAGCGCAAGGGCGACAGCCTCGCGCAGCGCCGCACCTTCTACTGCTCGCCCTCCGAGCAGGAGACGGGCTGGTGCCGCGGCGCCAAGCCCGGCGGCTTCGGCGCCGGCGACTCCGACGCCGCGCCCTGGCTGCTCAACCGCGACTACGGCGCCGAAGAGGTGATGACCGCCGCCGACTACCTCGACGTCGTCGCTCCCCTGCCCACCGTGAAACCCAATCCGGCCACGGCCGAGCAGGATGCCGCCCTCGTCATGGCCCGCCGCCACGGCGCGATCATGAGCGGGGCTCGGGCCGGCCTCGTCGGCGTCATCGTCGGCGGCATGGGCGGCGACAGCCGCCAGGGAGGCAGCCCGTGACCCGTCACATCCTCCTCTCAGGCCTCGCCGCCGCGGCGATCGGCGCCGTCACCCCGGCGCAGGCCCAGACCTGCTTTGGCGTCGAGGCGCGCGTGAACGTCGCCACCTCCGCTCTCACCACGGCGATCACAGGCGCCATCACCACCACCCAGGCCGGCCTGATCGCCCAGGAGATCGCCGAGCGCGCTCGCCTCCTGTCGGCCGTGAGGGTGCTCACCGCGCAGTCCGCGGCCGGCTCGGATCAGGTCTCGAACGGCTTTCGCGCCTCGAGCGAGGCGCTCGCCACCACCGTCGTCACCCAGGAGCAGCGCCAGGCCGTGGCGCTGGCCACCCACCGCTACGGCTCGGTCGGCTACGACCCGTGCGGATCGAACACCAAGTCGCAGGCCCTCTACACGGCGATGACCGGCTCCGCCGCCGCCCGCCAGCAGATCGTCACGCCCGTGCGCGCCCAGCCCGGCCGTTACGCCGACCCGAAGGACTGGGTGAACGACGTCCGCTCCGGTGACGCCCCGGACGGCGCCGCGCTCTACAGCGGTGACGCGCAGGCGGCCGGCAAGTTCATCAACACCGTCGTCGGTTCGCCCGACGCGCAGCCGCGCAGCACGGCCGCCACCGCCACCAGCGACCGCGACCGGCTGGAGAAGACGGGCAAGGACACCTACCGCTCGATGACCGCGGTCGTGCTCGCCGACATCGCCGCCGATTACCGGCCCAACGGCCCGATCGCGCAGGCCCGGAACCTCTCGACCCACTGGCAGGGCAACGACGGCGGAGCCGCGTGGGCCGCCGGTGTCGCCGGCCAGCACGATCGCGGCATCATCCAGGACGCGGTCCGGATGGAGGCGGCCAACCTCGCGCTGCTCGCCCACCAGATCAAGCGCGGCATGCGCACCGAGGCCACCGCCGCCGCGCTGCTGCTCGCCATGGTCAACGCCCGGATGACGAACAGCGTGCCCGCGCTCGAGCGCGGTCCCCTCACCCCCGCGAGCTTCCAGGCGCCATGATGAAGCCCGTCCTCCTCGCCGTCTCCGCCGCCGCCCTCGCGGCCGGCCTCGCCTCGCCGGCTCTGGCGCAGACCTGCTTTGTCGCCGATCCGATCTGGATTGCCGGCCACAACAGCGCGACCACCACCCTGACCACGGGTGTGACCGCCATGGGCACCGCCGTCGCGGCGCAGCGCAGCATCACCCTCGAGCTGCTGCTGTCGGCCATGAAGGTGCAGACCGCCCAGACCTCGACCAACGGCGAGCGCGAGGTCAACCTCGTCAGCAACACCCAGCAGGCCGTCGCCTCGACCCTGTCCCAGGTCGCCCAGCGCCGCGCCCTCGTCGACGCGCGCGAGCAGTACGGGATCGACACCGGCCAGGGCGTGAACGCCTGCGGCTCGATCGACCTGATGAACGCGACCAGCCGCTCGATGGGCAACGTCCCCAAGAGCGGCCGGGAGACCTACCGCAGCCTCGACGTGGCGCCTGGCAAGAACACCCCGATCCAGGAGGCGGCCCGGAACCGCTTGCAGAACCCGACCAAGACCGACAGCGCGGTCCTGTTCGATCCCGCCGCCAGCGACGACGACCGCAAGAAGGTGATCGAGGCCATGGCCGGCATGCCGATGCCCAAGCCGACGGCGAACATGTCGGGCGCGGAGGCCGACGTGATGATGCTGCGCGCCCGCAAGGTCGAGGCCCTGCGCTCGCCCGCACTCGTCTCCCTCAGCGCCGTCCGGGCGATGTCGTCCACCGACGACCACCAGACCGGCACCTCCGCCGGCTCGCCGCTCGCCCAGCTCGACGCGCTCATCAGCCAGTACGGCGGCGGGCCGCAACACGAGGCGTGGTCGGCCGGCCTTGCCGGCCAATCCGAGCACGGGCTCCTGATCGAGCTCGCCCGGATGCGCTCGATGTCGCTGAGCCTGCGCCAGCAGCTCATCGAGCAGCAGGCCCGCACCTCGGCCGTGTTCGGCACCATCCTGGCCACCCAGGCCGGCGGCAACCTCTAGGGGATCTCCGATGCTCCGCAGGATCATCGCCGCCGGCGGCAGCCTCGGCACCCTCGCCGCGACCGGCGCCGCCCAGGCCCAGACCACCGGCAAGGAGATCTTCACCCCGGTCCAGAACGACCTGGCGCTCATCAACTTGCGCAAGCTGCTCGGCTGCGTGGTCGACGGGGTGTGGACCGCCGCGACCTGCTCGGACGATCGCCCGCTCACGGTCGCCTTGGGATATTTCAACGTCGGCTGCCTGATCGTCTCGACGATCCTCGCCTGCTACCTGCTCTACTCGCTCGTCGCCGACACCGCCAACGACGGCCAGGCCTTCGGGCGGGGGTCCTCGGCCAAGTACACCATCCTGCGGGTGATGACCGGCGCGATCCTCAGCCTGCCGATCAAATCCGGCCTGTCGCTGGTGCAGATCCTGGTGGTGCAGATCGCCGTCTGGGGCTCGGGCTTCGGCGACACCCTCTGGACCCGGGTCGCCGGCACCCAGCTCACTGGCATGTACGGGACGCTCGCCCAGCCGACCCAGGCGCTCGGCGACTTCGCCCTGCGCGGCAAGCTCGCCAAGGTGCTCGAAGCCCGCCTCTACGGTCACGTCTGTGCCCAATCGCTGATGCTCTATGCCGCGAACGTGGCGGGCCGAAAAAACGCGGCCGTAATCAAAGAGGATACCGCCATAGACAAGGGTTTGTTCGGATCGTGGAGCACGCAGACGACGACCTACTTCTTCGTTGACGAGAAAGGGTATTTTCGCAAATCGAACAACCTGTGTGGCTCGGTCGTCTACGAGCACCAGAAGATCAACGTGAACCTCGCCGACACGAAGGACGCCACGACGACGTCGCTGCTGATCGCGCTGGCCGAGCAGCAGAGCCAGCGCGCGTTCCAGGCGGCGATCGGCAGCCTCAACGCCGCCGCGAGCGGGATTGCCACCACCATCATGTCGGGGGTCCGCGACGAGGAGGCGATCCAGGGTCGTATCAAGGACGCGATCGACGCAGCCTATACCAGCGTCAGCCAGAGCCTGTCCCAGGGCGACAACGCTCAGCTCAACCAGGCCCTGCGCACTTACCTGGACAACTCGACCGAGAACGGGTGGCTGTCCGCCGCGATGTGGCAGCGCTCGATGAGCCTCGTCCAGGCAAAGCTCCTCGCCTCTTCGGCCGGCCCGAGCGCCTCGGTGACGGCGGTGCCCCCGGCCGCGATCCACACCTACATGCCCTCGCTCGGCCACAGCTCCTACTGGGCGCTTTCCCAGGAGGCGCAGCGCAACGTCACCTATGTCGGGACGTTCTCCGGCTTCATCGCCGCCCAAGGCACTGGCAGCGTCGCGCGCATCACCAGCGACGACCCGGCGGCGCAGTCCGACCCGCCGCGCATGTTCGCCAGGGCGCTGTCCGCGATCTACTCGGGCGTGCTCGGGGTCATCAGCCGGCCGGAGAGCACGACCTGGAGGGACCCGATCCTCGAGGTGCAGGAGATCGGCCAGAGCATCGCCAACTTCGGTCTCCTCGCGACCGGATCCGCCGTCGGTTCTGATTTTATTGGCTGGGGCTTAGGCTTCGTCAAAAACCCGGCCGCGCAGGTTGGGCAACAGCTCGCAGAAAAAGCCTCCGGCTTCCTCTACTTCCTGGCGACGATCCTGTTTGCTGCCGCCTTCATGCTGGTCGGTCTGGTGCCGTTCGTCGTCATCGTTCACTTCCTGATGGGCACCTTCAACTGGTTCCTCGTCGTCGCCGAGGCGATGATCGCGGTGCCAATCTGGCTTTTGACCAAGTTCATGCCGGCCCGCTCCGACAGCTTCGTCGGCAACAGCGGCCAAGGCTACATGTTCTTCCTCGGCATCCTGCTGCGCCCTCCCCTGATCGTCGTCGGCCTCCTCGCTTCGCTCCTACTGATGCGGGTGGGCATCGACATCACCAACGTGTTCTTCCGCGGCGCGCTGGCGATGCTCTCGCCCGACGGAACCATCGCCTACGCGATGGTTGGGACCGCCGGGCTGTTCGTCTACGCCGTCGTCCTGTTCTCGATCGTCATGCTGTCGGCCGGGCAGATCAGTGCCCTGCCGGAGACCGTGCTGTCCTGGATCGGGGCGCAGATCGAGCGGCGTGCCGGCAGCACCGCGGCAGTCGCCGCGGCCGGCATCGTCATGCCGAACTCACCCAACCGGATCCCGGGCAGCAACGCGAACAGGGCCGCCGGCGCCCTCCCCGCCGGCACGCGGGCTCTCTCGAGAAAAGCCGGCCGGACCATGCTGTCGAAGATCCGCGGCGAGCAACAAGGCTGAAGGGAGCGTGATCGATGAACGATGACACCCCTAAAGAGGTCGCGTGGCATTTCGGGATCGCGACCGTCCTGTCCGTGTCGCTGTGCGCCGCGCCGTTCGTGCCCGAGGCGATCCTGGCCTATGCCGGATACCGCTTCCTGCGCCACTTCACCTACGGCTGGCGCAGCTGGCGCGCGCCCGGGCGCGTGCCGCACCATCTCGGACGCCGCGGCTACCGCGACGCGACCACCCGCCGGCGCGGCGACGCCACCTGGCCGATCGGCCTGGCGAAGACCGGCCAGGTCTGGCTGCGGCGCGAGGATCTGGTTCAGGGCGTGGCGATCGAAGGCGACGACCTGGAATGGCAGGCCCTGGCGATTGGCAACCTCGTGTTCGGGGCCTGCATGAACGGCATGGGCGCCATCGTCGTCGAGGGCATCCCCAAGCCCGTCGCCCGGAAAAAGTCCGAACTCTCCGACGACAAGGTCCCCAGGAAGCCGGCGATGCTCTCCCGGCAAATCTCCCAGATCGCGCGGCCCTTCGGCCGGGACACCGAGGTTTATTCCATCGATCTCGATGCCGTGCCGCAGCCGCCCCTGCGGGTCGCGGCCTCGACCTTGGCAGCCGCCATCGCTGACATGCGCCTCGGACCCGAGGCCGAAGCCTTGCACAAGGAGCTGATGCCGCTCGCCATGGCGATCGCCACACGCCGCGAGAAGAACCCGCTCGAGATCTACGCCGCCTTCCTCGACGAGGTCGCGCTCGCCCGCCTGGTCGAAGGCAAGTACGAGATCGAGGGGCACGAGGTCGCCGCCGACGGGGACGCATCGGCCGAAGGGGCAGCTCTCCGGAAAGCGATCAGGCCGATCCAAGATCTCCCCGACGACAAGCGTGAGATTGGGCGCAAGGCCCTCGCGGCTCACGCGGCCGAGATCGCCGGCCTCAAGAGCGTCTCGCTCATCGAGGGGTTCGAGCTGCGCTCTGCCATCTCGGCCCGGGGGATCGTCTGCATCCGCCCGTCCTCGCCGCTGACCACCGCGCTCGTGATCGCGCGCTGCGTCGAGGCTCTGGTGGAAGGTAAGCCTGGCCACGCCGCGGACAACCTCATCCACGTCGTCTATCCCGCAGAGCTGTCGGGAACTTCGGCTCGGCGCTTCCGGGCAGCCGCCGTGCAGGCGGGAGCGATCGGCACCCTCTCCCTCCCGGCGAGACCGCCCGGCCACATCTACAAGGCCGTCCGGAAAATCACCGCCCTTCGCATCCAGGGCAGGACCGGCTCCCGCAACGGATCCAGCGAGAATGCGAAGGTCATCTCTACGCTCAAGGACTGTTCGTTCACACTCGACGTTGAGTTGCCGGCGTGATCGAGAGTCCAACCCGAAAAGGGCCTAACAAAGGCAGATCTCAGTGGAAACTACGATTGGATCACACCAAGGGTTCGATTCGAGTTGACAATCTTCGCCGTTGCGCGGGAGATGCCAATTCTCCGGCTTCTGGCCTGCGAATCGCCACCAGGAGTTCACCGCCGCCGCAGAGCACCCCTGAAAAGCCATCGACCCCCACCTCCCTGCAAGGAGGTAGGGGCCGAGTGACCATCACAAGAAGGCTGTAGGAGCCGAAAAACCAACTCCTACAAGCCACAGATCGCCCCCGGGCGTCAAGCGAGAAACGTCGTTTCTTGTGATGGAGAGGCTTTGCCTGGAGGAGGCCGCCCCTATGGGGTGACCTCACGAGCTGTCGCGGCCCGACCAGAGAGGGATCGGGCATATGGAACAGAACAGTGGCCGCCTCGGTGAGGCGGTCGGGCGGATCACCGCGCCGTTCGGCGCGCGATCGCTCTCGGCTGCGCAGATCGCCGCCCAGGCCGAGGCCGCCGCGGACCGCCCGGCCGGCATCGTCGCCGAGAAATGGCGCGTCCTGGACGACCTGACGACCGCGCGGACGAGGCTCGGCCTGTCGGCCTCGACCCTCGTCGTGCTCCAGGCCCTGGTCAGCTTCCTGCGCGAGGCGATGCTGGCTCCGACGAAGGACACCCCCGACTTGGTCGTCTTCGCCTCGAACCGCCGGCTGTCCGATCGGGCGCGCGGCCTCTCCGAGTCGGCGCTTCGCCGCCACCTCTCGGCCCTCGTCGAGGCCGGCCTGGTGATCCGGCGCGACAGCCCCAACGGCAAGCGCTTCGTGCGCCGCGGCGAGGGCGGACAGATCACACACGCCTACGGCTTCGACCTCACCCCGCTCGCCCTGCGGGCGGCCGAGATCGCCGCCCTTGCCGATGCCGTCCGTGGCGAGGCCCATGCCCAGAGGCTGGCGCGCGAGACGGTCAGCCTGCTGCGTCGAGACTGCGCCAAGCTCCTCGACGCCCTCGACGTCGCCGACGGCAATAGCGACCCCGGAGAGCCGACCACGGCCGAGCTGCGGGAGCGCTACAACGCTCTGGTCGCTGCCCGTCCCCGCCGGCCGGAGCCCGCCGAGGTGACAGCCCTTGGCGAGGCGCTCGAGGCCCTCGCTCTGGCTGTGAGCAGGGCCCTGATCTCTCGACAAGAATCCAAAAAAATGGGCGGCAGTGCCAGCCAGATCGGGCGGCACATACAGAATTCAAAGGCAGAGCATTTTGATAGTGAATGGGCATTCGGGGGTGAGAAGAAGCCGGCCTCCTCCCCAGAATCGAGCAGGGATCCCGCCCCAGCCGCTCACAACGCGATCCGGTCGACCTATCCGCTGCACTCCGTGCTCGAGGCCTGCCCCCAGCTGCAGGACTACGCCCGCTCGCAAATCCGAACGTGGGACGACCTGATCGAGACGGCCGCCTTCATCCGGCCGATGCTCGGGATCAGCCCCGCGGCCTGGAGCGACGCCCAGGACGCTATGGAGCCCGAGGCGGCAGCGATCACCCTCGCGGCGATGCTGGAGCGCTCCGGCAGCATCAAGAGCCACGGCGGCTACCTGCGGACCCTGACCGAGCGAAAGCGCGACGGAAAATATTCGCTCGGGCCGGTTCTCCAGGCTCTGCGTCGGGGGCGACTTAACCCGCAGGTTGTGGTAGGATGAGATAATTGATTTGTTAGAGCATATGTTTGAAACATTTGAGATAAGGCCGAATCATTGGATATAATCTAATGGCGGATCTCTAATCTCAATGCACGGTGCAGTAGCGTAATTGCGTCTTCTGTTGCATGATGTGTAGACATAGGGTTGGATATATCAACCTTGTGGTTGGCTGTAGTTCAGGCATAGAGAGAGGCGATCATGTTCTGGATGTGGATCACCGGACTGAGTTTGATGTTACTAGCTGCGCATTTATATTACAAAGCTCAGATTAAATATGGTATACCCTATGAAAAGTTTCACTTTGAGAACTCAAACGAATTTGGAATTCTTGCGCCAAAAGATTGGGAAGAATATGAAAAGTTTAAAAAATTTGAAGCTAAGGAACAGTTCAGGGCTGCTCTAATCGCAAAGCCACTTGTATTTATGTTTGGAGTTGGTATTTTTTTGTTTATGATCCCGACGACGAAATTCATATTTCGCATGTAGGGTCGGATATCAGAGATCTATTTATGGATTTCTGACGGTGGGCTACCCGCCACAAGGTGCTGCAACCGGTCGTAGGGTGGGGTAAACCCCGCCCATGACATCATCCCTCGAACTCGTGCTCTCTTGGTCCCGCGGCTTCGCCTCTCTCTCGCACGACCAGCCCCCCTGCCCCGGCCTCAGAAGCATCGACTGGTACCAGACGCACCCCCGCTGCACGGCCTGGATCGAGGAGTGGGGCCTCCAGGCCGCCGACCTCGGCTGGGACACCCTGCGCCTGTTCGGCGTCCACCCAACTGCTGGCACCCTGCGCGGCGATTACACCGGCGCCCTCCTGCCGCTGACCAAGGCCGTTCTCGACGTGAACGCGGAATTCATCCGCTTCCCTGTAACCCGCTCTTTCCGCTTGTCGCCGGTCAAATCCCCCGGCGTGCCGATCTGGGACTTCGGCAAATCCCCCTGACCCGAGGCACCCAGCTCCCCTCCCCCGGCCGGCTATCGTCCTGCCTGCACTCCTGAGCCTCCTTGCCCTGCCGGCAGCCCGCCTCCCGCCTCACGATCGAGCCGAAACCCTAGCGCGGGTGCGCGCCGCCCCTCCAGGATCGACGGTCCCCCCAATTTGCTGACCGCAAATCGGCTCCCCCGTCGCCCGCTCCCGCGGTCGCTGCGCGATCCCGGACCGCCGTCGCCGAAGCCCGCGCTGCATCCCCGGCCTCGATCAACGAGGCGGAGGCACCATGCAGCTCACATTGTTCAAAGCGTTCCAATCGCTTAAATTGGACGACGATACGGCAACCAAAGTGGTCGAGGCGCTCGAGGAGCACATCGCGGTGAAGATCAAGGAAGCGAACGCCGGCCTCGAGGCCAAGCTCAACGCCGTGCTCTGGCTGCTCGGTACGATGACGCTGATGCTCGCGATCATCGGGCTAACCCCGGTGTACCTCAAGCTGTTCGGTCACTGACCGCCGCAGGGGGAGGTCGCACCTCCCCCGATTAGCTGCCACACGGCGACACCTCCGAGGAGCACGGCGCGATGAAGATCGAGGAGGTCAACGCCAAGCTCGAAGCGCAGGTCAAGATACAAACCTGGCTGATCGGCGCGATCGGCCTGATGATCGCGTTCATCGGCATCTTGAACATCTACCTCTCGCTCAACGGGCATTGAGCGTGGGGGATAGGTGCCGCGCCACCGCACGCCAACCCCCGGTTCAAACGCGCAGCAGCTCGTCCCAGCGCGTCGTGTAGCGGGGCGAATGAAACTCCGCCTTGAGCTTCCAGCCCCGCTCCAGGCCCGTGCCGGCGAACCGGACCCGATCCCGCCCGTAGCGGCGGTTGATCGCGTCGATCGCCAGCATCAGCTCCACCCGCCGGCGATCGTCCGGCCGCAGGAACAGCGAGCCCTGCACGGCCCCGGCCGGAACGAGGTCGAGGAGCAGGATCCCCGTCTTCTTGTAGCGGAAGCCCGGCCGGTAGATCTGCCGCAAGCCCCACAACGCCGCCCGGATCAGTCGCGCCGAATCGGCCGTCGCGATCGTCAGCCGGACATGCCGCGTCGCATGGAACTGCGGCTCCTCCGGCTTGTGCCGGTTGGTCGACACCAGCACGGAGATCGCCGCGGCTGCCAGCCCCTGCCGGCGCAGCTTCTCGGCCGAGCGCGACACGTAGGTGGTCAGCGCCTCGGCCAACTCCTCGAACCGCTCCACCGCCCGCCCGAAGCTCCGCGCCGAGCAGATCGTCTTCGAGTCCGGGCTATCCCGCTCGAGGTCGAGGCAGGCAATCCCCTTCAGCTCCAGCACCGTCCGCTGCAGGACTACGTTGAAGCGCTGGCGGATCATCACCGGGTCGGCCGCCCGCAGCTCCAGCGGCGTCGTGATCCCCAGCGCCACGAGCTTCGGCGCCAGCCGGCCCCCGATTCCCCAGATGTCGTCGAGCGCGAGCTTGGAGAGCGCGTCCGTCTGCGCCTCCTCGGTGTCGAGCAGGCAGACCCCGCCCCGCGCCAGATCCTTCTTCGCCGTCCTGTTGGCCACCTTGGCAAGCGTCTTCGTCGGCGCGATGCCGACGCAGACGGGGATCCCCGTCTGGCTTGCGACCGTCGCCCGAAGCCGCCGGCCGTGGCCCTCCGGATCGCCGAAGCCCGCGAGCCCGAGAAAGGCCTCGTCGATCGAGTACACCTCCAGGTCCGGGGTGAACTCGCCGAGCACCCGCATCACCCGCGCGGAGATGTCCCCGTAGAGCGTGTAGTTCGAGCTGAAGACCTGCACGCCCCAATCCGCGAACTCGCGCTTTCGCAGATGGTAAGCATCTCCCATCTTGATCCCGAGAGCTTTGCTTTCGTTGCTCCGGGCGATCACGCAGCCGTCGTTGTTCGAGAGCACCACGACGGGTTTGCCATTCAGCTCGGGCTGAAACAGCCGCTCGCAGCTCGCATAGAAATTGTTGCAGTCCACCAGGGCGACGAGGCCAGGCATACGCGGATCGCCGCCTCAGAACACGCGCGACGAGCCGGTGACGACCCCCCAGACCTGGAAATCCGCCTCCTCCGGAACGGTGATGTCCGGAAACGCCGGGTTCTCAGCCTTCAGGATCACCTCGTCGCCACGCTTGAGGTAGGTCTTCATCGTGAAGTCGCCGTTGAGGCACGCGACCACGATGCAGCCCGACCGCGGCCGGCGCGCCTTGTCGACCACGGCGATGTCCCCCGGAAACAGCCCCCGGCCGGTCATGCTCTCGCCGGCGACGCGCACTAGGAATACAGACGGCGCGCCGATCCCATGCAGCTCGTTGAGATCGAGCGGACGCTCGAGGCTGTCCTCGGCCGGCGACGGGAACCCGCACGCCACCGAGGCCGTCACCAGGGGCGCGCTCGCTGATGTCCGCACCTCCCCCTTCAGGAAGGCGCCGATCCCGCTCGCAGAGCCGCCGCGGGCCGCCGCAGCCCGCCTGGCGGCATCCGCGATGTCGACGGGCAGGCGCACCACCTTGGTGGGCTCCGCTCGAGGTCTCCCCGCCCCTTCCCGTGGACCACCCCAGGACGTCCGCTTGCTCTGCCGCATCGGGCCAACCCTCCGTCTTGAAATCCGTAACGAATATCAAGCGCACGAGTTGCGCGAACCGTCGAGAGTCGCGACGTGTCAAGCAAAAATACGCCGCGGAGGGTGTGAATTCAGTGGATAAAGGCGCCAATGCGACGTTGGCCTTACGTGTCGTGGCAGAGGCCATAGGCCCAGGGTACCGACAAGCAGAAGATGCGTTTTGGTCGATCAGACCAGAGCGGTTACATTGCCACAGTCTGCTCGCGCCAGATCGCCCAGCAGCCAGAGCGTCGACGAAGGCTGGACGTGGCTTGGAACACCAAGCGGCTGCTGCGATCCGTTGACTTTGCCGAATTAGGAGCCGTGCAGCCGGTAATTTAATGAGTGACAACAGAGCAAGCAGGGATGGCGTAGTGCGAGCGATTGCCTATCGGCCCACTGCCTCCCCACTTTGACGCCGGAATGGCTGCGCACATCATGAGAGGTGACTTCGGCGATCCATTACTCCATGTACCACGCGGAGTTACGGCGTGCTGCGTCAATCTGCAGGCCGAGGACGGCCGTGATGTGGGCGCGGCGCATCGTCGAGGAACACCAGGGCCGATAAGCCGCTGTCGCCCAACAGAGCGAGATTCAAACCAAGCAGCCAGCGCGGCGGCTCGTGGGCGAGTTGACGACCGATGTCGAGCAACGGCCTGTGCCGACATCACTGTTCGCGACAGGCGAACTCGGCTGGAACTCTCGCGGTCAGAAACGGCGGCGCTCAGATAAACCTGCTCAGTGGATTGAGGTGACCAACCTCAGGCTCATTCAGCGCAGTCCGCTCGCATTGACGAGGTGACCGTCCGAGGAACGAATAGGATCAAGGTAGATCCACAAGGCCGCGATGCGTTTGCACAGCGGCGCTTGATCGTGTCGTCGAGCGCCAGGACTACATGGCGCGGTGGGCGAACGCAGTAACCAAGGCCAGAGCAGGATAGGGTGGCCGCTGCGTGTACACCACGCCAAGCGGTTGAGGATGCGATGGACGTTCACGAACCGCCGCTCCTACGTACGGCTCATGAAGGACAGGACACTCGTCACCGCGTGGCAATCTGGCGTCAGAATTGCGCCGGCCAGCAGATGCTGAGCATGGGTCCGTTTGATACAGCGGCAGATACTCCCGCGGCGCGTCCGTGCGCAGTATCTAGAGCGTGCCGTTGAGGATCCGACGGTGATCCTCAGCCGGCCAGCCAATACGCGGCTTCTGCGGCGGCCACAGCGGAGCGAACTACTCCACTGCGCATCGAGGAGTTCAAAGTGGCTCATCACGCCGACAAAGCCCATAACTCCGTTTTGCAGAGATACCTTGGGTCCGCCGGGAGATCGAGACACCATTCGGCCGATCCGCCGTTCCCTCAGCTTCTGCTCTGTCGATAAGCGGCGAGAAGCTCCGGGAGGCGTTCAGCGAGATAGTCGGCGAACCCCGGCTCTGCCTTCTCGTCCAATGTCACCCGCATCGCGTTGGAACTCCGCTCGACGCGCGCGAACTTCACCCCCCTGGCATCCTTCACGATCTCGTCCCGGGCCTTCTTGCGCGGCGCCGACTCGGCGAGGGCGGAGAGGATTAGCGAAAATCGCTCATCTGAGGCCTTGCCGATGAGATCTGGAGAGGAGAGAGCAGTATCGACCCGTTCGGCAGGTGCCACCTTGATCCGGCTGGCGAGCGTGAGCCAACGGGGACGCCCGACTTTTGGGGCCGGTCCAATCGCAGCGAGCACTGCAGCGGGAATTGCCTCGGCCACCGCTAGATAGTTTGCGAGGTCGGGGCGGTGCACGCCCATCGCTTTCAAAATCACATCTCGGGCAACGCCGGCCTGCTCCATATTCCGAGCGAAGTGCGCGCGCTCGATGTAGCTCAGGTCCTCGCGGGCCAAGTTTTCCGAGCCCTGCGCGACGAGCAATTCGGCGTCGCTCAGGTCCCGCACAACGGCGCGCACAGCCTTTCCAAGAACCTGTGCGGCACGCGTCCGGCGGCGCCCATAGGCTATCTCATAGTGTCCGCTCTGCCGGGGATGCCGCCGCACGAGGATCGGCGTGTGCTGGCCTTCCTCGCGGATCTGCTCGACGAAAGCATTGAAGGCGTCATTCGTTGCGTCCGGTACCCGATCGGCAATCGCCGAGGGCAGGCATAGTTCAGGGTCGAGCTCGACGACCGTGCCGTCCGCGTCTACGGGACCAGGTCGGGAGGCCGCCCACATCGCCGCCATGGAACGCGCCGCAGCCGGGCGCTTCTCTGGAGCGGGGGAGGGGGCTGTAGCACCTGCTACAGGGGCGTAACCCATTGAACTTTCAGGAGACGCCTGTTGCGGCGTTTCCGTTTGGATGGGCGTGCCCATGATAGCACTGAGACGCTTCTTCTGGTTCATGCGCGGCCCCAGGTGCGAGCAATAAGACTCTCGATCTCACCGTTGACGGCATCAAGCGCGTCGAGTGCCCGCCGGTAGGTTGATCCCGTCACTTCGTCTCGTCGTAGGGGGGTCTCGTAAACGGTCTGACCACGCAGGCCGGAATTCGATACGGCTGCTGATTGCAGCATGGCTTTGGTCAGGACGCGCTCGCCGAACAAGCCGCGCAGCATCGCGACCACTTCCGTCTGCGGCGTATCCTGAGGTTCGAAGCGGGTTACGAGATAGCGGAACCAGTCGTGGGTCGGAGCTGCGCCTTGCTCCCTCACCGGCTCCATGATCTCATCCATCATCGTGAGAAACTGGCGCATGCTCGAGACGTCGAGCATCTGCGGATGAATCGTGATTAGCAGCGCGGTGGCTGCGCAGAGTGCTGCGATGGTCAGGTAGCCGAGGCGCGGCGGGCAGTCGATTACAACGATGTCGTAGCGATCAGCCACCTCGTTGAGCGCAAGGCCTATGCGCGCGAAGAACGGCGGCTCGGGATCGTTCGTCTTCCGTCGTGCCGAATGCATCGGCGCCTCAAACTCGAAAACCTCTAGCTCAAGATCGGCTGCTACGAGATCAAGGCCGGTGAAATAGGTCTGCCGAATCACGTCGCCGAGTGTGCGTCGCTCCTCACCGTAACGGATCGCGTCATAAATGGTGGGGTAGGGCTCCCGTTCGTTCTCGGGTCGGACGCCTAGCAAGGTCGAGAGGCTGGCCTGCGGGTCGAGATCAATTGCAAGCACACGGTATCCACGCAGGACCAATGATTGGGCTAAATGCGCGGACGTTGTCGTCTTGCCGGAGCCGCCCTTGAAATTCACGCAAGCGATGACCTGCAGGTGCTCGCCTTTCGCAGGATCACGATGGGGCAGATAGCGCCGTCCGACCCGATCGATCTCACCAAGGTGGGCGCGCAATGCGTGGATGTCGGCCAGCGTGAACAGGCGACGGCCGCCTGGTGCAATCTCCGGTTCCGAGACGAGGAGGTCTGGTGAAAGCTGCCGGATGCGGCTGTCGCTCACCCCAAGGATGCGGGACACCTCGCCTGAGGTAAAGCGACGCAAAGTCTTCTTCTCCGATGGGGAGAAGACAACTGACGCGATCTCGCGCAGCTTCGCTCCGAGAATGCGAGCATCATGGCCCGCCGTCTGATTCGGCTCAGGCCCCCGCGGCCCGTTCGGCTGGACGTGCTGATTCATAGCCCACGACTCATTCACGGTGAAACGGTGGAATCAACCGTATCACCGCTAACGACGAATGAGGATCAATGCTGTGTGAAAGGTCGGGCTTCACGCAAGCCTCGCACAAGCTTTGCGGATCGCCACCCGGACAGCACCTTTGAGGATCACAGGATGCAAGTCCGCCCATTCCGGCCGACCGGGGTGGCGCTCCGCGCCGCGATTCTCGCTGCATGTCGATCAGAGGGATCCGGCATCGAGAGATACCCTGCTAGCTCACCCGCCACGAGGCGTCTGCCCGCATCCTCGATCACCGGGCACTTAGGGTGATCGTAGAGTGATCGATCCCCATGCCCATTTACAGGAGCGCCACTCGGTGTTGCCGCAGCGCGGAGCGTGGCGAAGGTACCAGCAAATAGCCTGAACAATCAGGGTCGCCTCGAACTGCTGGATCGGGGAGCCATCGCTGGTTTGCAACTTCCAGCCTGAAGGCGAAGGCACTGAGGATTATACCCTGGTTCTGGAGGGAGGTGGCAAGGTCGGCAGGTACGGCCACGGCCAGCGAACGCGGGACGCTGCGCGTTTGCGACACGACCGTTCCCGATCAGTCGTGAGTGATGGTGGCCCCAGTCGATGGCCAGTGGGTTTGGCATCTCTTTCCGATGGTAGCCCTGATGGTATCGTCGATCGGGAACGCCGCATCCTCAGCGAAGGATGCGGTTACGGCGAAGGCGGCTGCCTTCGATTGCCACTCGTGACAGGTCGGCTGGATAATTGTTGGCGTCACCGGATCAGCAACGGGCGATCCGGCCGATAATCTATTTGCTACGGAATGGCGTGAGGGACTGGTTGATGGCCACTCTGCCGCCGGATACGGCCATTCTCCAGCGTCTATGAGGTCTCGAAACACTCGTGAGGTGGTTCGCTCAGCCTTGTAGCTTCCAAGCCCTCAAACGTCGCCCATGCCCATTCAGAGCATCTAACGGCCGTCCCTGCTGATGTTCTTCCTAGAACTAAACCTGCATAGGCAGTGTCGTCGGAGTCGGGACCATGGCTCGGCCCAATGGACATATCCGCGGGGCTGAATCACACTCAATTCTGCCGGCAATCCCGGGGACCTACCGGATGCATACTTACGCCGACTCAGGGCAGTGGATCTGTCAGCACGCGGCTGGAGCCTCGTTCCGTTACGCATTGAAGCGGGTATGCGCTCCCTGACGTTTATCCGGATCAGAACCGGCTGTTTGCCGCGAAGAGCATATCCTTACGAGCCATCACCATCTTGCAGGTAGCCCCCGATCGCGTGGCCCCTGCTGATGAAGGCTTAGTTTGATGACGATCCGTCTTATCGAGGATGGCATGGAGACGGCTCGGTCATGCCGAATGCCTCAATCGTTTCCGCTTCTCCCCGGTATCCCCGCTTTCCCTCCGTTTAGAACGTTATAAATAAGTTAGAAGGTTAAGGGCTTTGGGCAGCGGGATTCCTCGCCGTCTATCAACAACTTGTCCCCAGTCAGGTGTTCCTGAAAAGACGTGGATTCGTTCCGGATCGGACGTGAGTCGCGTTCTCGAAAAGCCGCGTATCCATTCCCGATAAGGCGACGCCGTTCCCAAAGAGCCGAACAGGGAGTGACCTCTATGGTCGCGTTCCCGAAAAGCCGATTCACCAGCAAGGAATCACCCTGGTCAGAGGGCTTTCCACTCGGCGCGAGGGCGATTTCAGCGCTGTCCCTCGTTTTTCGGGAACGCTCAGTCGCTGGCTCGAACGAAGCGCTCGGCGAACCCCAAGAACGCCTTCTCATAGTGGCCGGGCTCGCGGTTTGGGTCGTCCTCGATCCACGCGTCGAACTCGGCTTTCACGCCCCATACATCCCAACCAGGATGCGCCTTCTTGAACGCACTCACGGTCTCGTCGGTCAGTTGCCGGAACAGTGGGATATCAGGGACAGCCGATGTCTTGCGACGCCGAGTTGCCTTCGGCTTTTCAGGAACAGGCGCATAGTCCGCGAGCTCGCGTCGCATCATGCGCAGGTGCGGCTCGGCGCGCCCTTTTTCCTCAAGGCGCAACGCGAAGCCCGGCAAGGCATCCTCGCGTGCGATTTTCGCCACCTCGAACTTGAAGCGGCGATAAGTGCCTTCGGCTCCCGATTTCTCAAACAACGTCGGTAGGCTGATCGCAAACCCGTCAGAGCCAGCACCACCAGCATGTTTGCGGGCGACACGATAGAGCCAGCGCTCGCGCCCGCCAGTGATGTCGAAATAGGCTGCGTCGATGGCTAGCACCCCGCCATCCATAAGTACACCTTCGTAGAACCAGTCGGACAGTACGATCGACATTCCCCGGCTTGACTGCGACTTTTCGTCCACGATATCGGTGATGTCGCTAATCCAACTAAATTCCCTGTCCTTACGAGTGCGAGGGTTGGCTCTGATGTTGGTGATGACGCGCGTCGAGCCGAGACGAGACAGCGCCTCCTTCAGTCGCTTGTACTGATCGCCGCCTGTCTTGCGGCCGATAGCCTTCAGCAGCTCGTAAGGCATGAAGTCGAGCTTGCGGGGGATGTCGTTCACCCCGCGGCGGCGCATCTCGATCAGCTGTGACGCCGCCCATATCAGGATGTCGGCGTCCCAGATCGTCGCCATGCCGACCTCGGGCACGGCGAGGACGCGCACATGCACCTGGCCATCCGGCGAGGTGTATTCGATAGGCTTGACGCGCTTCTGTTTAGAAATCGAGAAAAACGGCCGCTCCATCGTCTCCCGTTGGTCTTTGAATGTGACGAACGGGACGACCAGGTCGAGATCGTTGCTGCGTTTCGGGCTCATGGCTGGCCCTCTTTCGAAATCGCACTGAGCGATAGGCCGCGTTTGGCGAAGAGTTCGTTCATAGCCGTCGCTACGAGCGCTTGGACCATTGACTCCGCACCAATCGCAAACCCTTCCAGCTGTCGAGAAGCAGCCTTCGGGCAATGGGAGGAGGGGACCATCTACGGGTCGGCCCGAACCAGGTCGGGCGCGGGGGTGCTTATCATAGGACGGCTCATGGGTGTAGGCCGTGCATTGTCACCTCCGTACGTTGCGAAACTCCTACCGGCGTGTTTCGCTGCCTCCCTACTCGTCTACCATTCCAGCGTAATGGGGAAGCTAGTCAGCGGGTCCGGTACACGGCGCGCCGGAGCAATCACGAGAAGCCCGCGCGCCCGGTGTTGATAGAGAGGCCCCTGCGTATCAAGAGGCCCTACCTGACCGTCTTACCCGCCCTGCTACAGCCACCGACAGATGATCGCCTCGGTCATCTCCGGCCTAGCCGACAAGTCGCCGACCCCTGGTATCGGGAGGCACCGGCTGACATTCGCATGCGGGGGATGCTTGAGCGCGAGATCCCGGACCGGGAACATCGCCAGCAGCTGAAGGCCTGGGTGTGTATATTGGCCGGAACCGCGTCGGTTGAGTATTATATTTTACGGGTATGGTAGGTGGAGATCTTTAGGTATCAAGTAGGGCGAGGCCGGTTGCGACCGGCAGGAACAGCCGCATCGGCTGCTCGAGCAGCGGCATGAAGCCGAATGCCGCGTAGAAGCCGGCGGCCTTCTCGTCGATCGCGTCGGCGAAGATGGCGTGGCTTCCAATCGGCGCGGTGGCGACAGTGCGGATCGCATCGAACAGCAGCGCCTCGCCCAGGCCTGAGCCGCGGAAGGCCTCGTCGCGGCCCATCCAGCCGATCAGGACCGCCGGCACCGTCGGATAGCGCGGCAGCTTCTTCGCGAGCGCGTCCGGCACGTCCTTAAGCGGCACGTTGCTCGAGGACAGGGTGTAGAAGCCGGCCACCCGGCCGGTCGCAACCTCGCGCGCCACGAAGCAGGTGGCGTATTTGCGCTTCACGTCCTGGGAGACGGACTGCCGGAAGTAGGCATCGACCCTCTCATGGCCGCAGGTGAAGCCTGTCCGGTCATGATCTTTGGACAGGGGCTCGATGACGAAGGGGTGTGTCACCGTGGCTGGATCAGAGCAGCGTGGCGCTTGGCAGCGCGCTTCAGCCGGTCGTTGGGCTTGGGCGGATCGATCAGGGCTTCCGCGAAACGCACCTGGTCGGCTTGCGCCATCCGCAGGATCTCGGCCTCCTCGACCACGCGCCTGGCGTCCTCGCCGGCGGTGGCCATGACGAAGCCGGTCAGCGTCATGCCGCGCAGCTCGGCTGCGCGCAGCATCGTGTCATAGACCTGCACCGGGATACGCGCCTCCAGCCGTGCGGTCTCAGGGTCCTTTCTCGGTCGCATACGTCACCATCCTTACCTACATTGTACGGCAAAATGCCGGAACATGCAAAAAATGATTGTGTATCGGCACCGAAGCGGGGTTCATCCGCACTTTCGGTGCTGACGGGTGCTTGTCCAGCCAAGCTCTGGGGGACCTGGGTCAGGCGGCATGCAGCACTCGCTGGCGGAGCAGGTCGAACTTGGCTCGACCATACATGCTGCGCTTGATCAGCTTGAGGCGGTTGACCTGCCCTTCAACGTGGCCGTTGCTCCAGGGCTCGGCGATCGCCGCGCGCACGGCATCTTCATCCTGCCGAAGCCCGGTGACGAAGCCACCGAGTTCGCTGGCAGCAGCCTCCAGCCAAGGTGTCAGTCCGGCCGGATCGTCCTGGTGCAGGAGATCGGCAAAGGCGCGTACATCCTCGGCCGCCCGCTTCAAGCGCGGAGCCGCATTGCAGAGTGCCTGGGTGAAGGCCCGATCCACGGGCGATAGCACGGCTGGATCGCCCGTCAGCCACCGGGTGATGCGGCGTGTCGAGGGGATCCGGGCTGAGGGCGGTCGAGCCGGGGCCTCCGACTGCTGCCGTGCGACCCAGCGCCGGACGATGTCGTAGCCGCCCGTGAAGCCCTGCGCGCACAACTCGCGATGGAGACAGGTGGCGCTGCGCTGACCCTCCTGCCAGCGCGCCTCGACGACGGAGATGTAACGGTCGAGCTGGCTCGGACCTGGGGCACGACGGTAGGGCACGAACTGGCCAGCCCGGATCCAGCGACGCACGGCGTTACGAGATGCTCCGAGACGGCGGGCGATCTCCTTGGTCGGTTGACCTTCGCCATAGAGCCGTAAGGCTGCCTCACAGCGATCACGTCGCCGGCTGCTCGTCTCCGGGACGGGCTCGGTCTTTGCTGGATCAGGAGGCAGAGAAGGCTCGGGCCTGGAGTGGCTCGCCACGGCTCTGATCTCGGACTGGTGACGCTCGACGATGCTGCGCAGTGCCTCGGAGGCATTGACGAGCAGATGCCAGCGATCTGCAACCTGCATCGCCGCCGGGGCGCCTGTGCGCGCAGCCTCGGCGTAGGGTCCGGCGCGGTCACGGCTGACGACGGCGACGCTCGGATGGGCGGCAAGCCAGTCCCGCACCGGTGCCGCAGAGCGACCAGGCAGCAGGTCGATGACGCGCCGCCGTTCCAGGTCGCAGACGATGGTGCCGTAGGACTGACCGCGCCGCCACGCCCAATCATCGATGCCGACCACGCGCGGCGCCGGCGAGGAGGCGATGCCGCGTCGACGGACCAGGCGCAGAACCGTGTCGCCGCTGACCGGCATCGCCAGTCGTCGCGACAAACGAGCACCGGGCTCGCCGCCGAGCACCATGCCAATATCGGTCTGCGCCTCAGCCAATCGTTCGCTTCGACGCGCTTTGCGTGAACCCAGCCCCACTGCTGGTTCGGCGAAGATCCGCCCCGGGCAGTGGCCGCAGCGGAAGCGGCGCACGCGCAGGTGCCACGTCACAGTCCGATCTTGCCACGGCAGGTCCTTGAGGGTTCGCCAGTACGTGCTGTGAACGCGAGTCGAGGATCGGCCGCAGCTCGGACAGGCCGCCTGGTGAGCGGTGGTATGGGCGGTGATCAGCAACCCGGCTGTGTTCAGCGTCAGATCATCGACGTGAAGGCCGTCCGGGACCGACGGCATCGACGGGTTCGAGATCGGCATCGTGCTGCCCTACGGCTGCCATGCGCATCAACGCCCGATCCCCTCCACCAGCACCGAAAGTGCGGATGAACCCGAAGCGGGCCCCCACCAAAAAACCTGCCTAAACTATTGACTGCAAATCAAAAAATTGGTTCCGGCCGGGGCCCCGATCGGCGCCGATCGGGACCCCGCCTGGAGACGTATTTCCAATTTAGCTCCAAGGGCTTGCTCCTGTTCCAGCCCAGGGTCCAGCTTCGGTGTCGATCCACATCCGGAAGCCCCCCAGGTGCTCATTGATCGGGCCGGACTCGATCCGGACGGGAAGTTCAAACCCGAGTGATCCTGCCGGCGCGTCCCTTTGGGACCGGGCTCTACTCGCCGCCGCGGCGGCTCCCCGAACCCGCTGCGCGGTTTCGGCCCTTCGGGTAACGATCAACCTCGCGCGGCCCGCCGGAAATGTAGAGGGCCGCAATAGGCTGGTGCTCATGAAACCCCTCGCCCTCGCAGGCCTGCTCGCCCTGGCCTCTCTCCCAGCGCACGCCGAGACGGTCGACGGCGAACTCATCCGCGTCATCGACGGCGACACCGTCGAGTTGGCCGGGGAACGCATCCGCCTCGTCGAACCGGACGCCCCGGAGATCTCCAAACCCCGCTGCAACACCGAACTCGCCAAGGGCCTCCTCGCTTCTGGTAGCCTGCGCCAGCTCCTCGAGGGGCCAGTCAGGATCGAGCGGTCCGGCCGGACCGACCGCTATCGCCGCACTCTCGCGTCGATCGTAGCGCCTGCCGGCAACGTGGCCGACATCCTGATCCGGGAAGGGCTCGCCATCCCCTACAAACCGGGCTTCGACGCCTACCAGCAGCGCGCCGCTCATTGGTGCCCGGAACAGGGCAGGGGGCCGACGTCGCCCACCCAAGCGGGGGAACGGTCCTAGTTTGAGGCCATTGGCCTGGCATTCACACCAGCCTGCCGCCCGTCGGCCGCTCGGTTGGCGTCACACGCGGGCCGGGCCTCCATGACGGAGAACACCCCGGTCCGCCGCCAGGCTCACCCGATCGCGAACAGATCGAGCTGACCGGGTGCGACCCGCTTGCGCGACGACCGCTTGGCCGGGGCCCTCCTGATCTCAGGCGCAGCCTTAGCCGCAGGCTGAGGCTCGACGAATGGCGGCAGGGCCTCGCCCGGCTTGCCGTGCAGAACCGCCCCGACGATCGAGCCGCTCTCGCCATGCCTCAGCACGTACAGGACGTGCGTCGGCGAGCGCAGGATCTCCTGCCGAAGCGGCTCGCCGACGGGCAGGCCCGCGAGCGCCGCCATCAGGCACGGCAGGCCGGCCGATGACACGGCCATCGCCTCGAATTCGATCACGCGTAGCCCCCAGCGCTGGCGCGCCGCGCCCGCCGTCGAAGGGAACGGGTTGGCTCCGACTACCGACGCCTCGTCGACCGCAAAGGCCGTCAGGCGCTCGCGATCGGCAAGGCTGCCGGCTCGCAGCGCGTCGGCGATCCGGCGCTTCTGATCCGCGGTGTCTTGCAACGATCCCCCCGATCCACTCGACCATCTTCATGGTCTGCCCAGGACCGATCAGCCAAGCTCCTCATCGTGGATTGGTCTGGGCTGCCAGGATCGGCCAAAAAATAAGGCCACCCGAGAGGGGCGGCCGGAAGTCTGGGGAGGAAACGCCCAAAGAGGGCTGCGAAACCGCGACGCCATCGCGGTTCCACGCCGATCTCATCGCACACAATGTTGCGGTGCACAATAGCGACGCTTCAGGCGTACAGCCCCTCGGCCTGGAGCCGCGCCAGCAGCCGGCCCGCCTGCTTCTGGGCCGAGGCGTCCCGCTTCTGCTGCTCGAAGCCGTGCTCGAACATCGGCAGGAGCTTGTCGGCCGCCCGCGCCATCGCCGAGCCCTCCCACAGGATCAGCACCTCCCGGTCGGTCAGGTCCTTCACGAAGTACCAGAGCGTCAGCATCAGGCTCAGCGCCGGCCGGTCGGTCCACTCGGCGATCACGCCCTTGCCGATCCGCTCGACCCGCCGCAGCAGCGCGTACTGCTTCTTGCCGACGAGGTCGTTGAACGGCTCGAGGCAGGCCCGCGTCAGGTCGGTGCGCATCACCGCGATGTCGGACTCGGCCTTCGCCGCCAAGTCCGGCTCGGCCGCGACGAACACGCCCGGCACCGATGTCAGCGCCAAGAGGAGATAGGCCGGGATCGCTACTTCGACCCGCTGACGATCGGACAGTGCGGGCATCACGAAGGTCCTTTCGCTCGAACGGCCGGGCGATCACAGCGGATCAGCGAGCCACAAAATACATCGGTGCGCACCTGGCACGACCGCTTCCGCGCCGACGGGATCTGGTCGGAGGTCGCCACCCTGCTGACGCGGGCGGTGCGTCGCCAGCGCGGTCGGCCCGCCGAGCCCTCGACGGCGATCCTGGACTCGCAGAGCGTCGTATCCGGCCCGCAGGCGGGGATCCGCGGCACCGACGGCACGAAGAAGGTGCGGGGCATCAAGCGCCACGTGCTGACGTGTTCGCGCGGCTTCGTCCTGGCCGCGGTGGTGACGGCGGCCAACGTCCACGACACGCAAGCGGCGGGCTGGGTGCTGGACCGCGCCGCTGAGGCGGGCTGGGCGCCGGTGCGGGTGAAGGCAGATGGGATCTACACCGGCGCACGGATGGACGAGGCGGCCGCCCGCCACGGTGTGGAGGTGCAGGTCTCCACCCGTGAGGCGCAGGCCAAGGGCTTCCAGCCGCTGCCATTGCGCTGGCGCATCGAAGCGACGTTTGACACGCTCTCGACGCGCTATCGCCGCCTGACCCGCCACTGGGAGCACAGCCCAGCGGCGGCTGAGGACAGCATCAGTATCGCCAACTGCCATCGGCTC
Organism: Methylobacterium variabile; assembly: GCF_001043975.1. Taxonomy (GTDB): domain Bacteria; phylum Pseudomonadota; class Alphaproteobacteria; order Rhizobiales; family Beijerinckiaceae; genus Methylobacterium; species Methylobacterium variabile. The sequence goes on from NZ_LABY01000166.1 coordinate 28,869, forward strand.
ATACAGGCCTATCAGCGACACCAATACAGATGCTCATAGTCAAACAGGCTCTCAGAGTCATGCCTTTTAAGGTGCTTTCTTAGCCATTAGCTTAGCCTTTTCGAGCACCCTGGCGGTCGCCACATGCTCACGGGCCGCGGTCGCCGCCACATAGGGCTTGTCGACCTTGCGCTTGGGACCACGCGGGCTGGTTGCAATCCGTCTGGGGTCGACCCGCTCCGCCAACGCCAGCAAGCGGGCTGCGACGCCGGCTGCATCCTCCCGCCCCGTCAACACGGGAGCATGCCCCAGCGCCACCATCAGCCCCTCGTACCCGGCACCGATCTGGCGGCTCAGGTGGAACACCGAGACCCGCGGCTCCGGCCCATGCACCTTCTCGATGCACGCGCTCACAAGGCTCAGCACGTTATGAGCCAGAACAGCCGAGGCAAACCCCAGCAAAGCGGCCCGCGGGCGACCCAGGCGGCCGGCCTCGCTGTGCAGTACCCGCTCCAGGCGCAGGAACAGCCCCTCGATCCGCCAGCGACGCCGGTACACCTGCGCGATCTGCGCCGCGCTGACGCTCGCGGGCAGGTCGCTCCACAACCAGATCGTCCGATCACCCTCCGTCGTCGGCGTCGTCAGGCTCAGCGCGATGCGTCGCCAGGGGATCTGGCTCCCCTCCAGCGTGATGCTCTGCTCGCGCAGTGTGCCGGTCTCGCAGGAGCCGCACGCCTGCCACTCCCCCTGCGCGCAAAGGCGGGGATGGTTGCCGTGCTGGCGCACCACGAAGTGGCTGCCCGCCGCAACCAGACCCTCCAGCCAGGTCCGGACACAGAAGTGCCGGTCGGCGACCCAGACCTGACCAGGCGCGGCGGCGTCCAGGAGGGCCCGGGCCAGCATCCGCTCGTCGGCATAGGCATCTTCGGCCGCCACCAGGTCGACGGCCAGGCCGGTATCGGGATCGTAGACGACCAGGGTCAGCCCCGGCAGGGCGGCACCGCGAAGCGCACGCAGAGGCTTCAGACGCTTCTCGCTGCCGGGCAGATGGTTGCCGTCTAGCATGCGCAACGCAAACCCCGGCAGGCTCGGATGGCCGGTGCCCGCGGCCGTCATCACCGAGGCTAACCGGGCCGCGCTGCTGCGCACGAGGGCCCGCAGCAGCGCGGGTTCGGTGCGGTTGACCTTGTCGTAGAGGGCGGGAAGCGAGACGGTCAGGTCTTCGGCTTCGCGGGCCGCCGCATGCAGGGAGGAGCGCAGGCCGAGCGCGACGAGCATCATCAGCCTGACGACGGTGGAGAACAGCAACTCCCGCGTGTATTGCCGCTGGCGATGCTGGTCGAACACGTCGTCGATCCAGCCGGCTGGCAGCGCGTGTTCCAGAGCCGTGCGGGCCATCAGGCTCGTCGGCGCATACTTCTCAAACCGCTCGATGACAGCAGACCAGAGCGGATCGGATCCCTGCAATGCTTCAGACATCGCAGGGATATAATTACCAGAACTGCACCTTAAAAGGCATGGCTCTCAGAGTTCGCTGGCGCCGCGATGATATCGCACTTCGTCGAAAGCTCGAATTGAGCTTCCGACTTGAGAGCCACGAAGCGCATAGTCGGACGCGCGAACGAGAGCGGCGCCTCGAGAGGCACCGCCGCGTACGGCCTGCAGGGTGACGGGGGTCGGTTAGGCCGTTGGCGCTGAGGCGAGGCGCGGGGCCGGGCGAGGGGCGTCCTCGCCGACGAGGTGGAGAGCGGCCGGACGGCGGAACAGGAAATAAGCCGGGGTGCGGTAGACCGCCCGCTCGATGACAAGCGGCACCGCGACCGCTGCGACGGTCACGAGCAGTGAGACGAGACCAATATTCTCGATCACCCCGCTCTTCACAAGCGCCGTGCGCAGGGCCGCCATCGGCAGGAAGAAGGCAAGGTAGATCACGATCGAGCGCTCGCCGCAGGCCCGAAGGACCGCCGTGACCGGGCCGCCGACCTTGGTCAGCAGCGCCGCCGCGCTCACGATGGCGAGCGCGCCGGCGGCGCCGAGCATCAGGCTCATCACCGGCAGGCTCGCGAGCGTCGGGTGCCGGGTCAGCCACGTCGGCGTGAAGACGAGGACGGCCTCGATCACCGCCCAGACGGCGAGCCCGAGGAGCGCCAGCCCCGCCCGCGCCCGCACCGCGTCGGCGAGCGCGAAGATCCGGGCGGCGAAGAGGTACCCGGCGACGAAGTAGACGAAGCGCTCGCAGAACTCGTCGATCAGGGTCGAGCCGGTGTTGATCGGTGCGAGCTGCAGCAGCGCTGCGCCGATCAGCAGCACCGGCCAGGGCAGCCGGCGCAGCAGCTTCACGGCGACCGAGAACACCGCCAGGAGGTAGATGAACCACAGGGTCGAGTACGGCTCGACCAGCCCGAAGGCGAGGTGGGCGAGGAAGGCACCCGGCCCCGCGCCCTCGGTGATGTGGCCGTACTTCACCGCCGACTGGAGCACCAGCCACAGCAGGTAGAAATAGGCGAAGTGCACGATGCGCCGGTCGGCGAACAGCCGCCAGTCGCGGTCGACCACCCGGCCGACGAACAGCCCCGAGAGCAGGAAGAAGTCGGGGATCCGGAACGGTTTGGCGAACTCCACGATGTGATGCATGAAGCCCTCGCCCCCCATCGCCTCGCCGACCCCGAGGGTGGAGTGCATCATCACCACCAGGATGATGCAGATGCCCTTGGCGACGTCGACCCAGGCGAGGCGGCCGGTGTCGGCCGCGGTGAGCGGGCGCACCGGATCGTCCGGCCGGACCGAGGCGGCGGGTTCGGTGTTGGAGCGGGCGGACATCGGCGTCTCCATGAGGGCTGGCACCAACCTCGCAGGGAGACGTAAAGATCAGCCCCGGGCCGTCCACTCGAACCGCGCGGAGATCGGCAAGACCGCGTTTACCGTCTCACCGGGAGCTCCGCTTCGAGTCCCGCCGCGTCCGCGTCCGCGTCATGCGCGTCGCGGCGTGGAAATCGTCGGGCTTCGTGCGCATCCAATCGCGGATCAGCTTGGTCTTGTGCGTCGCCGAGTACCAGATGCACATCAAGGTCGGGCGGCACCGCCGCCTCGATCTCGTGGAGGAGGCAGTGGAACTCGCTGGCGCGGTGACGCGGGTGAACCGCCCCGGGTTTCCCGGCAACTGTAATCAGATCGCGGCGGCCAGGGTATAATCGGTACCGTTGGCGAGCATGGCGTTCAGCGTGACAAGCAGTTTGCGGGCAGTAGCGGTGAGTGCCGCCTTGGTCGGTTTTCCGGCCAACTGGAGGCGCTGGCGGAAGTCTCGGAATACGGCACACCGCCGCGAGGCCTGCAGGGCTGCGAGGTAAAGGATTGTTCGGACAATTGGCCGGCCACCGCCGACGCTGCGTGGGCTGACACGCTTGCCGCTGTCACGCGCGATCGGTGCCAAGCCCGCCAGGGCAGCGATGCTACGGCGATCAAGCTGCCCGAGTTCAGGCAGCTCAGCGATTAATGTCGCGGCAACGATCGGACCGACACCCGGAGCGGTTTGAAGGCGCTGGTTGAGAGGGCGGAGTTCTGGATCGGCTTTGATCAGGTCATTGATCTGCGCCTCGACCTTCGCGATGCGGCGATCGAGAACCGCAATCAAGCTCACGATGTCAGCGCGGGCTTGGCGGTCAGCTGTTTGCTGGAGCCTTGTGGCCTCCTGTTTGCGGATCTCGACGAGTTGGCGACGGCGGGTCGCCTGGGCCTGAAGGGCGCGTCGGGCTGCGGCGAGGGGCTGTGTCGGTGCAGGCCGCAGCCGTATCCCTAACTCTGCCAACATACGCGCATCGACGCGATCGGTTTTCCCGATCACTCCCATGGCCCGGGCAAAATCGCGAGCTTGTCGCGGGTTCACGCGACTGAACCGGACATTGCAAGTTTCGAGAGCATCACGCAGCACGCGATCATAACCACCGCTTGCTTCAAAGATGACCCATGCTCCCTGCTTTGCACATGCAGCGGCGAAGCTTCGTGCTGCGGCAGCTGTATTTGCGATCCGGCGTGCGCCGCTGAGTACATGGTGAACGTCGAGCCAGTCCTTGGCGACATCAACTCCGACGAAGGCGTCTTGCATCATGATCCCTGCTCCTGTCCTGCGGGATCGGCCGAAGCTGTCCCAATCAACTGTTCAGGCTGATGCTTCATGGCGCGGACGGCTCCCGATCCGGGAACTGGGCTCAGACACCCTGGAGGCTCGCGGGATGCCGTCCGCGGGCGCAGAGTAGATCAACCGCGACAGACAGGAGGCTCCAACTGATCGTCCTCCGTTTTCGCGGACACGGCGTCACCGTCATCAACGACCAGATCGGCCGGATGCGCCAGGACCTCCGGGCCTGGCTGGCGCTAGCGCCCTCGCGGGAGGACCGGTCGTGACGGGAGGCTTCGGACACAACGGCGGACCGGCGCTCGAGGAGCCCGTCGGGACACGTCCGGGCCAGTGCAAGCACTGCCGGCACTGGAGGCCGCCGCCCGAGGGCGAGCGGCAGGCCTACGAGGCGTTCCGCCTCGGCCACTCCCGCCGCCGTGTCCGGCGCCCGACCGGCGCCTGCGACCGCGTCCTGATCGGCAACAATCCAAGGCCCGCCTTCTCGGCCACGGTGGGCGAGTTCGGCTGCCGGAACTTCCAGGCAGCACCGCCGGCGCCAATGCCGAAGGGCGGCGGCTACGTCACGATCTGGCAGGGCGGCCGCATCGTATGGGAGGGCGCCGAGGAAGCGATCCCGGCCCGCTTCCTCCAGGAGGATCTCGACTTGTGAGCCCGACCCATCAAACTCTGCAAGATCCATGTTATATGGATTTCATGGATCTGGAGGCCTTCCATGCGCACCTTCTCGACCGCCGATCTCAACAAACAGGTTGGCGAGGTCACCGACGCAGCCCAACGCGCGCCCGTGGTCATCACCCGGCGCAGCAAGCCGCGGTTCGTCCTGATGAGCCTGGAGCACTACGAGGCCCTGCGCGGCCCGAGCGACCCGCGCCGCGCCTTCACCCTCGACACCATGCCGGACGACCTTCGTGACGGCCTCCTTCGGGCCGCCGACGCCTACGAACGAGAGCACGGCGGTGACGACTGAACCTCCGGAAACCGGCCTCGTCGTCCGCTACAGCTTCCTTTGGCCGCGCGAGCACGACCGCGGCGAGATCGAAGGGCGCAAGGACCGGCCGGTCTGCCTCGTCGTGCCGGTGGACGTCGGCCAAGGCGCCGTGGTGGTGTTCCCGATCACGACCCAGGAGCCCTTGCCCGGCCGGTCCGCTGTCGCGGTCCCGGAAATCGAGCGCCGGCGCCTCAAGCTGCCGGGCGACCGCCCCTGCTGGATCATGCTCGACGAGGCCAACAGCGACGTGATGCCGGGCTCGTATCACTTGGTCCCGCTGGAGACGCATCCGCTTCGCTACGCCTACGGCCGGTTCAGCCCTGCCTTCATGCGGGTCGTGCTGCGGACGATGGGCGAGGCGATCCGCGCGCGCCAGCTCCGGATGGTTCCGCGCGAGCGCTGATCCCCCCGCGACCGTGCCAGGCAGACCGGCCGAGGGGCGTGACATCGCTTTCGATATCGCTGGCATGTCGTGGTCAGGCCCGCGCCGGCGTGGACGACCCCGCTCTCTCGTCCGCCACCCCGATAGGCCGTCGCGGCCTTGTCCGATCAACCCGCAAGGGGTCCGCTCCGCTTTCGCGGGCGGCCGCTTCGGCTTCGCCTACGCGGTGATCGCGGCCGCTCTCGGCCTCTAGGGGCCGCTGTCGAGCGGGGATCGCCCCCGCTCCAGCCGGAGCAAAGACCCCGATGGCGACCGATCTCACCCTCGCGAACCGCTACGCCCACAGCCTCGCGGCCTCCCTGATGGTCCCGGTCACCGTGTTCCGCTCCGAGGCCGGCTACGGCGTCGTCACCTCCGACGAGTTCGAGGGCGACCCGGCCGACGTCGTCACCGAGTTCGACCTCCACGGGGAGGAGTGATCCTCGCGTCGGGCAGGGCGCCGCATGCCTTGCCGCCCGCACGGCGTCGCGAAAGATGCTCCGTCCGTATTGTATGGACGGTCGATGCCAATACGCATATACAGAAGTTGTATGGACGGGAGGCCGCTATGCTCAGCATCAGGGATGAGGAGGTTCGAACCCTCGCCGAGACCGTCATGAGGACGAGCGGCGCACCCAATCTCACCGCAGCCATCAAACTCGCCTTGCAGCGTGAGATCAAGCGCGCAGAAGAGGCCGTGCCCTTGACCGATCGCGTGGCCGCGATCCGAGCTGCGGCCATGGCGAAGGCGGACCGGCCGCCCGCTCCCCCGTTGAGCGAGGCGGAACGCGACGCACTCTGGACGCGCTGACGTGTTCATCGACACTTCCGCTGTCGTCGCTATCCTGGCTGACGAGCCCGAGGCGGCGAGCTTCCTCGCCTGTATCGAGGCCGCCAAGCGCCGGGAAACCGCGCCGCATGTTCGTCTGGAAGCGACGATCAATCTGGCGCGGATCCTTGGCGTGCCGGTCAGCGTCGCACAGGAGATGTACGACGCATTCCTGGCTGCGGCCGGGATCAGTGTCGTTTCGATTGGCGACGCCATCGCCCGCAGAGCGGTCGATGCTTTTGATATCTATGGCAAGGGGCGGGGCCATCCGGCGCAACTCAACTTCGCCGATTGCCTGTCCTATGCGTGCGCTGCCTACTACCGCTCCCCTATCCTCTTCAAAGGCCGTGATTTCATCCATACAGACCTGAGGATCGCACTTTGACGCTTGATCGACGGTTCCTCGGCTCGATCAGCTACAGGCCGAGGAGATGAGTGGCCGTGCCGAAGGCGGTCATGGCCAGCCCGCCGACGAGCACACCGATCATCAGATACGAGAAGCCCTTGAGCATCATGGTCGGCACTCCTTGCGTGTGATGGCTGTGTATCGGCACCGAAGCGGCCCTCACCAAAAAACCTGCCTAAACCATTGACTAAAAATCAAAAAATTGGTTCCGGCCGGGGTCCCGATCGGCGCCGATCGGGACCCCGCCTAGAGACGTATTTCCAATTTAGCTCCAAGGGCTTGCTCCTGTTCCAGCCCAGGGTACCACTTCGGTGTCGATCCACAGTCGTGAACCCGAGCACGAAGCAAAGGCTCAGGCCGAGCGTGCGAAGGCTGTCGCGCTCGCCGACAGCCGACTGGCCCGCGACGTAAGACACGTAGCCTGGAACGAGGGGCAGCACGCAGGGCGACAGGAACGACACGGCGCCAGCCGCAAAGGCCGCCAGGAAGCCCACGCTTGAGGCATCGACAGCCATCGGTTCAGCCCGGCCGAGGCACGGACGCAGGATCGTCACTCCTGACCGGACCCTGCCGCGGCGAAGATCTTCAAAAGGCGTTGGCGCTCCGCCTCGGTCCTGCCGGGCCCCGCCGGCTTGAGTGCCACCGCACCCCGGACCGGCTCGCGCTTGCCGGCGACGGCAACCGGGCCCGAGGCCGGCATGGCGACCTCACGCGGCCCTGCGGCCAGGGCCTCGGGGCGGCTCACCTCGCCGAGACCGCCTCCGGCCGCGATCATGGTCTCCCGGAACGACCGGTGCTGGCCACCGTCCTCGTATACCAACCGGACGGCGGGCGTCCCTCCCGCCACGAGGGCGGCGACTTGCCGCTCGTCGTCCGCCTGCCTCCGCGCGACCGCGCCGGCCGTGGCCTCGTCGCCGGCATCGAACACGTAACGGCCACCGGCGACGCCGACGCTCGGCTCGGCTTTCGTGACCTCGAACCGGTCGGACCCCTGCTTGAGGTTTTTCCAGAACGCGATGTTCGGGTCCTGCCGATGCCGGGCCAGGTTCTCAGGCGTCATGCGGAACGGGTAGGACTGGAACTGCACGGCGCGCTGGCCGCCCGCGAAGGCCTCCCGCACCACGGCATAGAGTTCGGAGATCGCCTCATCCGTCATCGCGAAGCAGCCCCGCGACGAGCAGGAGCCGTGCACCATCAGGTGCGCACCGGTGCGTCCCAGGGAGCGGTCGTATTCGTTCGGGTACCCGAGGTTGAACGAGAGATAGAGGCTCGAATTCGGGTTCATGGACGCGGGCGTGACCGCGTAGAAGCCCTCCGGCGCCTGCCGGTCCCCCTCCCGGATCTTGGGTCCCAGCTGGCCCGACCAGCGACACATTGGATAGGTCTTCAGGAGGGCGTACTTGCCATCCTCGCCGCGCTTCCAGAGCTCGATCTCGGACTCCTTCTTGTAGGCCCGCATCAAGATCGGATCCGCTGGCGAGACGCCCTTGGTCGACATCAGGGCCAGGGTCGCCGGCGGGATCGGCGCGAGGTGGCGCGTCGAGGCCGCGTATTGGCCGTCCTGGCAGGCGGACAGCGCCAGGAGAAGGATCAGACCAAGCGTTGTCGTCTTCAGCATGTCGGCCTCGCCGAGGTCGGCCTTCGAGGCTGGGCTCGAAGGATTGATGACAGGTTGCTGCGGCTGCGGTTGGGTGCAATCGGGGCCCTCACGGGATCGGCTCTCCGACTCTGCGATGTCCCCGCCACAGGGGAAGTCCGTCGAGAAGGAGCAGCACCACGCCCGTCGAGATCCAGACGTCCGCCAGATTGAAGGTGAACCAGCGGATGCTGCCGGTGTGCAGGTCGAGGTAGTCCGTGACGACACCGTCCATGAGCCGGTCGACGAAGTTGCCGGCCGCCCCGCCCGCTATCGCGGCCAGCCCGATGCGTTCGAGCCCGCCGCTCGCGGCCAGGGCCCAGCCGGCCACGAGGCAGGTGAGCGTGCCCTGGATGGCGAGGAGCAGCGCCAGGGAGGACGGATCGTGCGCTGGGAACAGGCTGAAGCTGATGCCGTGGTTGAACGACAAACTCAGGTCGATGAAGGGCAGCGCGCCCCTGACGGCGCCTTCCTCCAGCCACGCCTCGGCCGCTGCCTTTGCGCCGAGGTCGATGGCCGCGGCGGCCACTGCTACCCCGGCCACGATCGCGGCCCGGCCGCCCCACCCTGACTTGGAGATCATCACGCCCTCAGGAGACGGAGTGCGTTGGCCGTCACCAGGACGGTCGCGCCGGTGTCGGCCAGGATGGCCGGCCAGAGGCCGGTGATGCCGGCGATGGTCGTCACCAGGAACACCGCCTTCAGGCCGAGGGCGATCGCGACGTTCTGGCGGATGTTGCCCAGGGTCGCCCGCGAGAGGGAGACCAGCGCGGCCACGTCGCCCACCCGGTCGTTCAGCACTGCCGCATCCGCCGTCTCCAGGGCCGCGTCGGTGCCGCCGCCCATCGCGATGCCGACGCTGGCGGCAGCGAGGGCCGGCGCGTCGTTGATGCCGTCGCCGACCATCGCTACCGGAGCCGCCGCCTTCAGGGCCGCGATCTCGGCGAGCTTGTCCTGGGGCAGGAGCTCGGCCTTCACGTCGAGCCCGAGTTCGGACGCGACCGCCTCGCCCGTGCGCCGGTTGTCGCCGGTCAGCATCACGCTGCGCACGCCGAGCTTCCGAAGGGCCGAGATGCCGGCCGCCGCGTCGGCGCGGGGCTCGTCTCGGACGGCGATGGCGCCCAATGCCTCGGCGCCGCGGACGACGATGACCACCGTCTTGCCATGGGCTTCCAGGTCCGCGACCGCGCGCTCGGCCTCGGGGCCGAGCCGCGTGCTCTCGGCGGCGTGGCGCGGGGAGGCGACGAGCACCGTCTGACCCATCACCGTGGCCTGAACCGCCTTGCCGGGGATGGCGCGGGCGTCCCGCGTCGGGCGCAGCGGCACCCCGTCCGCGCTCGCCCGGTCGAGGATGGCTCGGGCGATAGGATGGCTGCTTCCGCTCTCGACCGCGGCGGCCAACCCGAGAAGCGACCGCTCTGACGCGTCCGGGGCAAAGACCAGGATATCCGAGACCCGCGGCCGTCCCGCCGTCAGCGTTCCGGTCTTGTCGAACGCGACCGTGCGCACCCGCCCGATAACCTCCAGCGCGGCGCCGCCCTTCACGAGCAGACCGCGCCGCGCCCCGGCGGCCAGTCCCGAGGCGATGGCCGCCGGGGTCGAGAGCACCAGCGCGCAGGGGCAGGCGATGAGGAGGAGCGCCAGGCCTCGATAGATCCAGGTACCCCAGTCGGCGCCGAGCAGCGGCGGCACGACTGCCACCGCGGCCGCGAACACGAACGCGATGGGCGTGTAGACCGCGCTGAACCGGTCGATGAAGCGCGCCGTGGGCGACTTCGACGCCTGCGCCTCCTCGACGAGGTGCAGGATGCGGGCGACGGTGTTGTCGGCCGCCGTCTTGGTAACCCGGACCTGCAGCGCGCCATCGGCGTTGACGCTGCCGGCGTAGACAGGGTCGCCGACCTCCTTGGGCTTCGGGACCGACTCGCCGGTAATGGGGGACTCGTCGAGGCTCGATGCGCCGTCGGTGATCACCCCGTCGGCGGGCACGCGGTCGCCCGGCCGCACGACCACGACCTGACCGATAGCCAACGACGCGGCGGCCACCTCGCGGATGGTGCCATCGGCCTCGTCGACGAGGCGAGCGGTCTTCGGCACCAGGGCGGCGAGCGCCTTGATGCCCGCTCGCGCCCGTCCCGCCGCCACGACCTCCAGCATCTCGCCAATCGTGAAGAGCAGCACGACGATGGCGGCCTCCTCGGCGGCGTGGATGGCAAGCGCCCCCGCGGTCGCGACCGACATCAGCATCTCGATGGAGAAAGGCGTGCCGGCGAACGCCGCTACGGCCGCGCGGCGGCCGTAATAGGCGAGGCCGACGAGCGCCCCTGGCCAGTAGGCGTACTCGCCCGCCAAGCCCGGCGCGATCCGCTCGACCAGGAAGCCGGCGGCGAACAGGGCACTGATCAGGATGCCCAGTAGCGCCTTCCGGCTTCGCCAGAGCGGCGGCTCGGGCTCCTCGGTCCCGGCGGGCGGGGCACCGCCCGAGGCTTGCGCCATGGCCAGGTCCGCGGCTGTCGGAAGCGGCGCCACGCCGTAGCCCAGGCGCTCGATCCGCCCCTCCAATTCGGTCCTCGGCGTCGAGGCCTCGTCGAGCGCGAGGTCGAGGACCTGGCTGCCGTAGTTCACACGAACCTCCGCGACGCCCGGCAGCCGGGAAACGGCGGTCTCGATCTTCCCGGCACAGGTCGGACAGTCCATGCCCTTGACCCTGTAGCGCAGGGCCTGCGGACCGTTCGTTGAGAGGGCTGTGCGGTCCGCGCCGGCGACCTGGTTCATGGTGTACTCCGTTCGCCGGGCTCCTGGTCCGGACTGGGAATGCCCCCTACATGCACCCTGTAGTCGCTACAGGGTCAAGACCGTGCGCACCGCCTCTTCCATGACCATCGGCAGCCTCGCGGAGGCCACGCAGACCCGTGTCGAAACGGTCCGGTGGTACGAGAAGGTCGGGTTGTTGCCCCCGCCGGCGCGATCGAGCGGGAACTACCGGCTCTATGGGCCCGAGCACCTGCGCCGGCTGAGCTTCATCCGCCGCGGTCGCGCCCTGGGCTTCACGGTGGAGCAGATCCGGGACCTGCTCGCTCTGGCGGACGACCGGGAGCGCTCCTGCGGCGAAGTCGACACCATCGCCCGCGCGCATCTCGCCGATGTGGAGCGCAAGCTGGCCGACCTGACCCGGCTCGCCTCGGAACTGCGCGAGGTCATCGGCCAATGCGGCTGCGGGTCGGTCGCCGATTGCCGCATCATCGAGACCCTGTCGCCGCTGGGTGAACCCGCGTGAGAGGTCTGGGTCCGGGTCAGCGAGCGACGTAGGGGGTCATCAGCACCCGGCTCACGAACAGTCCCTTGGCAACTACTCCGCAGCAGGCGACAGCGAGGATGATGACTGTCGCCTTGATGAACGCGCGACGCGCGGCCGCCTGAACAGCGGGCCTGACGCGTCGCCGCCGCCCTGCGTTCCTCTGACCCCAGGAATGGAGTTCCGTACGCATCATCAGCCCTTTGCAGTTCTCGGACTATTTCAATCCGTCGAGCCTAATGGAAATCGCAGTCCGGGTCGAAGGCAATGTGACACGCCCCGGTTCACGTTGCGGATCTCAGGCTAAATCCGCGCCGCGGTACCGGGCGAAGACGCTTCTGACCTCCGACCCGAAGAGGACGACATCGTAGGTGTCCGGCTCCACACCATCGATCTCCATGCCGGGCGATCCCGCTGGCATGCCCGGTACCGCCAGCCCCTTGCCCTTAGGCTTCTCCACGAGGAGGCGCTTGATCGCGCCGGCCGGCACGTGCCCCTCGACCACATAGCCGCCGACCTGCGCGGTGTGGCAGGAGGCCAGCTCGCGAGGCACCCCAAGGCGGATCTTGAGCGGGTTCACGGGCGCCTCTGCCACCGTCACGGTGAAGCCAGCCTCGCGCAGGTGCACAACCCACCTCTCACAGCAGCCACAGGTTGGATCCTTGGTCACCGCGACCGTGGGCAGCCCTTGCGCCAGGGCCGCCCGTCCGAGCCCTAGCCCCGCCGCCAAACCCATAAGTACGGTACGTCGGGATGGCGTCATGTCGTTCCTCATCGTCAACTCCCATTCGCTCTCATTCGGCCGCCTGCGGCAGCCGCAACGCCTCATCGTTCGTCCCCGCGCGGTCCGCGCCGGCCGGGGGCAGTCTTTGTCCTTTTGCCAGAGCGTAGACCGCGGGGATCACCACCAGGGTTAGCACCGTCGAGGAGACCATCCCGCCGATCATCGGCACGGCGATGCGCTGCATCACCTCCGAGCCCGCACCTGTGCTCCAGAGGATGGGTAGCAGCCCGGCCATGATCGCCACCACAGTCATCATCTTGGGACGCACCCGTTCGACCGCGCCGATCATGATCGCATGGCGCAGGTCGTCGCGGGTGAGCGGGTGGCCGGCCGCTTGTCGCACCACCCGGATCTCGGTCAGGGCGTGGTCGAGGTAGACCAGCATGATCACGCCGGTTTCGGCGGCGACGCCCGCCAGGGCGATGAAACCGACCACCACCGCGACTGATAGGTTGAACCCCATCCACCACAGGAGCCAGACACCGCCAACCAGCGCGAACGGCAGCGACAGCATCACGATCAGGGTTTCGGTCAGACGCCGGAAATTCAGGTAGAGCAGCAGGAAAATCACCAGCAGCGTCAACGGTACAACGATCTGCAGGCGGGCCTCGGCCCGTTCCAGGTACTCGAACTGTCCGCTCCACTGTACACTCATTCCGGGCGGCAGCTTGACCTCCTGCGCCACCGCCTGACGGGCCGCGGCCACGTAGCCGCCGAGATCACGCCCGCTGATGTCCACGAACAGGTAAACCGCAAGCTGACCGTTCTCCGTGCGGATCGAAGTCGGCCCTCGGGTCAACTGGACCTTAGCCACCTCGCCGAGCGGCACGGTGCCGCCGCCCGGCAGCGGCACCTGTACCTCCTGGGCGATCGCCTGGGGATTGGCGCGATAGGCTCGTGGGTAGCGCAGATTGACGGTGTAGCGCTCGCGGCCCTCAACCGTGGTGGTGACACTCTCACCGCCCAGCGCCATGGCGATCACGTCCTGCACGTCGCCGACCATCAGGCCGTAGCGGCCCAAAGCCTCGCGATCCGCGGTGATGTCGAGAAAATAGCCGCCGATCACCCGCTCGGCATAGGCGCTGGCTGTCCCTGGGACGGACCGGATCACCGTTTCGATCTGCCGGGCAACGGTTTCCATTGCGGCCAGATCCGTGCCGAACAGTTTGACCCCGACCGGCGTGCGAATGCCGGTCGCCAGCATGTCGATGCGCGCGCGGATCGGCTGGGTCCACGCGTTCGACACTCCCGGAAACTGTAAAGCCTGGTCCATCTCGGCTTTTAGGCTCGCCAGCGTGATGCCCGCTCGCCACTGGTCCTTTGGCTTGAGGTTGATGATCGTCTCGAACATCTCGGTGGGTGCCGGGTCAGTCGCCGTGTTCGCCCGGCCGGCTTTGCCGTAGACTGAAGCCACCTCCGGAAAGCTCTTGATGATCCGGTCCTGAGTCGCCAGTAGCTCGGCCGCTTTGGTGATCGACACGCCGGGCAGGGTGGTCGGCATGTACATGAGCGTGCCCTCGTTCAGCTCGGGCATGAACTCGGTGCCGAGCTGGCGGGCCGGCCAGACAGTAGCGCCGAGCGCCACAACCGCCAGCAGAAGGGTCAGCAGGCGGGCGCGCAGCACGCCGCGGATCACCGGCCGGTAGAGCCAGATCAGCAGGCGATTAAGGGGATTTCTGTGTTCCGGGACAATCCGGCCCCGCACAAACAGCACCATCAGCGCCGGCACTAGCGTAATCGACAGGAGTGCTGCCGCGGCCATGGCAAAGGTCTTGGTGAAGGCCAACGGCCCGAACAGTCGTCCCTCCTGGCTCTCCAGGGTGAAGATCGGCAGAAACGAAACCGTGATCACCAGCAAGCTGAAGAACAACGATGGACCGACCTCGGCCGCGGCGGCAATCAACACTTGCGTGCGCGGCTGGTCCGCCGTCGCCCGCTCCAGGTGCTTATGGGCGTTCTCGATCATCACGATTGCCGCGTCGATCATCGCGCCGACCGCGATGGCAATGCCGCCCAGGCTCATGATGTTGGCCCCGATGCCCAAGAAGCGCATGGCGCCGAGCGCCATCAGGATCCCCACCGGCAGCATCAGGATCGCCACCAGGGCACTTCTGAGGTGGAGCAGAAAGATCACGCAGACCAGCGCGACGATGGCGCTCTCCTCGATCAGCGTGTGGTTCAGGGTATCGATGGCGGCGTTGATCAGCTGCGAGCGATCGTAGACTGAGACAATCTCGGTCCCGGCGGGCAGGCTTTTGGCCATCTCGGCCAGACGCTGTTTGGCGCCTTCGATCACACTGAGTGCGTTGGCGCCGAAGCGTTGCAGGATGATCCCACCTGCTACCTCGCCGTCGCCGTTGAGTTCGGTGAGGCCGCGGCGTTCATCGGGGCCGAGCTCGACCCGAGCCACGTCGCGCAGTCGCAGTGGCGTACCGCCCTCGGTTTTCAGGACGATACTGTCCAGATCGGCCGGGCTTTTGAGGTAGCCCCGGCCGCGGACCATGAACTCGAACTCGGACAGCTCAACCGTTCGGCCACCCACATCGGCGTTGCTGGCGCGGATCGCCTCGCGCAGTTTGGTCAGCGGAATGCCAAGTGCGCGCAGACGGTTGGGATCGACCACCACGTTGTACTGCTTGACGAAGCCGCCGACGCTCGCGACCTCAGCCACCCCTTCGGCCCGAGAGGCGCCGAAGCGGACCACCCAATCCTGTAGCGAGCGCAGCTCAGCCAGGGTCTTCTGCTTGGCCAGGATCACGTACTGATAGACCCAGCCGACGCCGGTGGCGTCCGGACCCAGGCCGGGCGTCACACCGGTCGGCAGGCGGCTGGCGGCCGTGCTGAGGTACTCGAGAACGCGTGAGCGTGCCCAGTAGGGATCAGTACCGTCCTCGAAGATCACGTAGACGAACGACACGCCAAAAAATGAGAACCCGCGCACCACCTTGGAGCGGGGTACGGTCAGCATGGCCGTGGTCAGCGGGTAGGTGATCTGGTCCTCGACCACCTGCGGCGCCTGGCCGGGGTACTCCGTGTAGACAATCGTCTGTACGTCCGAGAGGTCGGGCAGGGCGTCCAGCGGCAGGGTGCGCAGGGCGTAGGCTCCAACCACCACCGCGAACACGGTACCGATCAGCACGAGCACTAGGTTCCTGGCGGACCAAGCGATCACACGCGCGATCATGGCGTGCCCTCCACGGTCTGGGCTGGCGGTGCGGCCATGCTCTGCAATGCCGCCTTGAGGTTGCTTTCGGCGTCGATCAGGAAGTTGGCAGCCGTCACCACCTGCGCGCCGGCCTCAAGGCCTTTGCGAACTTCGACGGCGCCATTTCCGCGGGCGCCGAGGGTGACCTCACGCGGTTCAAACCGCCCGTCTCCCTGGTCGAGCAGCACCACTTGGCGTGTGCCAGTATCGATTACGGCATCTTCGGGCACGGCAATCACCGGGGTGTCACTGCCCGTGGCGATCTCGACCTCGGCATACATCTCCGGCAGCAGCACACTGTCTGGGTTGGGCAGCTCGATACGCACGCGGGTCGTCCGCGTGTCACGGTTCACCTGGGGATAGATCACCCCGATCTTGCCGGTAAACGTGCGCCCGGGCAGGGCGCGAACTCGCACCGTGACCAACTGGCCGATTTTCACGCTGCCCAGGTCGTACTCGGGCACGTCGGCCAGCACCCAGAGTAGGCTGATGTCACCAATCCGGAACAGCGTGTCGCCGGCAGCGGCCTTCATACCCTCGATGGCGGCGCGCTGCAGGACCACACCGTCGCGTGGCGCGGTCCAGGAAATCGCCATGGGCACCCGGCGGGTGCGCTCCATCTCGGCGATCACTTCGTCGGGCACATTGAGGTTCTGCAGCCGCCGGCGCGAGCCGTCGAACCCCGGGTTGGCGATCAGCTGCGCGGCGGCGGCGTTGATCTCGGGCGAATAGACCGCGACCAAGGGCTGATCCTTGCGCACGCGGTCGCCAGTCGTAACGCTGGCGACGTGGTCGACAAAGGCGTCCGAGCGGGTCGCCACAACGGTCACCCGGCGCTCATCGAGCTGCAGCGTGCCGGGCACACGAAGGGGGCGGTGGACCACCTGCCGGGTGACGGTGGCCGTGCGCACGCCAGTCCGCTGAATCTTGCCTGGGGAGATTTTGACCGTGCTGCCGTCGCTCTCCTCGCCGGCGTAGACCGGCAGGTAGTCCATGCCCATGCTGTCCTTCTTGGGCACCGGCGAGGTGTCCGGCAGGCCCATCGGATTGCGGTAGTAGAGGATCTTGCGGGACGCGCCGCCGGCTGCGGCGACCGGCTCTGCAGCGCTTACGGGGGTCGGATCGTCGTCCGTGTCGAACCGAACATCCTCGCTGGCCTGGACGGGCCGGAAGTCGCGGCCGTCCGGCGTCCGGGCTGGTTCCAGGCGATAGACCGGCTGGCCATCCGGATCCTGATAGTAGACCACCGGACCACGCGGCGCCGCTGTCGGCGGCACCGGCGCGACCGCGGGCGGCAACCACAACCCAAGTTCCGTGCGGGCACGCTCGAGAACCACTGTAACGGACGGGCGCCCGTGCCCCGCCCAATAGCCAGCGCCCCCCGCCGCAAGCGCGGCGAGGGTCGCGGCCAGCCAGGCCGACCGGCTCATTTGACGGCTTTCAGCACCAGCTTGTTGTCGACCGTGCCGGTTTCACCCTGGACCTTGGCCCCGAGCGAAAGGCGCCAGCCGCCGGCCATCGTCACCTTGGCCTTGAAACGGTAGACGCCCGGCTCCGGCGACGGCAGTGGCTCAATCCGGGTGGTCATCTCCTCCATGCTGTCGGGCGCCATATCGAGGCGCGTAGCGAAGATCACCGCGTTCGGCACCGGCCTGCCGGTACGCTGGTCGACCAGGCGTACGTCAAGGATCGCGTCGCCCTGCTTGATCTCGTTTTTGACGAGCTGAAACTCATAATCCTTGATGTCAGCCCGGGCCGCGCCGGTCAGCGCCACGCCGAGCAGCGCGGCTGCAGCCGCACGCGCAAAAGGGGAGGTTGTCACGGCAAAAAGTCTCCTGAACACGAGAAAAACCACGCGTGGACGCGCAGAATGGACCAGCGCAATGGCCGGCGCTCTCAGGTTCAGGCGCGGGGCGGTTCAGACGGCGGCGGCGGCGCCAGGCTGCGGTAATCGGCGGACATCCACCAGGGCGGGACCTGCGCGCGCGCCGCCGGGACAGGAACCCCCGCGATGGCCGGCAGGGCTGGGGCCAGCTTCGCCAGACATAGGGCGGCCAGGGGGCAACTCTTCTGGCAGTCCGGCATCACGGGTTTGTCGGGCGGGCAGCATGGCATGTCGTCCATGGCCAGTGCGGCCATGGCATCAGTCGGCTCCGCCGGGCTCAGGTTATGAGAAGCCACAGCCGCGGACATGCCTGGGCTGGCGGCGGCCACAGACGCGGTCACCGGAGCCAAGGCCAAACTGAACCGCTCCGGGATTTT
>NZ_LABY01000167.1 GCF_001043975.1 Methylobacterium variabile
TGGGCTCGTGTATGAAAATAAGAGCCAGCGCTGGAGCAGCGCGTCGCCGAGCGCACCGCCGAGCTGATGCGGGCCGAGGAGGCGCTGCGCCAGTCGCAGAAGATGGAGGCGGTGGGCCAGCTCACCGGGGGGCTGGCCCACGACTTCAACAACCTGCTCGCCGGCATCTCGGGCTCGCTCGAGCTGATACAGACCCGCATCGGCCAGGGCCGTCTCGGGGAGGTCGACCGCTACGTCGATGCGGCGCAGGGAGCGGCCAGGCGCGCCGCGGCGCTGACCCACCGCCTCCTCGCCTTCTCGCGGCGCCAGACGCTCGACCCGCGGCCCACCGACGTCAACCACCTGGTGGCCGGGATGGAGGAGCTGATCCGGCGCACCGTCGGTCCCGCGATCGCGATCGCGACGGACGGACCGACGGACCTCTGGACCGTCCTCGTCGATCCGCCGCAGCTCGAGAACGCGCTGCTCAACCTCTGCCTCAACGCCCGCGACGCCATGCCGGAGGGCGGGCGGATCGCCATCGAGGCCTCCAACCACCGCCTCGACGACGCCGCGGCCCGGGAGCACGATCTCCCGCCCGGGGAGTACCTGTGCCTGCGCGTGACCGACACTGGCGGCGGCATGACCCCGGCGGTGATCGCCCGCGCCTTCGACCCGTTCTTCACGACGAAGCCCCTCGGCCAGGGCACGGGCCTCGGCCTGTCGATGATCTACGGCTTCACCAAGCAGTCGGGCGGGCAGGTGCGGATCACCTCCGAGGTCGGCCGCGGCACCGCCGTGGCGCTCTACCTGCCGCGGCACCACGGCACCTCCGAGGCGCAGGCCGCGCACGCGACCCCGGCGGACGCGCCCCGGGCGGAGCAGGGCGAGACCGTGCTGATCGTCGACGACGAGCCGACCGTGCGGATGCTGGTGGCCGAGGTGCTGGAGGATCTCGGCTACACCGCCATCGAGGCGGCTGACGGCGCGGCGGGCCTGAGGGTGCTGCAATCCGGCGCGCGCATCGACCTGCTCGTCACCGATGTCGGCCTGCCGGGGGGCATGAACGGCCGCCAGATGGCCGATGCCGGGCGGGGATGGCGGCCGGACCTAAAGGTGCTGTTCATCACCGGCTACGCCGAGAACGCGGCGCTCGGCACCGGGCGGCTCGCGCCCGGCACCGCGGTGCTGACCAAGCCGTTCGCCGTCGAGGCCCTGGCCACACGCATCCGGGAGATGCTCGCCCAATGAGGTGTCATACCGCCGCGCCGCCGAACGGACTCGTTCGGCGGCGCGGGCTCAAACCCGAACGGGCGCCGGCGCAAAGTCCCCGCCTGTGACTTTGCGCCGGACGCTTTCGGATCGAAGCGTCGATGCGAAAGCGCGCTGGTGTCAGTCCCTGCGACGATCCGCCTGGCGAGACTGGCGGACCGGCAGCCCGGGCGATACCCGGCATTAAAGGCCGCCGTGGTTCAAGGATGGAAGGCCCGCGATCCCCTGGGACACGACATGTTCGCCTCCGCCCGGCGCTCCAGTGCAGCCGCCAAGCTGGACGCCATCGAGCGTTCGCAGGCCACCGTCGCGTTCGACCTCGACGGTCAGTTGATCGAGGCCAACGAGAACTTCCTGCGGCTGATGGGCTACCGCCTCGACGAGGTGCGCGGCCGCCACCACCGCCTGTTCGTCGATCCGGCCGAGGCGGCCGACCCGGCCTACGCGGCGTTCTGGGCGGCCCTGCGCCGGGGCGAGCTCCAGAGCGCCGAGTATCGCCGCCTCGCCAAGGGCGGGCGCGAGGTCTGGATCCGCGCCAGCTACAACCCGGTGCTCGACGGCCGCGGCCGGCCGATCCGGGTCGTGACGTGCGCCCTCGACGTCACCGCCGAGAAGCAGGCGGCGACCGATGCCGCCGGCCAGATCACCGCCATCAACCGCTCGCAAGCGGTGATCCACTTCGCCCCCGACGGGACGATCCTGGACGCCAACCCGCACTTCCTCGCCGCGATGGGCTACTCCCTCGACGAGGTGAGGGGGCGCAACCACCGCATGTTCGTGAGCGACGAGCAGGCGGCCTCGGCGGAGTACCGCGAGTTCTGGGCGCGCCTCGCCCGGGGCGAGTACCATTCGGGCGAGTTCAAGCGGCGGGCCAGCGGCGGCGACGAGGTCTGGATCCAGGCGACCTACAACCCGATCCTCGACGCGGGCGGGCGCACGCTCAAGATCGTGAAGTACGCCAGCGACATCACGGCCGCCAAGCAGCACGCCGCCGACACGGCCGGCAAGATCGAGGCGGCGCTCCGCTCGCAGGCGGTGATCGAGTTCGACATGGACGGCCTCGTCCTCGACGCCAACGGCCATTTCCTGAAGGCCATGGGCTATGCCCTCGACGAGATCGTCGGCCAGCACCACCGCCTGTTCGTGTCTCCCGACTACGCGGCGAGCCAGAGCTACGCCGAGTTCTGGGAGTCCTTACGCGCCGGGCGCTACGCCGCGGCGGTGTACCAGCGGGTCGGCAAGGGCGGCCGGGAGGTGTGGATCCAGGCCACCTACACGCCCGTCCTCGACCTGAACGGGCGTCCCAGCAAGGTGATCAAGTTCGCCACCGACGTCACCCACAGCATGAGCGTGCGGGCGCGGGCGATCGCGGCGGCCGAGCAGACCCTGACGCGGGTCCAGGCGGTGTCGGCCGCCTCCGAGGAGATGCACCGGACCTCGGTGTCGATCGCGAACCGGATGGGTCAGTCGCGCCAGGCCGTCGACGAGATCCAGGACCGCATGGGCGCGGCGGGCGCGGCGACCGAGCGGCTCGACCAGGCCGCCCAGGCGATGAACGGGGTGGTCGACGCGATCACCGCGATCGCCGACCAGATCAACCTGCTCGCGCTCAACGCGACCATCGAGGCGGCGCGGGCCGGCGCCGCGGGCCGGGGCTTCGCGGTCGTCGCCGCCGAGGTGAAGAACCTCGCCGGCCAGGCCCGGGCGGCGACGGGGCGGATCTCCGGCGAGATCGGCGCCATGCAGACGGTGTCGCGGGAGGTCGCCGAGGCCCTGGGCTCGATCCGCGGCGCGGTCGACGCCGTGCAGGGCTTCATCGCCGAGACGACCGCGGCGAGCGAGCACCAGCGCAGCACGACCGGCGACGTCAGCACCAACGTGCAGACCACCGCCGCGGGCGTCGCGGACATCGCCCGCGGCCTCGACGACTGGCTGGTCGGCATCGAGGAGCGGCGTGTCGAGGAGCGGGTGCGAACCTCGATGCCCGCCCGGGTCACGCTGCCCGAGGGCTCCGGGCCGGTCGACGCGATGGCGTGCGTCGTGCTCAACCTCTCCGCTTCCGGCGCCAAGCTCGCGCTCGAGCGCCCGGTCCGGCTGCCGAGCCGCATCCTGCTCCACGTCGAGGGCGGCCCGGCACGCGCCTGCGAGATCGTGCGCCAGCACGGCGTGGAGATCGGCGTGCGGTTCACGGATTGAGGCCGGTCGGACCGGCACCGGATGGTTTCCTGCGGGAAACTATATCTTTAGCCAGCTTACAAGGTCCGCTCTCTCCCCGGTGCAGTGGCACGCGCCGGGAAAACGTGCTTGCTCCCGGCGGGTCCTCCGGACCCTCAAGATCTAACAACCTTCGCCAGGGAGCGACCCGATGACCCCGTCTACCCGCGATGCGGTGGCGGTGGAGGATGCCAGCCTCACCGCCTTCTACCGCGACATGACCCCGCCCGAGCGCCACACCTTCTGGGCCTGCGCCGCCGGCTGGGCCCTCGACGGCATGGACTTCATGATCTACCCGCTGGTGATCGGCACGATCATCAAGCTGTGGAGCGTCGATGCCGGCACCGCCGGGCTCGCCGCCACCGTGACGCTGCTCGCCTCGGCGCTGGGCGGCTGGCTCGCCGGCTACCTCGCCGACCGGATCGGCCGGGTGCTGACGCTGCAGATCACCATCCTGTGGTTCTCGTTCTTCTCCCTGGTCTGCGCCTTCGCGCAGGACTTCTCGCAGCTCCTGATCGCGCGGGCGCTGCTCGGCCTGGGCTTCGGCGGCGAGTGGGCGGCGGGCGCCGTGCTGATGGGCGAGACCATCCGGGCGCAGTATCGCGGCCGGGCCGTCGGCTCGGTGCAGTCGGGCTGGGCCATCGGCTGGGGCATGGCGGTGCTGGCGCAAGCGATCCTGTTCTCGGTGCTGCCGCCCGAGACCGCCTGGCGCTGGATGTTCGTGATCGGCGCCGCGCCTGCCCTCCTCGTCTTCTACCTGCGCCGGTACGTCGAGGAGCCGAAGGTCGCCGTCGAGTCCCGGGCCCGGGCCGCCGCCACCGGCGACCGTCCGGCGATCTGGGAGATCTTCTCCGGTCCGATGCTGCGCACCACGCTCCTCGCCTCGCTGATGTCGGCGGGCTGCCAGGGCGGCTACTACGCCATCACCACCTGGCTGCCGCGCTTCCTCACCACCGAGCGCGGCCTCTCGATCGTCTCCTCCACCGGCTACCTCGCCGCCCTGATCGTCGGATCCTTTGCCGGCTATCTCGCTGGGGCCTGGCTCGCCGACCGCCTCGGCCGGCGGCCCCTCTTCCTGATCTTCTCGCTCGGCGCGATCGCGGTGATCCTGGTCTACACCCAGGTCCCGCTCTCCAACGCGGTCCTGTGGGTGCTGGGCTTCCCGCTCGGCTTCTTCGCCTCGGGCTACTTCTCCGGCATGGGCGCCTTCCTGACCGAGCTCTACCCGACGCGCCTGCGCGGCTCGGGGCAGGGCTTCTGCTACAATTTCGGCCGCGGCATCGGCGCCCTGTTCCCGGCCCTCGTCGGCTACCTCTCGGCCGGCATGAGCCTGGCGAGCGCCATCGCGATCTTCGCGGCCGCCGCCTACGGGGTGTTCTTCCTCACGGCCTACGCCCTGCCGGAAACCCGCGGAAAGGTGCTGCACGCCGATGCCTGAGATCCGCGACTGTCCCGGCCCGGCCCCGCACCCGCGGGGTCCCACCCGCTTCACCGTGCCGGCGGGCGCGGTCGACACCCACGCCCACGTGATCGGGCTGCCGCCGGCCTACCCCTTCGTGGCGGAGCGCAGCTACACGCCGCCGGAGGCGACGCCGTCCGCCTATCTTGGCATGCTCGACGCCACCGGCATGACGCACGGCGTGCTGATCCAGGTCAGCGTCCACGGCACCGACAACCGGCTGATGCTGGAGACGCTGCGGGTGCATCCGCGGCGCCTGCGCGGCATCGCGGTCATCCCGCTCGGGCTGCCCGAGTCCGAGCTGGCGGCGCTGAAGGAGGCGGGCGTGGTGGGCCTTCGCCTCAACGTGCTGTACGGCGGGGGAGTCGGGTTCGAGACAGTGGAGGCCTACGGGGCCCTGTGCCGCGAGATGGGCTGGCACCTCCAGTTCCTCATCGACGCCCGCGCCCTGCCGCCGCTGGCCGGGCGCCTTGCCCGGCTGCCGGTGCCGTTCTGCGTCGACCACATGGGCCATTTCCCGACCTCCTGCGGGGTCGGGGACGAGGGCTTCCGCACCCTGGTGTCGCTCGTGCGCGACGGCGCCTGGGTCAAGCTCTCGGGCGCCTACCGCAACTCCGTCGCCGGCCCTCCGTTCACCGACACGGTGCCGTTCGCCCGTGCCCTCCACGACGCGGCGCCGGAGCGCTGCGTCTGGGGCTCGGACTGGCCGCACGTCTCGCATTGGGGCCCGATGATGAATGTCGGCGACCTCCTCGACCTCCTGGCCGAGTGGGTGCCGGACGAGGCCGACCGGCACCGGGTGCTGGTCGAGAATCCGGCGCGGCTGTACGGGTTCTGAGATGCGGGTGGGCCGCCGTCGCTTCGCGCGGACGGCCCATCGCTGGATGTTCACGCCGCCCCTTCCCGGTTGCACTCGTCCGGGAAGGGGCCCGTACGACGGCAAACCTTACAACCGCGGCCAGCCCAGCAGCCGCCCCGGCGCGAACGGCGCCACCGGCACCGCCGGCGTGCGGCCGGTGGCGAGGTCGGCGACGAGCTGGCCGGTGATCGGGCCGGTCGAGAGGCCGATATGGCCGTGGCCGAAGGCGAAGATCAGCCCGGGATGGCGCGGCGCGGGGCCGATCACCGGCAACCCGTCCGGGGTCGAGGGGCGCGAGCCGAGCCAGGGCCGGTTGTCGAGGGGCTGGCCGAGGCGCACGGTGCCGGCGGCCTCCCGGGCGGCGGCCTCGATCTGCCCGTAATCCGGCGGCGCATGGCGGTCGGCGACCTCGACGCCGGAGAGCACCCGCACCCGGCCCTCGCCCATCGGCGACAGGATCGAGGCGGCGCCGGTGTCGTAGATCGGGCGGGTGAGGGCCGGGCTGCCGGGGTGGAGCGCGTAGTGCCGGTGGTAGCCGCGCTCGGCCGCGAAGGCGAAGCGGTAGCCGAGCGGCCGGGCGAGCTCGTTCGCCGCCGCCCCCGTCGCCAGCACCACCTGCCGCGCCCGCAACCGGCCGCCGGGATGGACGACATGCCAGCCGTCCGCCGCCGGCTCGAGGCGGGTCACGGTGGTGCGCAGGCTGCGGCCGCCGAGGCCGGCAAACAGCCGCTCGCTGGCCTCGACGAGCCCGCCGGGATCGCCGACGGCGCCGGTTTCCGGCAGCAGCATCGCCCGGGCGAAAGGCCGGATCAGCGCCGGCTCCAGCGCCTGGACGCCGGCGCCGTCGAGGATCTCGAACGGGACGCCGTGATGCGTCAGGATCTCGCGCTCCAGGCTCGCGCCGGCGAAGGCCTCCTCCGTGCGGTAGAGCTTCACCCAGCCGCATTCGCGCAGGAGGTGGGGCACGCCCGCCCGGTCGGCGAGGCGCCGGTGCTCCGGATAGGCGGCGTTCGTCAGGGGGGCGAGGGCGTCGGCGGCCCGGCGCCAGGCCGAGGTGCGGGCGCTCGCCAGGAAATGCGCCGCCCAGGGCATCACCCGCAGCAGGTGCAGGTGGCGCAGGCGCAGGCCCGGATCGGCGTTGCGCAGGTAGGCCGGTAGCTTGCCCCACAGGCCGGGGCTCGACATCGGGAAGATCGAGCCGCGGCTCACCACGCCGGCATTGCCGTAGGAGGTGCGCGCCCGGGCCTCGCCGGGGTCGCACAGCACCACGTCCCGACCACGGTCCTTGAGGGCGATGGCGGACGACACGCCCACCATCCCGCCGCCGACCACCACGATGTCGGCCGTCATCTCGTCCTGCTGCATCGATGCGTTCTCGTGTCGGTCAGTGGGGCAGGCCCGCGAGGTCGAGGACCGTGCCGAGAAGGACCCGCGTCGCCGCGTCGGCATCCTCGAGGGTGATCGACTCGGCCGGGTTGTGGCTGATGCCGCCGCGGCAGCGCACGAACAGCATCGCGGCCGGGCCGAGGACCGCCATCGCCACCGCGTCGTGGGTGGCGCCGGAGGCAAGCCGCAGGGGGGCGTGGCCGAGGCGCCGGGCCGCCCGGTCGAGCGCGGCCTGCAGCCCGGGATCGAGGGCGACCGCCGCGTTGTCCATGAAGGTCTCGGCGATGAAGCCGACCCCGCGGCGCTGCGCGACCGCCCGGCACTCGGCCCCGATCGCCGCGAACAGCGCGTCCCGGTCCGCATCCTCGGCGGCGCGCACGTCGAGGGTGAAGTCGATCCGGCCCGGGATGACGTTGACGGCGCCCGGCACCACCGTGAGGGAGCCCACCGTCGCGACCGCGCCCGGCATGGCCTCGCCCAGGCGCTCGACCGCGAGCGCCATCTCGGCGGCGGCCGCGAGCGCGTCCCGGCGCATGCCCATCGGCACGGTGCCGGCGTGGTTGGCCTCGCCCGTCACGGTGCAGCGCGCCCGGGTGAGGCCGACGATGCCCGACACCACCCCGACCGGCTGCGCCGCCGCCTCGAGGGCCGGCCCCTGCTCGATATGGACCTCGAGGTAGCCGGCGACGGTGCCGGGCTTCCGGGCGAGGGCCGGGATGCCGTCCGGGTCGCCGCCGAACTGCGCCAGCGCCTCGCGCAGTGTCGTGCCGGCGGCGTCGCGGCCCTCGAGCCAGTCCGGCTTGTACTGCCCGGCCCAGGCCTTCGAGGTCGAGAGCGAGGTCGGGAAGCGCACGTTCTCCTCGTCGCCGAAGGCCACCACCTCGAGGGCGAAGGGGAGGGCGAGGCCGCGGGCGCGCACCTCCTCCGCCACGGCGAGGCCCGCCGCCACCCCGAGGGGGCCGTCGTAGCGCCCGGCATCGACCACGCTGTCGATGTGCGAGCCGAGCACCAGGGCCGGCAGCCCCGGCTCCCGCCCCTCCAGCCGCCCGACCACGCTGCCGGCGGCGTCGATCCGCGCCGCCAGCCCGGCCTCGCGCATCAGCCCGAGCACCGCCTCGGCGGTCGCCCGGTGGGCCGGCGACAGGTAGAGCCGCGTCAGCCGGCCGGGCTCGTCGGTGTGGCGGGCGAGGTCGTCGATCAGCGCCATCACGCGGGCGCCGAGGCGGGGAGTGTCGGTCATGAGCGTCG
The DNA here is from genome assembly GCF_001043975.1 of Methylobacterium variabile. Taxonomy (GTDB): domain Bacteria; phylum Pseudomonadota; class Alphaproteobacteria; order Rhizobiales; family Beijerinckiaceae; genus Methylobacterium; species Methylobacterium variabile. The sequence continues at coordinate 8,418 of NZ_LABY01000167.1, forward strand.
CTGACCCTTCGGGCGGGAGCCCGGGGGTATGCAGGGTCGGTGCCGGTCGAGGCAACCGGGTGCGGAGCATGCCTCGGGCGAGCCCCCGGCGCACGGCAGGCCCCCCGCATTCGAGCCGGTCAGCGCCGCGCCGGCCGCGGGCCGTCGAGGGGGGCGAGCGCGTCCGGGACCGCGGGGGCCCGCGGCCGGACCCGCGCGAGGTCCCGGGCGAGGCCGGCGAGGTCCGGCGCCGGGGCTTGGGCTCCGCCGAACAGGGCGGCGTCGAGGGCGGCGAGGCGCGAGGCCGTGCGGGGATCGGCGCGCCAGGCCGCGGCGAGGGCCGGTTCGCGGCGCTCGGCCTCGGCGAGGGCGATCCGCACGCCGCGGGCGTCCCGCCGCCGGGCGGCCCGGGCGAGCGCCCGCAGGGCAGGGGCCGCCGGCGCCTCGCGGCGGCGCAGCGTGCCCCAGGCGCCGAGGCCGAGGGCGAAGGCGGCGAGACCCGCGGTGAGGGCCCGCCACGGCGAGCCTGAGGGCGGCGGCGCCTCCTCGGCGGGCCGGAGGGCGGCGCCGACGATGCGGGCCGGGATCTCCGCCTCGCGCATCACCCGCGCCCGGGTGTCGAACCACGGGATCGCGATCGCCGCGAGGGTGATCGGCTCCGGCACGCCGGGGCGCACGTCCCAGCGATAGGTCACGCGGGCGACGGGCCCCGCCGGGGTGATCCGGGTCTGGCGCTCGGCCGGCCCGGCGAAGGTGAGGATGCCGCGGGTGCGCAGCACCGGCCGCGGCGGCAAGGCGTCGGCGGTGAGGCCGCTTGCCTCCACCGTCACGGTGCGGCGGGCCGGCTCGCCGAGGCGCAGGGTCTCGGGCTCGGGCTCCCAGACATCCGTCACCGTCAGATCCTGCGCTGGCAGCCACCAGGGCTCGGGGGCGTCCGGCCCGCCCGGCCCGCGCCAGGCCGCGACGTCGATCGGCAGGGGCGCGGAGCGCACCTCGACTAGCCGGCGCTCGCCGCCGTCGACGACCGTCAGGCGGTGCACGAAGGGATCGATGACGAAGCGGCCGGCCCCTTGCGGGAAGACCGCCACGGTCCGCTCGAAGCCCCGCGCCTCCTGGCCCTGGATCGCGGTGCGGAACCAGCGGTCGCGCCCGAGCTGCGTCCAGCCGAAATGCGGCAGGCTCGGCTGGCGCAGCTCCTCCAGGGCGATCTGGGCCCGGTAGGTGCCGCGGATGCGAAGCAACACCATCTCGCGCGGGTAGGGCGCCGCCTGCGAGGCGGTCTCGGCCGTGACGGTGAGCGCGAGGTCGCCGTCCTCCAGCGCCACGGCCCGTCCGATGAGGGCGGGGGCGGCCGCGAGGACGAGGGCGAGGAGCAGCCATCTCACCACGGGTTGCTCCCCGGCTGCACGGCGGCGCCGGCGGCCCGCCGGCGGGTCTGCTCGGCGCGGATGCGCAAGGAGACGAAGCGGCCGGGATCGTCCGGCAGGGTCGCGAGCCAGTGCCGGTCGGGGCGGATCTCGCGGGCCTCGAAGCTCTTCGAGACGCGGCGCACCTCGCGCTCGATCACCTCGGACACGCTGGCATTGCCGCCGCCCTGGCGCCCGCCGCCCTCGGCGTCGCTGGCCGAGCCGCGGGCCTGGCCGCGGCCGGGATCGACCGCCCGCTGCTCGGCCCGGCCGGTGCGGGCGGCCTTCGAGTTGCCGGGCGATTCCGCCGCGGAGGAGGCCTCGCGGTGGCCGGCCAGGCCCTCACCGGAGGAGGCGGTGCCGGGATCGTTCGCGTCGGATTCGGTCTTGGTGGCGTAGCGCGTGGCGGCGTCGGCCCGGGCATTGGCCTCGCCGGCGGTGCGGCCGCCGGGGGCGTCCGGCGTGTCGAGGAGGCGCGCGACCAGCTCGCGGTTGGCCTTGGCGTCCTCGTCTCCCGGGTCGCGGGCGAGGGCGGCCTCGTAGGCCGCCAGCGCGCCCTTGAGGTCGCCGGCGAGCGCCAGCGCGTTGCCGCGGTTGTAGGGTTGGCCCGCGAAAGCCTCGGCGGCCTCGGCGTAGCGGCCGGCGGCGTAGAGGGCGGTGCCGCGCCAGGCCGGATCGTCGCTGATGGTCGCGGCGGCCCCCGGCAGCCCGGCCGCGAGGAGCAGCCGGGCGAGGGCGGCGGGCTGGACCGCGAGCCCTGTCAGGGCGAGGCCCCCGGCCGCGAGGAGGATGCGCCCGGCCGGCATCAGGCGCTCCGCCGGAAGAGCAGCAGGACGGGGACCAGCGCGAGGCCCGCGAGCCAGCGGCCGAGATCCTGCCAGGCCAGCACCGCGTATCCCCCCTCGGCGAGGTGGCGGGCGAGCGTCTCCGAGACCGCCGCCAGCACCGGGCCCGGCGCCGCGAGGCTGCCCGAAGCCCCGCTGCCGAGCGCGGCGAGCCGCGCGAGCCCGGCCCCGTCCGGCCGCGGCGCCTCGGGCGGCAAGGCGGGGCCCGGCACCAGCACGGTGTGCAGCCGGTGGCCCTCAGCCGCCAGCGCCGCGGCCTCGCGCTCAGCGGCGCCGTCGAGGCCGCCGCCGTCGCTCAGGAGCACCACGTCGCCGGTCACCACGGCGCCCTCGGCCAGGGTGCGGCGGGCGAGCGCGAGCGCCCGGGCCGGGTGGCTGCCGCGATCCGGCACGGTGGCGCCGTCGAGGGCGAACAGGACCGTCCCGAGGCTGTCGCGGTCGGTGGTCGGCGCCGCCACGAGGTAGGCGTCGCCCGCATAGGCCACGACGGCGACCGCCTTCGTGCCGGCGGCCTCGGCGATCGCCTGCGCCAGGGTCCGGGCCTCGCCGAGGCGCCCGCCCTCGGCGACCGAGCGCGACAGGTCGAGGGCGATGATCGTGGCGTCGAGGTTGCGGAAGCCCGCAGTGTCGCGGCGCTCCAGCGCCGGACCGGCGAGGCCGAGCGCCAGCAGGGCGCCGGCCAGCACGAGCAGGCCCTGGCCGCCCCGGCGCCCCGGCCGCACCGCGCCGCGGGCGGCGAGCGCCGCCATCAGGTGCGGCTCCACCGCCCGGACCCAGTCGCCGAGGGGCGCGGCGCGATGGGCGGCGCGCCAGGCCAGGAGCCCGAGGAGCGGCAGGGCGAGGAGCCACCACGGGCGCAGGAACGTGAAGTCCTCAATCATGCCGCCCCTCTCACGCCGCCCTCCGCGTCAGCAGGAGGCCGAGCGCGCTGAGGAGCGCGACGGCGCCGGGCCAGGGCCACAGGTCGCGGCGCAGGGGCACCGGCGGGGCCCGGTCGCGCCCGCCCTCAAGGGCGTCGATGCTGTCGGCCACCCCCGCGAGGTCGTCGGTGGTGCGGACCCGGAAGAAGCGGCCGCCGCTCGTCGCCGCGACGTCGCGCAGGGCCTCAGCGTCGACCACGTCCTGCTCCCCGTCGGCATCGGCGAGGTCGCGGGGGCCGAGCGCGATGGTGTGGACCCGGATGCCGAGGTCGCGGGCGAGCCCCGCCACGTCCCGGGGCGTGGTCTGGCCGGCATTGTTGGCTCCGTCGGAGAGCAGCACCACCACCTTGGACGGGCCCGGCAGGGCCTCGAGGCGCTTGAGGGCGAGGCCGAGCCCGTCGCCGATGCCTGTCGAGCGGCCGACGAGGCCGATCTCGGCCTCCTCGAGGGCCCGGGCGACCGCCCGCGTGTCGAAGGAGGGCGCGGCGGCGACGTCGGCCTGGTCGGCGAAGATCACCAGGCCGACCCGGTCGCCGGCCCGGCGGCGGATGAATTCGGAGCCGACGCGCTTGACCGCCGCGAGCCGCGAGGTGGTGCGCCCGTCGAGGGAGAAGTCGATCCGCTCCATGCTGCCGGAGAGGTCGAGGGCGAGGACGAGGTCGCGGCCCGAGGCCGGCAGGGCGACGCCGGGCAGCACCAGCCGCGGGCCGGCGAGCGCCGCCACCAGGGCGCCCCAGAGCAGCCAGGTCAGGGCTGCGCGCCCCCGCGCGCCGACCCGCAGGGTCCCGCCGCCCGCGAGGCCGGCCACGATCGAGGGCGGGACGGCGAGCGCCCCGCTGCCGCCCGTGCGCGGCGGCAGGAGCCGGGCGGCGAGGAGCGGCAGCGGCAGGAGCAGGCCGGCCAGGGGCGCCGCGAAGTCGAGGGAGGCGAGGCCGGCCATCGCGGTCAGGCCCGCAGGCGCGCGACGAGGCGGGCGAGGCCGGCCTCGGCGGCGGCGAGGTCGGGTGCCGGGCCCGGCGCGTAGAGGTTCTCGGTCAGCATCCGGCCGGGGCCGCGGCCGAAGAAGTCGGTGCGCAAGCACGCGTCGAGGCCCGCCGGCCCCTCGACCCCCAGGCTGCGGGCGAGCCGCAGGCTCAACCGCGCGAGGGCGACCCGGCGCTCCGGCGCCGGCAGGGCGCGGGCAGCGGCGAGTTCCGCGAGCGCCGCCCTCCGGACCGGGCGGGCGCGCAAGGAGGGCAGGAGCCAGGCGGCGAGGGCGGCAAGGGCGAGGCCGCCGGCGATCGCCGCCAGGATCTCGGGCCGGACCAGCCCCGGATCCGGCGGGAGGTGCAGGCCGCGGAGCCCCGCGAGCGCCATCTGGGCTGGCTGCGCCGCTTCGAATGGCTGCGCCGCTTGGGCGGCCTCACAGCACGGCATCGAGCCGCTCCATCAGGGGCACGAAGCCCTCCGGCCCGGTCTCGGCATCGAGCCGCAGGGCCGCGAGGCCGAGATGCGCGTAAGGCGCGAGGCGGTCCTCGGCCGCCGGTCGCACCCGACCGATCCGGGCGGTGCCGCGGTGCCCGTCCGGGGTGGCGTAGGGGTAGAGGCCGGGCGGGGCGGCGCGCTCGAAGGCGTCGCTCACCAGGAGCAGGCTGACGGAGATCCGCTCGGCCAGGGCCGCCAGGCTCTCGGTGAAGCCGTCGCCCGGGGCGTCGAGGGCGCTCGCCAGCACCAGGTGGCCGCCCGCCGGCAGCAGCGCCCGCGCCCGCTCCAGGGCCGGTCCCAAGGGCAGGTCGACACCGGGCGGGGCCGCGAGGGCGCTCCCGTGCGCCCGGGCGAGGCCCTGGCAGAGGGCCGCCATGCCGCGCCCGCCGCCCCTCGGCGGCAGGGTCACCGGCTCGGGTGAGGCGACGCAGAGGCCGACCCGGCCGCCGTCGCCAGCGATGCGCCAGCCCAGCAGCGCCAGCGCCTCCGCGGCCGCGACCGAGCGCAGGGCGCGGCAGGTGCCGAACAGCATCGAGGGCCGGAAGTCGGCCAGCAGCACCACGGCGCGGTCGCGCTCCTCGTGGTGGGTGCGGACGTGCAGGGCGCCGGTGCGGGCGGTGGCGTTGCGGTCGATGTGGCGCACGTCGTCGCCCTCGGCCCAGAGGCGCACGTCGTCGGGCTCGGTGCCGCGGCCGCGCCGGCGCGTGACGATGCCGCCCGGCAGGCCGGCCCGGGCCCGGGTCATTCCCGCCCCGCCCCGCCGGGCGAGGTGGCGCAGCTCCATCAGGGCACCGGCCTCGAGGGCGATGCCGGGTCGGGCGAGGGGGTCGGGGCTGGACGGCGGCCGTGCCACGGTGGCGAGGGTCCTCAGAGCGGATGCACCCGGTCGAGCAGGCCGGCCACCAGGGCGCGGGCGGTCTGCCCCTCGGCGGCAGCCCGCCAGGTCAGGGCGAGGCGGTGGGCCAGCGCATCGGCGGCGAGGCTCAAGACGTCCTCCGGCACGACGTGGTCGCGCCCGTGCAGGTAGGCCCGGGCCTTGCCGGCGAGCATCAGGGCCAGGGTGCCGCGGGGCGAGACCGGGTGCTCGATGGCGTCGCGCAGGTCCGGGGCCGCCGGCCCGCCGCGGGTGGCGGCGACGAGGCGGACCAGAAAATCCTTGAGCGCCGGCGAGACGTAGGTCTTCAGCGCCGCGGCGCGGGCGGCGCGCAGCTCCTCGGCGGTGAGACGCACCGGCATCGGGGCGACGTCCGCGGTCATCTCGCCCTCGACGAGGTCGAGGATGCGGCGCTCGGCGGCCTCGTCCGGCATCTCGACCGCGACATGGAGCAGGAAGCGGTCGAGCTGGGCCTCGGGCAGCGGGAATGTGCCGGCGTGCTCGATCGGGTTCTGGGTCGCCACCACCATGAAGGGGTCGGGCAACGGGTGGGTGACGCCCGCCACCGTGACCTGGCGCTCGGCCATCGCCTCGAGCAGGGCCGATTGCACCTTCGGCGGCGCCCGGTTGACCTCGTCGACCAGCACCAGGGAGTGGAAGAGGGGGCCGGCCAGGAACTCGAAGCGGCCGCCGTCCGGCCGCCAGACCGTGGTGCCGGTGAGGTCCGCGGGCATCAGGTCGGGCGTGCACTGGACGCGGGCAAAGCCGGTATGGAGCCCGTCGGCGAGGCGCTTCACCGCCCGGGTCTTGGCGAGGCCCGGAGCCCCCTCGATCAGCAGGTGGCCGCCGGTGAGGAGCCCGATCAGCAATCGCTCGACGAGGCCGGCGGAACCGATGAGGCCCGCCTCCAGGCCGGTCCGCAGCGCATGGAGCCGCGTGCGCACCGGGTCGTCCGGCGCCGGTCCGTCGAGGCCGGTCGTCATGACGCTCCGCGCCACGGCCTGCTCAGCGCCTCGCGCCATCCGGTGCGTCTCCCTCGGGGCCGGTGCTTTGGGTGCCGGCTTCGGAGGGATCAGGCCGCGACTTGCGGGGGGCGTCAATCCCGTGGGGTGGGTAGCAGGGGTGTGCTTAAGTCCGCGGCGACGGCAAAGGATGGTCGGGGAGGGCGCCCCGAAGGGCGCGCTCCCGTGCGTTGATCAAACCCGTCACAGCGTCCACGGGGCCGGCCGGTTCGGGCTCAGGCCGTAGCGGGCGACCGCCTCGGCCACCTTCGCGCGGTCGAGGGTGCCCTCGTCGGCTAGCGCCGAGAGGGCGGCCACCGCGACGTGGTGCCGGTCGACCTCGAAGAAGGCGCGCAGCGCGCTGCGGGTGTCGCTGCGGCCGAAGCCGTCGGTGCCGAGCGTGACGTAGCGGGCCTGGATGGCAGTCGCGACGAGCTGCGGGTAGGCGCGGACGTAGTCGGTGGCGGCGACCACCGGCGCGGAGCCGGCGAGCGATTCCTCCACCAGGCTGCGGCGCGGCGGCAGGCCCGGGTTCAGGCGGTTGGCACGCTCGATCTCGCGGGCCTCGCGGGCGAGCTCGCTGAAGCTCGTCACGCTGTGGACCTCGCTGGCGATGCCCCACTCCTCGGCCAAGAGCTTCGCGGCGGCGATGACCTCCGGCAGGATCGCTCCCGAGCCGAGAAGGCGAATAGCCGGCTCATCATTTCCATAGCCGGCAAATCGATACATCCCGCGGATGATCCCGTCCCGCACGCCCTCAGGCATCGACGGCTGGGCGTAGTTCTCGTTCATCGCCGTGACGTAGTAGAACGCGTCGACGTCGCGCTCCATCATGTCCCGGGCGCCATGGTCGAGGATCACCGCCATCTCGTAGGCGAAGGCCGGGTCGTAGGCGCGGCAGTTCGGGATCGTCGCGGCGACGAGGTGGCTCGACCCGTCCTGGTGTTGCAGGCCCTCGCCGCCGAGCGTGGTGCGGCCGGCGGTGGCGCCGATCAGGAAGCCGCGGGCGCGCTGGTCGGCCGCCGCCCAGATCAGGTCGCCGACGCGCTGGAAGCCGAACATCGAGTAGTAGATGTAGAACGGCAGCATCGCGAGGCCGTGGACGCTGTATGAGGTCGCGGCCGCGGCCCAGGACGAGATCGCGCCCGCCTCGGTGATGCCCTCCTCGAGCAGCTGCCCGTCGCGCGACTCCTTATAGTAGAGCATCGAGCCGGCATCCTCCGGCTCGTAGAGCTGGCCGAGCGGCGAGTAGATGCCGACCTGCCGGAAGAGGTTGGCCATGCCGAAGGTGCGCGCCTCGTCGGCGACGATCGGCACCACCCGCGGGCCCAGCTCCTTGTGCTTGATCAGGCTGCTGAACAGCCGCACCGCGGCGGTGGTGGTCGACATCTCCTTGCCGTCGGCCTCGAGCGCGAAGCCCGCGTAGGTCGAGAGGTCCGGCACGCTCACGTGGGCGGCGGTGCGCCGGCGCTTGGGCAGGAAGCCGCCCAAAGCCTCGCGGCGCTCGCGCAGGTAGCGCAGCTCGCGGCTGTTCTCGTCGGGCTTGTAGAACTCGAGGCGTTCGACCTGCGCGTCGGTGAGCGGCAGGGCGAAGCGGTCGCGGAAGGCCTTGAGGGCGTCGGTGTCGAGCTTCTTCGCCTGGTGGGCGGTCATGCGCGACTCGCCGGCGCCGCCCATGCCGTAGCCCTTCTTGGTCTTGGCCAGGATCACGGTCGGGCGGCCCTTGGTCGCCTTCGCGGCGGCGAACGCGGCGTAGAGCTTGCGGAAGTCGTGCCCGCCGCGCTTCAGCTTGTCGACGTCGGCATCCGACATGTGGGAGACGAGCGCCTTCACCTCCTCGTCCTCACCGAAGAAGTGGGCGAGGTTGTAGGCGCCATCCTTGGCGCCGAGCGTCTGGTACTTGCCGTCGACGGTGGCGGCGAAGCGGCGCAGCAGGGCGTGGTTGGTGTCGCGGGCGAAGATCGCGTCCCACTCCGAGCCCCACAGCACCTTGACGACGTTCCAGCCGGCGCCGCGGAAGACGCTCTCCAGCTCCTGGATGATCTGGCCGTTGCCGCGCACCGGCCCGTCGAGGCGCTGCAGGTTGCAATTGATGACGAAGGTGACGTTGTCGAGTTTCTCGCGCGCCGCCAGCGTCAGCGCGCCGATCGATTCCGGCTCGTCCATCTCGCCGTCGCCGAACACGCCCCAGACGTGCTGGCCGGCCGTATCGGCCAGCCCCCGGTCGCTGAGGTAGCGCATGAAGCGCGCCTGGTAGATCGCGTTCATCGGCCCGATGCCCATCGAGCCGGTCGGCACCTGCCAGAACTCGGGCATCAGCCAGGGATGGGGATAGGAGCACAGGCCCTCGCCGGCGATCTCCTGCCGGTAGTGCTTCAGGTTTGTCTCGGAGAGCCGTCCCTCCAGGAAGGCGCGGGCATAGACGCCGGGCGCCGAGTGCGGCTGGAAGAAGACGAGGTCCGCCCCGGCGCCGGAGGCGTCACCGGCCTGGAAGAAGTGGTTGAAGCCGAGCTCGAAGATCTCGGCCGCCGAGGCGTAGCTCGCCACGTGACCGCCGAGCTCGCCGTAGGCCATGTTGGCCCGCACCACCATGGCGAGCGCGTTCCAGCGCATGATCGAGGTCAGGCGCTCCTCGACCCCGAGGTCGCCCGGATAGGGCGGCTGCTTCTCGAGCGGGATCGTGTTGCGGTAGGGCGAGTAGGGCGGCGCCTCCTCGACGACGCCGATCTCCCGCGCCTTCTGCTCCAGCCGGTCGAGCAGGAAGCGGGCCCGGGCCGCGCCGCCGTGACGCAGGACCGATTCGAGCGAGGCGAGCCAGTCCGCGGTCTCGGCCGGATCCGGATCGGCCACGCCGCGCGGCCCCAGGATGGATGACCCGTTCGGGCGCTCGTTCTCGTTGACCGGCACGGCCGGAATCGGCTTGGCGCTCGCGCTCATGGCCTGACGTCCTCCCCTGTGATCGCGCCAGGATAGTTCCCCGACCGCGGCAGATGCTGCTTCGTTTGCCGCCGATTCGGTCGTCAGCGCAAAATAATTCCGCGAAACCGATCGCGTGCGGTCGATCATGCCGCAGGCTCAGGGAGGCGCGGTACCCGGACCCAACATCGCAGGCCGCGTGACCCGACTTGGCGTCAATGCCACCTTTGTCCTAAGGTCCCGGCCGAAGTCGGGCCGTGCGGGGCCGGGCTCCCCGTGACCGTGCCGAGGCCGCCTCGGCCCCGGGCCGCGGGGCGGCGGTCCCGCCCGTGCCCGGACGCGATCCGGGAAGCCTGATCCGATGACCGCCGACACGGCCGCCAGCCTCACCCTGCTCCAGACCCCCTTGCACGCGCTGCACCAGGAGGTCGGCGCCCGGATGGTGCCGTTCGCCGGCTATCTGATGCCGCTGCACTATCCGCTCGGGCTCCTCAAGGAACACCTGCACACCCGCAAGGCGGCGGGACTGTTCGACGTCTCCCACATGGGCCAGATCGCCGTGCAGGCCCGCTCCGGCGACCTGTCCGACGCGGCCCGCGCCCTCGAGACGGTGCTGCCGATCGACGTCGTGGGCTTAGGCGTCGGGCGCCAGCGCTACGGCTTCCTCACCACGCAGGGCGGCGGCATCCTCGACGACCTGATGCTCGCCAACCTGGGCGACCACTACCTGCTGATCGTCAACGCCGCCAACAAGGCCGCCGGCCTCGCCCACCTGCTCGACGCGATCGGCACAGCGTGCACCGTCGAACCCGTCGACCGGGCGCTGATCGCCCTCCAGGGCCCGGGGGCGGAGGCCGCGCTCTCCCGCCACCTGCCCGTGGTCGCCGAGATGCGCTTCATGGATGCGCGACCGGTCGCGTTCGAGGGGCAGGAGGGCGTGGTGGTCCGCTCCGGCTATACCGGCGAGGACGGCTTCGAGATCGCGCTCCCGGCGGAGGCCGCCGTCGCCCTGGCGAGGGCCCTGCTCGCCGACCCGGAGGTGAAGCCGATCGGCCTCGGCGCCCGGGACTCGCTGCGCCTCGAAGCGGGCCTGTGCCTGCACGGCTCGGACATCGACCACGAGACCTCGCCGGTCGAGGCGGGCCTGTCCTGGGCGATCCCGAAGGTGCGGCGCCTCGGCGGCACCCGGGCCGGCGGGTTCCCGGGGGCCGAGCGCATCCTGGCCGAGCTCGCCGACGGGCCGGCGCGGCTGCGGGTCGGCTTGAGGCCGGAAGGACGCACCCCGGTGCGGGCGGGCGCCGCGCTCTACGAGTCCATGGAAGCGACCGAGGCGGTCGGCCGGGTGACCTCCGGCGGCTTCGGGCCCAGCCTCGAGGGGCCGGTCGCCATGGGGGTGCTGCCGAGCGCGCTGGCCGTGCCGGGTCGCCAAGTCTTCGCCGAGGTGCGCGGCCAGCGCCTGCCCTGCGCGGTGGTGCCGCTGCCGTTCCGCCCCGCCGGCTTCAAGCGTTCCTGAACGAGGGGAAACACATGCTGAAATATACCGACGAGCACGAGTGGCTGCGCCTGGAGGGCGACGTGGCAACGGTGGGCATCACCGACCACGCCGCCGAGCAGCTCGGCGACCTCGTCTTCGTCGAGCTGCCGAAGGTCGGCGCCACGCTGACCAAGGGCTCCGCCGCCGCGGTGGTGGAGTCGGTCAAGGCGGCCTCCGACGTCTACGCGCCGATCGACGGCGAGGTGACCGAGGTCAACGAGGCCGCGGCGGCCAACCCCGAGAGCGTCGGCACCGACCCGCAGGGCGCCGGCTGGCTCTACCGCGTCCGCGTCAGCGATCCGTCCCAGCTCGACGGGCTGATGGACGAGGCGGCCTACCGCGCCTTCGTGGGCTGAGCCGAGACGTTACCCACCGACACCGACGGGCGGGGCTCATGCAGCCCCGCCGTCTCGATTTTTTCAGCCGCACGACAAGGCTCTGACCGGGGCACCCCCTTCATGCCGATGGACAAGTACGACCCCTACGACTTCGCCAACCGCCGCCACATCGGCCCATCGGTGGACGAGATCGCCCGCATGCTGGAGGTGGTCGGTGCCCCGAGCCTCGATGCCCTGATCGACGAGACCCTGCCGGCGGGGATCCGCCAGAAGGAAGCGACCGAGTTCGGCGCCGCCCTGTCGGAGCGGCGGGCGATCGAGCGCCTGCGCGCCACCGCCAACAAGAACAAGCTGCTGACCTCGCTGATCGGCCAAGGCTACCACGGCACCACGATGCCGCCGGCGATCCAGCGCAACATCTTCGAGAACCCGGCCTGGTACACGGCCTACTCGCCCTACCAGCCCGAGATCAGCCAGGGCCGGCTCGAGGCGCTCTTGAACTTCCAGACCTGCGTCAGCGACCTGACCGGGCTCGACATCGCCAACGCCTCGCTCCTCGACGAAGCGACCGCCGCGGCCGAGGCGATGGGCATGGCGCGCCGCATCGCGACCGCCAAGCCCGACACCTTCTTCGTCGACGCGCAGTGCCTGCCGCAGACCATCGCGGTGCTGAAGACCCGGGCCGAGCCTTTCGGCTGGCGCATCGTCGTCGGCGACCCCTTCACCGACCTCGACCCTGCGGCGGTGTTCGGTGCGATCTTCCAGTATCCGGGCGTCGAGGGCGCGGCCCACGACTTCACCGACGTGATCGCGAAGCTGCACGAGGCGGGCGCCATCGCGGTGGTGGCAGCCGATCCGCTGTCGCTGACGGTGCTGAAGCCCCCGGGCGAGATGGGGGCCGACATCGCCGTCGGCTCGATGCAGCGCTTCGGCGTGCCGATGGGCTATGGTGGCCCGCACGCCGCCTACATGGCGACGCGGGACGCCCACAAGCGCTCTCTGCCGGGCCGCATCGTCGGCGTCTCGGTCGATTCCCGCGGCAACCGCGCCTACCGGCTCTCGCTCCAGACCCGCGAGCAGCACATCCGGCGCGAGAAGGCGACCTCGAACATCTGCACCAGCCAGGTGCTGCTTGCGGTCATCGCCTCGATGTACGCGGTGTTCCACGGGCCGCGCGGGCTCAAGGCGATCGCGATGCGCATCCACCGCGACGCGACGCGCCTCGCCGCGGGCTTGAACCAGCTCGGCTTCGAGACTCATCCGGACGCCTTCTTCGACACGATCACCGTGAAGGTCGGCCCGTTCCAGGGCGTGATCCTGAAGAACGCCGTCGCCAACGGGATCAACCTGCGCAAAGTCGGCAACGACCGCATCGGCATCACGGTCGACGAGCGCACCCGGCCCGACATCATCGAGGCGGTGTGGCGCGCCTTCGGGGGCGACGCGCTGGCTTATGACGAATCCTGGCCCGAGCCGCGCCTGCCGGCGGGTCTCGTGCGCACCTCGGAGTACCTGACCCACCCGATCTTCCACATGAACCGGGCCGAGAGCGAGATGACGCGCTACATGCGCCGCCTCGCCGACCGGGACCTCGCCCTCGACCGGGCGATGATTCCGCTGGGCTCGTGCACGATGAAGCTCAACGCGACGGCCGAGATGCTGCCGATCTCGTGGCCGGAATTCTCGGAGCTGCACCCCTTCGCGCCGAAGGACCAGGCCGAGGGCTACGCCGAGATGATCGCCGACCTCTCGCAGAAGCTCGCCGACATCACCGGCTACGCAGCGATCTCGATGCAGCCGAATTCCGGCGCGCAGGGCGAGTATGCGGGCCTCTTGGCGATCCGCGCCTACCACCTGTCGCGGGGGGAGGGGCACCGGACCGTCTGCCTGATCCCGTCCTCGGCCCACGGCACCAACCCGGCCTCGGCGCAGATGTGCGGCATGACCGTGGTGGTGGTGGGCGCCGACCGCAACGGCAACGTCGACGTGGCCGATTTCCGCGCCAAGGCCGAGCAGCACGGAAAGAACCTCGCCGCCTGCATGATCACCTACCCGTCCACCCACGGGGTGTTCGAGGAGGCGGTGCGAGAGATCTGCGACATCACCCACGCCCATGGCGGCCAGGTCTATCTCGACGGCGCCAACCTCAACGCGCTGGTCGGCCTTGCGCGGCCGGGCGACATCGGGGCGGATGTCAGCCACATCAACCTGCACAAGACCTTCTGCATCCCGCACGGTGGCGGCGGGCCCGGCATGGGGCCGATCGGCGTCAAGGCGCACCTGATCCCGTTCCTGCCCGGCCACGTGGAGACCGACGGGCGCGAGTTCTCGGTCTCGGCCGCGCCCTACGGTTCGGCGGCGATCCTGCCGATCTCGTGGAGCTACTGCCTGCTGATGGGCGGGCGCGGGCTGACGCAGGCGACCCGCATCGCGATCCTCAACGCCAACTACATCGCCCGGCGCCTCGCGGGTGCCTACGAGGTCCTCTACACCGGCACCCATGGGCGCGTCGCGCACGAGTGCATCATCGACGCCCGCCCGCTCATGAAGAGCGCGGGCGTCAGCGTCGAGGACATCGCCAAGCGGCTGATCGATTGCGGCTTCCACCCGCCGACGATGAGCTGGCCGGTGGCCGGCACCCTGATGATCGAGCCGACCGAGTCCGAGACCAAGGGCGAGATCGACCGCTTCTGCGACGCCATGCTGGCGATCCGCGAGGAGATCCGGGCGATCGAGGAGGGCCGGATGGACCGGGCCGACAACCCGCTCAAGAACGCCCCACACACGGTCGAGGACCTGATCGGCCCGTGGGAGCGGCCCTACTCCCGCGAGGCCGCCTGCTTCCCGGCCGGCGCCTTCCGGGTCGACAAGTACTGGCCGCCGGTCAACCGGGTCGACAACGCCTACGGCGACCGGAACTTGGTCTGCGCCTGCCCGCCGGTGGAGAGCTACATGAAGGCGGCAGAGTAGGCTGACCTCGTAAGCCGAACTCCTGGGCGCCCGATCCGCTTCGAGGCCGGGCGCCGCTCGAATCAGGCCGCGTCCGAGACGCGAACCTCGACGCGCAGCCCGGCTGCGGCCAGCAGGGCGACGAGATCGTCGAGCGGAAACAGGTCGATCTTGCCGCGCAGGAGATCCGTGACACGCGGTTCCGTCACGCCCAGCCGGCGCGCTGCCTCGCCCTGCGTCCACTCCTTCGCCCGGATATGCCGATCGAGCGCCATCATCAGGGCGGAACGCAGCTTCATGGTCTGCGCATCCGCGGGCGTATCCTCGATGGCATCCCACACGCTAGCGAAACCGTCGTCGCTCTTCGGCCTGGCTCCCTGGCGAGATCGGCGTAGCGCTTCGCTGCCACTCCCCTTATCGAGCTGAGCGGGCTTGGCCCCGTGCCTCATCCAAGATATCCTTAACGGGGTTTTCTTTATATCCGTTTGGAATAGGCATGGCCCTTTTCGTCAAGGATCCAGAGGTCGACGCGCTCGCTCAAGAACTGGCGTCGCTCAAGCACACCACCAAGACCGAGGCGGTGCGGCAAGCCCTGCGCGGCGAGATCGATCGCGAGAAGGACAAGCTTGACCTCGTCGGCCAGTCGATCGCCTTCGCGCGCGGGCTCCGGGAGCGAGCCGGCCCGAATCCCAGGCCCGCCGACAAGGCCTTCATCGATGGCCTCTACGGAGATCCGTAATGGTCGTCGATGCATCCGCGCTGACCGCGATCCTCGCCGGAGAGCCGGATGCTGCCGCCCTCGTCTCGCGCCTCCAGCAGGCCCGCCAACGCCTCACTTCGCCGCTCGCGGTCTGGGAAACCACGATCGCGATCGCCCGCATCCTCGACCTGCAGCTTCCCGAGGCGCAGCAGGCCGTGCGCGACTACCTCGCGCTCGCATCGATCCAGGTGGTCGCCGTACCACCGGAGGCGGCCGACGGCGCGGTCGAGGCATACGACCGGTACGGCAAGGGCCGCCATCCCGCCAAACTCAACTTCGGAGATTGTTTCGCCTATGCGTGCGCCCGGACCTACCGGATGCCACTCCTGTTCAAAGGCAACGACTTTTCCCTGACCGACATCCCTACCGCCTGAGGGAGCGCTCCCCTGGTGGGCGCTTTATCCCGCCTCCCCGACGTAATCCCGCCAGATCGCCTTCTCCCCCAAGCCAGCCGCGAACGCCGCGTGCGCCGCGCGCTCGGCGTCGGTGAGGCGGCTGCGGGTCGGGCGAGGACCGTGCTCGACGGGAGCGGCGCGCAAGCTCGGACCGGCCGGACCGGCATTCCCCTCGACCGTCAACCCGAGGGTCGTCTGCTTGCCGCCGAGCAGCTCGATGTAGACCTCGGCGAGGATCTGCGCGTCGAGGAGCGCGCCGTGCTTGGTGCGGCGGGAATTGTCGATGCCGTAGCGCGAGCACAGCGCGTCGAGGTTGTTGGCCGCGCCCGGATGCTTGCGGCGGGCGAGCGCCAGGGTGTCGACGACGCTTGCCAGCTCGATCGCCGGCGGCGCCTTGTCGCCGAGGCGGGCGTACTCGGCGTTGAGGAAGCCGACGTCGAAGGCGGCGTTGTGGATCACCAGGGTGGCGTCGCCGCAGAACGCGAGGAAGTCGGGCAGGATCTGCGCGAAGAGCGGCTTGTCGGCCAGGAAGGCGTCCGAGAGGCCGTGGACCCGGAACGCGCCCTCAGACACCGGCCGCTGCGGGTTGATGTAACGGTGGAACTCGCGGCCGGATGGGATGTGGTTGAGGAGCTCGATCCCGCCGATCTCGATCAGCCGGTCGCTCTTGGCCTCGGTGCCGGTGGTCTCGGTGTCGAGGACGATCTCGCGCAGCATCCTGCGGCTCCCTTCCAGAGAGGTGGTTCGACCGGTGTAGCGAGGAAGCGTTAACCGGCCCGCCTCGCCGCGGCGATCACCGCGTCCACCTGCGCCTCGGCGTGCGGGAAGCCCCGGTCGGTCTCGATCAGGTAGTCGGCCCGCCGGCGCTTCTCGGCGTCGGGCATCTGCTTGGCGAGGATCTGCGCGAAAGCCTCTTCCGTCATTCCCGGCCGGGCGAGCACCCGGGCGCGCTGCACCGCAGCCGGGGCGGTGACCACCGCGACGGCGTCGCAGCCGACCTCGCCGCCGGTCTCGAACAGCAGCGGCACGTCGAGCACGACGAGCGCCGCCGCCGCATGGGTGGCGAGGAACTCGTCCCGCGCCTGCCGCACCAGGGGATGCACCAGGGATTCGAGCCGGCGCAGGCGCTCGGGCTCGCCCAGCACGGCGTTGCGCAGGGCGGCGCGGTCGACCGCGCCGTCGGGGCCGAGCGTGCCCGGAAACGCCGCGCCGATGGCGGCGGCCGCAGCCCCGCCCGGGCCGTAGAGGGCGTGCACGCAGGCATCGGCGTCGTGGACCGGCACCCCGCGAGCGCGGAACATGGCCGCGGTGGCGCTCTTGCCCATGCCGATCGAGCCGGTGAGGCCGAGGACGAACGGACGGCTCATCCGTGCCCCTCAAGATCGGCGACGATGCGGGCGCGCAGGGCCGGGGTCACGTGCGGCGTGCGGCCGAACCAGCGGGCAAAGCCCGGCACCGCCTGGTGCAGCAGCATGCCGAGCCCGTCGACGGCCGGGAGCCCGCGCGCCCGGGCGGCGGCGAGGAGCGGGGTTTCCAGCGGCACGTAGACGATGTCGGCCACCGCCGCCTCGCCCGGCAGCGGCGCGAGGTCGAGGGCGAGCGCGTCCTGCCCGGCCATGCCGAGGGCGGTGGTGTTGATGAGGAGCCCGGTCTCCGGGAGGTGCGCCGGCACGGAGCCCCAGGCGATTGCGGTGACCCGGGTGGGATCGAGGGCGGTCAGGCTCTCGGCCCGCTCGGCGCTGCGGTTCGCGACGATCAGGCGGGGAAGGCCGAGTTCGAGAAGTCCGACCAGGATCGCCCGGGCTGCCCCGCCGGCGCCGAGGACCAGGGCGGCGCGCCCGCCCGCGACACCCGTCGCCTCCGGCCAGGCCGCTCCGAGGCTGGCGTCGAGATGGGCGAGGAAGCCCGGGGCGTCGGTGTTGTCGCCGTGCAGGCGCCCGTCCTCGAACCACAGGGTGTTGACGGCGCCGATCCGCTCCGCCCGGAGGGTCAGGACCTCGGCGAGGCGGAACGCCGCCTCCTTGTGCGGGATCGTGACGTTGCCGCCGGCGAAACCCGCCTCCCGCAGACCCCGGACGAAGGCCGGGAAGGCGTCGGGAGGGACGTCGATGCGCTCGTAGGTGCCGGCCAGGCCGTGCTCGGCGAGCCAGTGGCCGTGGATCAGCGGCGAGCGGGAATGGGCGATCGGGTGGCCCACCACGAAGGCCCGGGGATGCGGGGTCGTCATCGCGAAAGTTCGTCTCAGAACGCCAGCAGCCCGCGCCCGCGCAGGGACGCGAGCAGGGGCAGGAGCGGCAGGCCCAGAATGGTCGATTGATCGCCCGCGATGCGGTCGAACAGGTGGATGCCGACGCCCTCGAGCTGGTAGGCGCCGACGCTGCCGGTGACGGCAGGACCGGCGGCGTCGAGATAGGCGGCGATGCCCGCCGCATCGAGGGGCCGCATCGTCAGCCGCGCCGTCGCGACGAAGCATTCGACCACCGCCCCGCCGAGGGCGAGCGCCACGGCGGAGTGCAGGGCGTGGGTGCGCCCCTGCAGGCGGGCGAGGTGAGCGGCGGCCCCGTCCCGGTCGGCGGGCTTGTGAAAGACCGCGCCGTCGAGATCCAGCACCTGGTCGGCCCCGATCACCACCCGGTCGGGCGCGCCCGCCGCCACCGCGGCCGCTTTGGCCGCGGCCAGGCGCTCGGCGAGGCCGGGGGGCGAGAGATCGGCGGCCGCGGCCTCCACGGCGCGCTCGTCGACGCCCGGCGCCCGGGTCTCGACGGCGAGGCCCCCGGCTTCGAGCAGCGCGCGCCGGGTCGGGCTGGTCGAGGCGAGGAGGAGCGGCGCGGCACCGCGCCAGAGCGAGGAAGCGTGCGACATCGAGGACCGTCTCACCCGGCGATGAACTTCAGCCGGTGCTCGCGGTGGAGGTCGACGATCGCCGCGGCGGTCTCCTCGATCGAGCGGCGGGTGACGTCGATCACCGGCCAGCGGTTGCGGGCGAAGAGCCGGCGCGAGGAGGCGATCTCGTTGGCCACCGAGTCGCGGTCGACGTAGGAGGACGAATCGTCGGCCTTCAGGCTGAGCAGGCGGTTCTGGCGGATCTGCACGATCCGCTCCGGCGAGGCGATCAGCCCGACGACGAGGGGCTGGCGCAGGGTCTCGAGCACCGGCGGCGGCGGCACGCCGGGCACCAGCGGGATGTTGGCGGTCTTCAGGCCGCGATTGGCGAGGTAGATCGCCGTCGGCGTCTTCGAGGTGCGGCTCACCCCGAGCAGGATCACGTCCGCCTCGTTGAGGTCGACCGGCAGGTTGCCGTCGTCGTGGGCGAGGGTGAAGTTCATCGCGTCGATGCGCTTGAAGTACTCCGCGTTCAGCATGTGCTGCGCGCCCGGCCGGGCGGTGGAGTGGGTGCCGAGGTAGGATTGCAGCAGCCGGTGCACCGGCTCCAGCACCGAGAGCAGCGGCGAGCCGGTGGCCCGGCAGGCCTCCTCCAGCCGCTCGGTCAGCTCGCGCCCGACCAGGGTGTAGAGCACGATGCCGGGAGCCTGCTCGATCTCGTTGATCACCCGCTCGAGCTGCGCGCCCGAGCGCACCAGGGGGTAGACGTGCTCGATCGCCGAGACGCCTTCGTACTGGGCCGCCGCGGCCCGGCCGACATTGATCAGGGTCTCGCCGGTGGAATCCGACACGAGGTGGAGGTGGAAGTAGCTGCGGACCACGCGGACTCCCCGGGGCTGGCCGCGGTCTTGCGCCGCGGCACGACCCCGGCGCTCCGGCTTCGTTCACCGGATCGGCCACGAGGAGTCGATGAGTGTGGATAATGCGCCGACGAAGCGAGGTCCAGGCGCGAAGGGTGTGGGTTAACGGCTCCGCGCCTCAACAGGCCGGCCGTTAACACTCGTGGCGGACCGCCCGTGGGAGAATCCGGGACGTGGACCCGCCGATCGGAGGCCGACGGGGGCCAAACCCCTCGCGACTCTCGTCATCCTTCGACAATGGAGCAAATCTGTTAAAGGCCTCTTAACGCACCGGCGGTGGGGACGGGCTGTGGACGAAGCTGGAGCCCCGCGACACCCGCCCCCAATAGAAAAAACAGATTCCTAGAATCTCTCTTTTCTTTTCAGAGGCCTGGGTGGGGACGGCGATCTGCGCGGGTCGCGACCAAGCGTCAGGCTGGCGCCGGAAGGCGGTTCTCGGCATAGGGAAGCGATCCGTCGACGCGACGGCGGGATCCAAGGTTTTCGAGGGGCAGACGATGAGCGGGACCGCGGGAACCGGACGGGGAGACGCGGGGCGGCCGCTCCTGCGGGTGCTGAACGGCGAGGCGCTCTCCCCGCCGCCGGCCTGGATGATGCGCCAGGCCGGGCGCTACCTCCCCGAGTACCGGGCGGTGCGGGCCGAGGCCGGCTCCTTCCTCGACCTGTGCTACAACCCCGACTTCGCCACCGAGGTCACGCTCCAGCCGATCCGCCGCTTCGGCTTCGAGGCGGCGATCCTCTTCTCCGACATCCTGGTGGTGCCCCATGCCCTCGGGCAGGACGTGCGCTTCGTGGAAGGGGAGGGGCCCCGCCTCGACCCGCTGGCGGGCCGGCCCGAATTCGACGCGCTGCTCGAGGCCGGCGACCCGCGGGTCATGCGCCACCTGGGCCCGGTCTTCGAGACCGTCGGGCGCCTGCGGGCGGAGCTGCCCACCGAGACCACGCTGCTCGGCTTCTGCGGCGCGCCCTGGACCGTGGCGAGCTACATGATCGGCGGGCGCGGCACGCCGGACCTCGCGCCGGCCCGGGCGCTGGCCGCCCGCGATCCCGCCCTCCTCGACGCCCTGATCGACCGGCTGGTCGCGGTCTCGACCGAGTACCTGGTGCGCCAGTTCGAGGCCGGCGCCGACGCGGTGCAGATCTTCGAGAGCCATGCCGGCGCCCTGCCGGACGTGCCTCCGGGAGAGGCCGGCGACGCGCTGGCGCGCTGGAGCCTCGGGCCGATCGCCCGGATGATCGCCGGCATCCGCGCCCGGGTGCCGAGCGCTAAGGTCATCGTCTTCGCCCGCGGCTCGGGGCTCGAGGGCCACGCCCGCGTCGCCGCGGAGACCGGCGCCGACGCGGTCGGGGTCGATTGGGCGGTGGATCTCGCGGCGCTCCGGGCCCGCCTGCCGGCCTCGGTGGTCACGCAGGGCAACCTGCACCCCGAGACCCTGATCGCCGGCGGCGACGCCCTGGACGCCGCCGTGGACGCGATCCGGGAGGCCACCGCCGGCACGCCCCACATCTTCAACCTCGGCCACGGCATCACCCCGCAGACGCCGATCGCCCATGTCGAGCGGATGCTCGCGCGGCTGCGCGGGTAAGGGGAGAGCCGGTCCGCTCCACGACTCCCCCGGCACAGGGTCATCCCGGGCTCTCGCCTTCGGCGAGCCCCGGGATGATGCTGAGAATGGAAGATTCACTGGTCCAAGATTTTACGACAGCTGAACATCCTTCGACAGGGACAATCCTACCGTGTATCTCTGGATCAAGGCCGCCCACATCGTGTCGCTCATCGCCTGGATGGCCGCGATGCTCTACCTGCCGCGCCTGTTCGTCTATCACGCCGCGCTGCCGGCGGGCTCTCCGCAGGGCGAGACCTTCAAGGTGATGGAGCGGCGCCTCGCCAAGGCGATCATGCTGCCGGGAATGATCGCCACCTGGGTCTTCGGCCTCACCCTCGCGGTGATGAGCGGCGCCTACACGCAAGGCTGGCTCCACGCCAAGTTCGCCCTGGTCCTGGCGATGAGCGGCATCCACGGCTGGCTCTCGCGCCTGCTCAAGGACTTCGCCGCCGACCGCAACACCCGCAGCCCCAAGTTCTACCGGGTGCTGAACGAGGTGCCGACGGTGCTGATGATCGGCATCGTGATTCTGGCCGTGGTCAAGCCGTTCTGAAGGAGGCGCCATGATACCCGGCATCGAGACGCAGATCCTCTCCCTCTCCCTGGCCGGGCGCACCCTGAGCCTGCCGGCCGACCGGATCGGGTCCGGCGCGCCGGCGCTGCTGCTGCCCGCCCTGTCCTCCATCGCCACAAGGGAGGAGATGCGGCCCCTGGCGAGGCGGCTTTCCGCCCGCCACCGCTGCCTGGTGCCGGACTGGCCTGGCTTCGGCGCGCAGGCCCGGGCCCGGGTGCCGCTGACGCCCGGCACCCTGCACGCCTTCCTGGACGCCCTGCTGGCGCAGGAGCCGGGCCCCTACGCGGTCGGGATCGCGGCCGGCCACGCCGCCGGCTACCTCGTCGCCGCGGCGTCCCGCCACCCCGGCGCCTTCGCGCGGCTGGTCCTGGTGGCGCCGACCTGGCGCGGGCCGTTGCCGACCGCCATGGGTCCGCAGCGCCGGCCGCTCTACCAGCGCCTGCGTCGGGCGGTCGAGACCCCGGTCGTCGGCGACCTGCTCTACCGGCTCAACGTCAGCACGCCGGTCGTCGCCCGGATGATGCAGGCCCACGTCTACGCCGACCCGGCCCGGGTCACCCCGGCAGTGCTGGCCGACAAGCGGCGGGTGACGCACCAGCCCAGGGCCCGCTTCGGCACCGCCGCCTTCGTCACCGGCGGCCTCGATCCGGTCGAGACCCGCGAGGACTTCCTCGCCCTGTTCGGCCCCGGCCTGCCGCCGGTGTTGATGCTGCGCCCCAAGGGCACGCCCCGCCGCTCCGGCGCCGAGATGGCGGCGCTGGCCGAGACCGGTCGCGTCCGCAGCGTCGACGTCCCGGGGGCGCTCGCCGCCCACGAGGAGTACCCGGAGGCGGTCGCCGCCGCGATCCTCGCCCCCGAGGCGTGAGCCGGTGCGGGCGCCCCTCGCTGCCTTCGTCCTGGTCCTCGCCGCGACCGGGGCGACCGCCGAGCCGGCCCGTCCGGCCCGCCCGCCCTACCTTGCGGCGGGCGCCCTCGACACCGCCGCGGTGCTGCCGCCTCCGCCGAGGCCCGGCAGCGCCGCGCAGACCGCCGACGCGGCGATCTACGCCTCGACCCGGGCGCTCGCCGGCACCCCGCGCTGGCAGCTCGCGATTGCCGACGTTCCCTCGGGCGTCCCCCGGCTCCTCGACGATTTCTCCTGCGCCGCCGGCCGGCGCCTCGACCCGGCCCGCCTGCCGGCCCTGACCGAGCTCCTGGCGCGCACCCGCCGCGACGTCGTGGAGGCGGTGCGGGACGCCAAGGCGCACTTCGCCCGGGGCCGGTCGCATCTCGGCAACGACGCGGCCCTCTGCGTCGAGCGCAGCGAGGCCCTCGACCGCAGCTTCGCCTACCCGTCCGGCCACGCCACCGAGGGCTGGACCTTCGGGCTGGTCCTCGCCGCCCTGATCCCGGAGCGCGCCACCGCGATCCTGCGCCGCGGCCGGATCTACGGCGAGAGCCGGATCGTCTGCGGGGTGCACTGGGCGAGCGACGTCGAGGCCGGCCGCAGCACCGGTGCGGCGCTGTTCGCGGCGCTCGTCGGCAATCCCGCCTTCCGGGCCGACCTCGAGCGCGCCCGGGCCGAGCTCGCCGGGCCCGCGGACGCGCCCGACGCGGCGGCCTGTGCGGCGGAGGAGGCGGCGAGTCCGCTGCCGTGATGCGGCCGCACCCCGTTCCGGACGTCTTGCCTGGAAAGGCAGGCCGGGACGCCGGGTCTGCATGACGGGTGCATGGCTCCGAAACGAGAGCAGCGCCCGATCGGGTCACGATCGGGCGCTGCCGTGAAGCGTCGGTATGGCCGTGGGTCAGGCCGTCTTGCGCTTGGCCCTCCGGGCGCGGCGCCCGAGGATGTTGAGCACCTCGACGCCGGCCGAGAAGGCCATCGCGGTGTAGACGTAGCCCTTCGGCACGTGGGCCCCGAACCCTTCCGCGATCAGCGTCATGCCGATCATGATGAGGAAGCCGAGGGCCAGCATCACCACCGTCGGGTTGGCGGCGATGAAGCGCGACAGGGGATCGGCGGCGAGCAGCATCACGGTCACGGCCGCCACGACGGCGATCACCATGATCGGCACGTGCTCGGTCATGCCGACCGCCGTGATGATGCTGTCGATCGAGAACACCAGGTCGAGGAGTAGGATCTGGCCGATCGCCGCCGTGAAGCCGAGGGAGGCGCCACCGCCGACCTTCTCCTCCGGATCCGGATCGAGGCTGTGGTGGATCTCCTTGGTGGCCTTCCAGAGCAGGAACAGGCCGCCGGCGATCAGGATCATGTCGCGCCAGGACAGGCCCTTGCCGAAGATCTCGAACACCGGCTGGGTCAGGTGGACGATGTAGGCGACCGTGCCGAGCAGCGCGAGGCGAAGGACCAGGGCGAGGCCGATGCCGATGCGCCGGGCCCGCGACTGCTGCTCCGCCGGCAGCTTGTTGGTGATGATCGAGATGAAGATCAGGTTGTCGATCCCGAGCACGACCTCCATGACGACGAGCGTCGCCAGGGCGACCCAGGCCGTCGGGTCGGCAGCCAGCTGAACAAGGGAATCCACGGCGTCGAGGTCCTTCGAAGTTGCTCTACGGGAAGATCGAGGGGCGGCCCGGAGGCGCCGGCTGCGGCGCATGGACCTGGATGGCCTTGGGCAGCACCCGCACGTGGGCCGGCGTGTAGGTGGTCAGCTCGCCGTCGGTGTTGACCGGGCGCGGCTTCTTGGTGCGCAGCACCACCTCGGTGGTCTGGAAGGCGCGCACGTCGGCAGCTTTCCCTTGCGTGCCCCGGCGCAGGGCCGGCAGCAGGGCGAGGAGCCGCCACCAATGGGCGACCTCGAGGCTGTAGAAGTTGAGCAGGCCGTCATCGACGGTGGCGTTCTCCTCCACCGTCATGCCTCCGCCGTAGTGGCGGCCGTTGCCGACCGAGACCTGGATGGTGCGCACCATCTCCACGGTGCCGTCGTGCTCGATGTAGACCGTGAACGGCCGGGCCCGCCGCAGGAGCCGGAACGCCGCCACGCCGTAGCCGATCGTGCCGAGGCGCCGCTTCAGGTCCGCCGTCAGCTCGCCGGCGAGATCGGCGGAGAAGCCGATGCTGGCGACGTTGAAGAAGTAGTGGCCGTTGACGCAGCCGAGGTCGATCGGTCGGGCCGGCACGGTCGCGATCACCTCCGCCGCCGCCAGCGGATCGGCGGGCAGGCCGAGGCTGCGGGCGAGGTCGTTGGCGGTGCCGAGGGGCAGGATGCCCAGCGGCAGGTGCGCCTCCGCCAGGGCCTGGGCGGCGGCATTGAGGGTGCCGAGCCATCGCCGGGCGAGACCGACTGCAAGGCGCTGATCCATGCCCACGCGAGCACCTGCGACATGGTGATCCTCGGCGGGGGGGGCGGGCCCCCCCATACCGCCCCCCCCGCCCCCGCGGGGGCGGCCCCGCCCCCCGGCCTCCCTCCCCCCCGCCCCCCCCACCACCCCCCCCCCCGCCCCCGCCCCCCCCGCCCCCCCGCGGCGGCGCGGGGGTG
>NZ_LABY01000168.1 GCF_001043975.1 Methylobacterium variabile
GGCGGCCGGCGCCGCCGGGGCCGGTGCCGGCCGCGTCGTCGGGGTCGAGGGCGCGGGGGTCTGCGCCAGGGCCGGGCCGGCGCCCAGGAGGGCGGCGAGCGCCAGGGCGCGGGTCAGGCGGGGGAGAAGGCGGGTCTCGGACATCGTCGGGAAGCTCCGATCCTGCCGCGTCCGGGCCCGGACCTGGGAGTCCGGTCCTCGGGTCGGGGCGGCGTCCGCATGATGCGGCCTTCGCCGTTGAACGGCAGCTTAATGGCTGCGTGCGCAAGAGAGGGTGCTTTTCTGGACGAATCCCCTAGCCAGACCGGCGCGTCTCCTCTATAGACCCCGCTCCGATCAGGATCGCGAGGTGCGCGGCGGCTCCGCCCCGGGGCTTCCACGCGCCTGTTTTGTTGCACGGGAAGCATTTCAATGGCCGTTCCGAAGCGAAAGACCTCTCCGTCGCGGCGCGGCATGCGCCGTTCCGCCGACGCCCTCAAGGCCCCGACCTACGTCGAGGACAAGGATTCCGGCGAGCTGCGCCGCCCTCACCACATCGACCTGAAGACCGGCATGTATCGCGGCCGTCAGGTCCTGAAGGTCAAGTCCGACGCGTGATCCGGCGTGGCGGCGCGCTCGCGCCGCCGATGACCGGCACGGGATGACGGCGCCCCTCGCGGGCGCCGTTCTCGTTTGTGGCGCCCTCGTCCCGGATCTCAGACCGGGCGGCGCTCGGCCCGCCACAGCCGCAGGGCGGTGAGCACGAGGAGCAGCGTCGCGATCGCGCCGGTCAGGCCCAGCGCGTCCGGGCCGCCCCCGAACGCGCGCACCAGCAGCGGGCCGGCGATCTGCCCGGCCGCGAAGGCGGCGGTCATCCGGGCCAGCAGCGGCGTCGGGTCGTCGGGTCGCGCCTCGCGCGCCAGTTGCAGCCCCGCCATGGTGGCGATCATGAACGTGCCGCCGACGAGCACCGCCGAGGCCGCGACCGCCCAGAGGGCGCGGACGCCGAGCGGCAGGGCGGTGCCGAGCGCCATGAGCCCCTGCGCCGCCGCCCAAAGGCGCCGGCGCGGCACGGCCCCGAGATAGCGCGCCGCGGCCGCGACCGACAGGAGCGCGGCGAGGCCGAAGAGCGGCCAGGCGAGGCCGAAGACCAGGGGATCGGGCGTGAGGTCGCGCGCCATCACCGGCAGGAACGTCGCCGGCACGATGTAGCCGAACCCGAAGGTGCCGTAGCACAGGATCAGGGCGCGCTGACCGCCCTCGCCGCCCCGCGCGACGGCGGCGGCCTCGCGCTCCGCCGGCCCGGCCGGGACCGTGCCCTGACGGCGCGCCAGCAGCCCGACGAGCAGCGCGCCCGCGCCGGCGCCGGCGCCGAGTTCGAGCCACAGCCAGGCCGCGGGCTGGCGCCCGCCGAGCCAGGCCAGGGCGCCGGCGAGCGCGATACCGAGGCCGACGCCGGTGTAGATCCAGGCGCCGAGCCGCGGCGCCCGCCGCCGGGCGAGCTCGGCGAGGCACCAGCTGCTGGCGCAGACGAGCGACCAGGCGCTGAACACGCCGGCCGCCCCGCGCAGGGCGGCGCCGAGGAGCGCCGGCGCGGGACTGCCGGACACCGCCATCGCCAGGGTCGTCAGCGCCACGCCGACGAGGCTCAGGAGCAATCCGCGGCCCGGATCGCCGGCGAACCATGCCGCGGTCAGGGCCCCTGCGAAGTACCCGATGTAGTTCGCCGCCGCCCATTCGGCGCCGGCTGCGGCGTCCAGGGCGCCGTCGCGCAGCATCAGCGGCAGCAGCGGCGTGAAGGCGAACCGGCCGATGCCCATCGCGACCGCGAGGGCGAGGATCCCGCTGGCGACGACCGGCCAGGTCGACCGGCGCGTGGCGGCGTGGCCGGGGCGGGCGAGAGGGAGATGCGTCGTGCTCATCCCGGCATCAGATACCGGTCCGCACTTCTTGGAAAATGAATTTTCGTGACGTATCCTTCTCGCCATGAGAACGATGGATCTCGACGACCTGCACATCTTCCGCAACGTGGTGCGGGAGGGCGGGGTGACGCGGGCGGCGAGCCTGTTGAACCGGGTTCCGTCCAACGTCACCACCCGGATCAAGCAGTTCGAGGAGCGCCTGGGCGTGGCCCTGTTCCGGCGCGAGGGCCGCAGTCTGACCCTCACCGAGGCCGGGCGCACCCTGCTCGGCCACGCCGAGAAGCTCCTGCAACTGGCGGACCTGGCGGAGCGGGAGCTGCGCGGCGGCGGCGTGCGCGGCACGCTGCGGCTGGGCTCCCTCGAGAGCGCCGCCGGCGCCCGGCTGCCGCCGATCCTGTCGGCCTTCCACGCGCTCTATCCCGACGTCACGATCGAGCTGCAGACAGGCACCACCCGGGCGATGCTGCGACAGCTGGAGCGTCACGAGGTCGAGGCGGCCTTCGTGTCCGAGCCGTTCGAGCGCGGAACCCTGTCGTCGGTGCCGGCCTTCGACGAGGAGCTGGTGCTGATCACGGCCAAGGCCGCGCAAGGCAAGGCTGCCGCCGAGGCCGGCCGGACGCGGACCGTCGTGGCGTTCCCGCACGGCTGCTCCTACCGCCAGCGCCTGTTCGAGTGGCTCGCCGCGGAGGCCGCGTCGCCCGAGCGGATCCTGGAGATGAGTTCGTACCACGCCATCGTGGCCTGCGTGGCGGCCGGCACCGGGGCGGCGGTCGTGCCGGCGGAGGTGCTCGACCACGCGGTGCTCGGCACCGCGGTCGCCCGCCACCCGCTGCCGGCCCATCTGCGGCTCAACCGCACGCACCTGGTGTGGTCGGGCGAGGCCAGCCCGCCGCTGCGGTCGCTGATGGCGCTGCTGCCGCGTGCGGGCGAGCCGTCCGTGGCGTAGGGCTTAGGCGGGCGAGCCTAACGGGATCGGCTGAATTCACGCCCTCTTCGTCGGTCCGGGTCCGCGAGGGCGGCGCCGGACATCCGGACGCGAGGGGCATTGAGCAGGACCGCTCGCGTCCTGCCTCGGCTCTTCACACTTGCGGTTCCGGGGGTCCGCTCCCGCGGCTCCGGGATGTCCCTGCGAGGCGCGAGGGTTAGGCTCTCGTTCTGCCCTGCCGGTCGCAGGATCGCTCAATGGCCGCCACCGGCCGCGTACCGCGCCGAGGCCACCCGCGACCGGTCGAGGCGCGAGGGCCGCAGTGTCCCCGTCGGCCCGTCGATCAGCTGCACCAGGAAGGTTGCCAGCGGCCGGGCCGGCACCGTCGGGGCGGGGCCGGAGGCCTGGGTCGTGACGAGGTCCCGGCCGGGTGTGTTCGGGTCCGGGACGGGCGTGTCGGGCTGGGACATGGCGGAGGCTCCAGGACGCGATGACAAGCCAACGCCGCAAGCCGCCTGCCGTGCCCTTTGCCGGGGCGCCCTTCCCTACTTCTTGGCCAAAGCCTCGAGCCGGCTCTGCATCTCCGCCATCTGGCGCTTGAGGTCGTCGAGCTCGCCCTTCGGAGCCGGGGCCGCCGGGGCCGGCGCCTCGGCCGGCTTGTCGCCCCCGGCCGGCTGCCCGCCGGGGCCGAACGGCGTGAACATCCGCATGGCCTCGTTGAAGAAGGTCATGTTGGCCCGCACCTGCTCCTCCATGGCGTGCTGGAAGGCGCTGGGGCCGAAGGTCTGGGACATCTTCTCCCGCAGACCGTCCTGCTCGCGGGCGAGGTGGTCCATGGAATATTCCAGGAAGCTCGGCACCATCGCCCGCATGCTGTCGCCGTAGAAGCGGATCAGCTGGCGCAGGAAGGCCACCGGCAGCAGGTTCTCCGCGCCGGCCTTGTTCTCCTGCTCGAAGATGATCTGGGTCAGTACCGAGCGGGTGATGTCCTCGCCCGACTTGGCATCGTAGACCACGAAATCCTCACCCGCCTGCACCATGGCGGCGAGGTCCTCGAGCGTCACGTAGGTCGAGGTGCCCGTGTGGTAGAGACGCCGGTTGGCGTACTTCTTGATGACGGTGGGTGTCGACTTGCCGCTGTCCGCCATCGGTGCGCTGTCTCCCTCTTGGAGAACCCGGCGGGAATTGGACGGCGCCGGGCGAGCCGAATTTTCACCGGTTCTCATGATTGGACCTTAAGGCCTTCGTGTGCTGGCGAAAATAGCAATCTGCGCGCCGTCCACGCAAACTGGGTGCGCTGCCACTGCGGCGATGGCGTGGAGCACGCCTTGACTTCCCGCAGGGCAACGCTTTCATCCACCCCAAAGCGCATGGGCGGCGGCCGTGAAGCGGCAGGCTGCGGCGGCCCGTGACGCTGGGAGAGGCCGAGAGGAGAGGCGCATGGCTGAGAAGGCAGATATCGTGATCGTGGGTGCCGCCCGCACCCCGGTCGGGTCGTTCAACGGGGCCTTCGCCACCGTGCCGGCCCACAAGCTCGGCGCGGTCGCCATCAAGGCGGCGCTGGAGCGGGCCAAGGTCTCCCCCGAGGAGGTCGACGAGGTGATCTTCGGCCAGGTGCTCGCCGCTGGCGAGGGCCAGAACCCGGCCCGCCAAGCCGCCATGGCCGCCGGCATTCCGCAGGAGAAGACCGCCTGGGGCCTCAACCAGCTCTGCGGCTCGGGGCTTCGCACCGTCGCGGTCGGCATGCAGCAGATCGCCAACGGCGACGCCGACATCATCGTGGCGGGCGGCCAGGAGTCGATGTCGATGGCGCCGCACGCCCAGTACCTGCGCGGCGGGCAGAAGATGGGCGACCTCAAGCTCGTCGACACGATGCTGAAGGACGGCCTGATGGACGCCTTCAACGGCTACCACATGGGCAACACCGCCGAGAACATCGCCCAGCAGTGGCAGCTCACCCGCGAGGAGCAGGACGCCTTCGCGGCCCGCTCGCAGAACAAGGCCGAGGCCGCCAAGAAGGAAGGCCGGTTCAAGGACGAGATCGCTCCCGTCACCGTGCCCGGCCGCAAGGGCGACGTGGTGGTCGACGCCGACGAGTACATCCGCGAGGGTGCGACGCCGGAGGGCATGGCCAAGCTGAAGCCCGCCTTCTCGAAGGACGGCACGGTCACCGCCGGCAACGCGTCGGGCATCAACGACGGCGCGGCCGCCCTGGTGCTGATGTCGGCGGCGGAAGCCGAGAAGCGCGGCCTGAAGCCGCTCGCCCGCATCGCCTCCTGGGCCACCGCCGGCGTCGACCCGAAGATCATGGGCACCGGCCCGATCCCGGCCTCGCGCAAGGCCCTCGAGAAGGCCGGCTGGAAGGCCTCCGACCTCGACCTGATCGAGGCCAACGAGGCCTTCGCGGCCCAGGCGCTCGCGGTCAACAAGGACCTGGGCTTCGACGACTCGAAGGTGAACGTGAACGGCGGCGCCATCGCCATCGGCCACCCGATCGGCGCGTCCGGCGCCCGCGTCCTCGTCACCCTGCTGCACGAGATGCAGCGCCGCGACGCCAAGAAGGGCCTCGCCACCCTCTGCATCGGCGGCGGCATGGGCGTCGCCATGTGCCTGGAGCGCTGAGCCACGCGCTGAAATTTCACGTTCGGGAGCGGGGCGGCCGGGAGCCTGGCCGTCCCCACTACAGTTAGTGCTCAAGAAGCGGGACAGCACCCGCCTTCATTGTGGAACGGCCGCCTTCCGTAACGTATCGATGGAAGCGCGCCGAGGGATGGATCGCTCGAACGCTCATCAAGGAGAGGGCACATGGCAGAACGCGTTGCACTGGTCACCGGGGGCACGCGCGGCATCGGCGCCGCGATCTCGAGAGGCCTGAAAGAGGCCGGGTACAAGGTCGCAGCGAATTTCGGCGGCAACGACGAGGCCGCGCAGGCCTTCAAGGACGAGACCGGGATCCCGGTCTTCAAGTTCGACGTCGGCGACGCCGCGGCCTGCGAGTCCGGCATCCGCGCCGCCGAGGCTGAGCTCGGCCCGATCGACATCCTGGTGAACAACGCCGGCATCACCCGGGACGGCATGTTTCACAAGATGTCCTTCGAGCAGTGGCAGGCGGTGATCCGCACCAACCTCGACTCGATGTTCACCTGCACCCGTCCGCTGATCGACGGCATGCGCTCGCGCGGCTTCGGCCGCATCATCCTGATCTCGTCCATCAACGGCCAGAAGGGCCAGATGGGCCAGACCAACTACTCCGCCGCCAAGGCCGGCGTGATCGGCTTCGCCAAGGCGCTGGCGCAGGAGAACGCCAACAAGGGCATCACCGTCAACGTGATCGCGCCCGGCTACATCGCCACCGAGATGGTCAAGGCGATCGCGCCCGACGTGCTGAAGGCCAAGATCCTGCCGCACATCCCGGTCGGCCGCCTCGGCGAGGCCGAGGAGATCGCCCGCGCGGTGGAGTTCCTGGCCGGCGAGCAGGCGGGCTTCATCACCGGCTCGACGCTGACCATCAACGGCGGCCAGTACTTCGCGTGATGCGGGGAAGGGGCGTCCCGGATGGGGCGCCTTGCTCGGTTGTCCCCACAACCATTACACACCCTCTACGTCATTCCGGGGCCGCGCAGCGGAGCCCGGAATCCAGAGCCGCCGGTGTAAACGAATAATACCACTTCGCTTAAGCA
>NZ_LABY01000169.1 GCF_001043975.1 Methylobacterium variabile
CCGTGACGCTGGTGCGGTTGCCCGCCTACAGCCCCGAGCTCAACCCGGTCGAACGGATCTGGCTGTACCTGCGCGAGCGCTTCCTCTCTGCACGCGTGTTCCCCGACTACAAGGCGATCCTCGACGCCTGCTGCTCCGCCTGGAACGCACTCACCGCTGAGCCAGAGCGCATCCGCTCCATCGCCAACTTCAAATACATCGCACGCGTCAATGCTTAAGCGAAGTGGTATGATACCGCAGCGCCTTCGAACGGACCCGTTTGGAGGCGCAAGGCAAGCCCGAACGGGCGTCGGCGCGAGGGTATCAGTCGACCCGCCGCAGCCCCTGGGCGAAGCGCTTGGCATTGGCGACGTAGCGGTCGGCCGAGGCGCGCAGGCCGGCCACCGCCGCCTCGTCCAGCACGCGCACCGCCTTGGCGGGGGCCCCGACGATCAGGCTGTTGTCCGGGAATTCCTTGCCCTCGGTGACGAGGGCGTTGGCGCCGACGAGGCAGTTGGCGCCGATGCGGGCGCCGTTGAGGATCGTCGCGCCCATCCCGACCAGCGTGTTGTCGCCGATCGTGCAGCCGTGCACGATGGCGCCGTGCCCGACGGTGATGCCCTCGCCGAGGGTGAGCGGAAAGCCCGCATCGGTGTGCAGCACCGCGCCCTCCTGGATGTTGGTGCGGTCACCGACCGTGATCGGCTCGTTGTCGCCGCGCACCACCGCGCCGAACCACACCCCGACCTCCCGGCCGAGCCGCACCCGCCCGATCACGTGGGCGCTCGGGGCGATCCAGGCGCTGCCGTCATCCGGCAGGATCGGGCTGATGGTGTCGAGGGCGTAGAGCGGCATGGGCGGATCCTCCGGGTCGTTCCGGCTTCCTTTCGCATGCCGGACCGGTCGCGTCAGCCCGCCGCGACGTCACCTCGTCATCCCGCCGCCCACGGCATCGGCGCCACCGCGCCGGCCCGCGAGGTGATGACCTGGTGGCCGGTGCCGTCCCCGGCGCTCTGGATCGCCAGCACCACCTCGGTGAGGTGCAGGGCGAGGTCGGCGTCGAGGCGGCTCGTCCGGCCCTCCGCCCGGGCGGCGAGCATCTCCTGCGGGCCGAGGGCGAAGTTCATCGCGGTCGCGCCCTTTCGCCCGACCTTCGGATGGGTGGCGCCGCCGAGGCGCAGCCGGCGGGCGAGCGGGCTGTCGACCAGACGCCGGCGCAGCACGTGCCGGCGCCGCACCCGGACCGGGGCGTCGTTCGACCAGCACTCGGCCACCTCCAGGATGCCGTCGTCGCCGAAGATCCGCATGGTGTGGTCGTGCGGCGCCACGACCGAGCAGGTGAGCCGGGCCACGACCCCGCTCTCGAGGAAGAGCGAGGCGCAGGCATAGGTCGGGGCCGCCGCCGACCCGTCCGCCAGCACGAGGCCGAGCACCTCGGCCGAGGCCGCCGCGACCCGCGTCACGGAGCCGAACATCGCGATCAGCCAGGTCAGGTAGTAGCCGGCGTGCTGGAGCGCGCAGCCGACCGCCAGCTCGTCCTGCACCGGCCAGGGCGCGCCGGATTCGCTGCGCCAGCGGTCGTGCGGCGCCCGGATCAGGAACCCGTCGTCGATCTCGGCGTAGACGAGCCGCGGCGTGCCGATCAACCGGTCCCGCAGGGCCTTCCACACCGTCTGGGCGCTCTCGCCGAGGATGCTGCAGGGCGCGGAGGCGAGCATCAGCCCCTTCTGCGTCGCGACCGCATGCAGGTGGCGGGCATCGTCGAGCCGGGTGGCGAGAGGCTTCTCCGAGTAGACGGCCAGGCCGGCCTCCAGGCAGGCCAGGCTGATGGCGTAGTGCGAGCCCGGGTTGGTCAAGTTCAGGATCAGGTCCGGCCGCCGGCCGATCAGGTCGTCGAGGCTCTGCGCCGCGGGGACGCGCCAGAACTTCCGGAAGGCGTGCAGCCGGTCGAGATCGATGTCCCAGGCGCCAGCGATCGTGACGTCCGGCAGGGTCGCGAGTGAGCGCATGTAGTAATCGGCCACGAACCCCGTGCCGACGATGCCGATGCTCGCCACCTGACCTGCTCCCTGGTCTCGTGTTGCGCCGCGAAGGCTAGACCAAGGTGCGTCAAGTCGGGCAGGCACAAACGGATGATGAGCGACCCGCACTACTGGGGAGGATTAAGTTGCGGCCTACCGCTTTCGGCGCGGCGCGGCGGGCCCGCCGAGGCAGGCCGGGGCCTTTCGACTCCGCCCTTACCCAACAAACGACGGCGGCGGGAGCAGACGAAGCGGATCCCACTTCGCCCGACATCACGGCTGGACAGACGAGACTGCCGATCGCGCGCGACGGACTTGCGCCGCACAAGTCTGTCCGGACTCGCGCCCGACCCTCATCTTCCGCCAGGCCGCCCGCGACCGGCGGCCGGAACGCTCAGACCGAGCCCACCGTCTTCAGCCGCGCCCGCGGATGGATCTCCGCCTGGCTCATCACCGGGGTCTCGCGCCGGAAGCGCTCGATGATCGAGCGCACGTAGGGCCGGGCCTGGACCGAGGTGACGAGGACCGGCATCTCGCCCATCCGCGCCGCCTCCTCGAACCGGTCCCGCACCGTGGTGACGAAGTCCGACAGCTTCGAGGGCTGCATCGCCAGGTGGCGCTCGTCGCCCTGGCCGACGATCGCTTCGAGGAAGGCGCTCTCCCAGGCCGGCGACAGGGTGACGATCGGCAGGACCCCGCCCGGGCCCTGGTACTGGGCGCAGATCTGGCGGCCGAGGCGGGCGCGGACGTGCTCGACGATGTCGCGCGGGTTCTTGATGTGGCCGGCCACCTCGGCGATGCCCTCGACGATGGTGCCGAGGTCGCGGATCGAGACCCGCTCGGCCAGGAGGTACTGCAGCACCCGCTGGACGCCGGTGGTGGCGATCTGGCTCGGCACCACCTCCTTGAGGAGCTCGCCGTGCTCCTTCGGCAGCTCCTTGAGGAGCTTCTGCACCTCGACGTGGTTGAGGAGGTCGGCGACGTGGGCCTTGATCACCTCGGTCAGGTGGGTCGAGACCACGGTGGCGGCATCGACCACGGTGTAGCCCTTGAGCTGGGCCTCGTCGCGCAGGGACGCGTCGACCCAGGTCGCCGGCAGCCCGAAGGTCGGCTCCAGCATGTGCTGGCCGGGCAGCTGCACTTGGCCGCCCATCGGGTCCATCGCCATGAACTGGCCCGGGAAGACCTGCCCCGAGCCGGCCTCGATCTCCTTGACCCGCACCACGTAGGTGTTGGCATCGAGCTGGACGTTGTCGAGGATGCGCACCGAGGGCATCACGAAGCCGAGCTCGGCGGCGAGCTGCCGGCGCAGCGCCCGGATCTGGTCGGTGAGGCGGTCCTGGCCCGCGGGCCCGTTGACGAGGGCCAGCAGCGCGTAGCCCATCTCGAGCTTCAGGTCGTCGAGCTTCAGGAGGTCGCCGGCGGTCTCCTCCTTGACCGGCGCGGTGCCGTCCGCGGCCGGCGCGCCGGCGGCGTCGGCCTCGGCGGGCTTCGGCAGCAGGGCGATGCGGCGGGCGAGGTAGGCGGCGCCGAGCCCGAGGATCAGGAACGGCAGCATCGGGATGCCGGGCAGGAACCCGATCAGCAGCATCACCCCGGCCGACATGCCGAGGGCCTTGGGGTAGTTGGCGATCTGGCGCCCGAGCGCCCGGCCGGCCGCCCCGCGCACGCCGGCCTTGGAGACGAGGAGGCCCGCCGCGGTCGAGACGATCAGCGCCGGGACCTGGCTGACGAGGCCATCGCCGACGGTGAGCAGGGTGTAGCTCTTGGCCGCGTCGGCAAAGCCCATCCCCTGCTGGGCGACGCCGATGATGATGCCGCCCACCACGTTGATGAAGGTGATGAGGAGGGCGGCGATCGCGTCGCCGCGCACGAATTTCGAGGCGCCGTCCATGGCGCCGAAGAACGAGGACTCGTCCTCGAGGGCCTGGCGGCGGGTCCGGGCCGTCTTCTCGTCGATGAGGCCGGCCGAGAGGTCGGCGTCGATCGCCATCTGCTTGCCCGGCATGGCGTCGAGGGAGAAGCGGGCCGCGACCTCGGCGATGCGGCCCGAGCCCTTGGTGATGACGACGAAGTTCACGATGATCAGGATCGCGAACACGATGATCCCGATCAGGAAGTTGCCGCCCATCACGAAGTGGCCGAAGGCCTCGATGACGTGGCCTGCAGCCGCCGTGCCCTCGTGGCCGTGGCCGAGGATCAGCCGCGTCGAGGCGAGGTTCAGCGCCAACCGCAGCATCGTGGCGATCAGGAGCACCGTCGGAAAGACCGTGAACTCGAGCGGGTTCTCGATGAACAGGCCGGTCATCAGGATCAGGACCGACAGGATGATCGAGACCGCGAGCAGGAGGTCGAGGAGCAAAGCCGGCAGCGGGAAGATCAGCACCACCAGGATGCCGAGCACCGAGACGGCCAGGACCAGGTCGCTGCGCCGCGTGAGCGCCACCAGGTCCGCCCGCGACGGCAGCGCGAAGATGCGGCCTGCGCCGAGTGCCCCCGTCTCGCTCATTCCGGATCCCTAACCATGCACCCGGCAATTCCTGCCGGGTGCATGGTTAGGGATCCGTTAACGGCAGCGCCGGGGTGGAACCCAACCGTCCCGGCCGGTGGTTCCGGTCGCGCACGATGAGAGATCGATCTGTTTCGCCGGGAAACAATCTTCGTGTTCTTTTTTGTGCGTCGCAGCATGGATTAAAAACAAAGATGTCGGCCTCAATGGTCAAGCTCAGTATGAAATGCTGACGAATTCGAGAGCCGCCTCAAGCTCAACGTTCCTCCTGCGGAACCAAGCCGCCCGGTGATGATTGAGATGGCATCGATCAGTCAGACAAGGTTCGAGGAGACCATGCGCAAGACCCTCATCACGCTCGCGGCTCTGAGCGCTCTCGGGACCGGGATGGCGCAGGCCCAGACCACGGTGACGGGCGATCCGGCCCGCGACGCCAAGCCCAGCACCCAGTCGCAGGGCCAGGAGGCGGTGACCCGGCCCAACACCGACATGATGGACAAGAACAACCCGGGCACCACCGGCACCGTCGCCACCAACGCCAAGCTCGAGCCCGGCGCCAACAGCTTCACCGAGGCCCAGGCCCGCAGCCGCCTCGAGCAGGCGGGCTTCAAGGACATCAAGGAGCTCAAGAAGGACGATCAGGGCATCTGGCGCGGCCAGGCGATGCAGGCCGGCAACACGGTGACGGTCGGCCTCGACTTCAAGGGCAACGTCGCCACCATGCGGTAACGCCGCCCCTCATCGCACCTCGTCTCGAACCCGAAGGATGACGCCCATGGCGACCCGTACCATCACGGCCCTGTTCGACAGCTACGACGACGCCTCCGCGGCAGTGCGCAAGGTAGAGGCGGCGGGCGTTCCCCACGCCGACATCAGCATCGTGGCCAACAACCAGGACGAGCGCTATTCCAGCCACGTCGGCACCGGACGTGACGGCACCACGAGCGAGACGGCGCACGACGCCTCGAACGGCGCCGGCGCCGGCGCCTCGCTCGGCACCGTCCTCGGCGGCGGCGCCGGCCTGCTCACCGGTCTCGGCCTGCTCGCCATCCCGGGCGTCGGCCCGGTCGTTGCCGCGGGCTGGCTCGTCGCGACCCTGACCGGCGCCGGCGTCGGCGCGGCGGCCGGCGGCCTGATCGGCTCCCTCACCGGGGCCGGCCTGAGCGAGGAGCACGCCCATTCCTACGCCGAGGGCGTGCGCCGCGGCGGCACCCTGGTGACCGTGCGGGCCGACGACGCCCATGCCGACCGGGTCTACAGCATCCTCAAGGAGCACGGCTCGGTCGACATGGACCAGCGCGCCCGCGGCTGGCGCGAGGAGGGCTGGAGCGGCCGTCACGACGAGACCGCCCCGTCGATGACCAACCCGGCGGCCGTGGCCGGCGGATCGTCGGCGGTGGGCGCTGCCGGCAGCACCACCACCGGCCTCAACACCGGCGGCATGCCCTTCGCGGCCAGCGCTCCGCCCACGACCCAGTCGGTCGATGCCGGCCTGCCCGGCACCACCCGCGAGCGCCACGTCGGTATCGAGGACGAGCTGCCCCCGGCCCGTCAGCCGCTCGGCACCGAGCGCCGCTGATCGGCACGGCCACGTCTCCGGCGTGAGGACAGGCGGCGGCAGGGGCGACCCTGCCGCCGCTTCCTTTGCGCACGCACCGCCCGCGGCGCGGGACTGGGGCAAACGGACAGTCACAGCACCGGACTGTCCCAAGACTTGACGGATAGCCGCACCGGGCTCGATCGACTGTCGGAACGCGGATCTCGACCCGGCGAGACTGTGCGCGGGCGCACCCCGCCTCATTCAATCGAACGACGCGTGTCGCGTCGCTTTGGCATCTTTATGGCTCCAACGGCGCCGGGGCGCCGGGGAGAGATGCCCGATGTCCGACGCCGATGCGTGGCCCGCCCTGCTGGGACCGCTCCTCACCGCCTACGCTCCGGTCCTGGCCGCGCCGGGGCCGAACCTGCTGGTGGTGCTGCGGGCCAGCGTCGCGGCGCCGGGGCGGGGCACGCTCCTGGCCGCTCTCGGGGTCGCCTGCGGCGCGGGCCTCGCCGCGGCGCTCGCCGGGCTCGGCGCCTCCCTGGTGCCGGCCGGTCCGCTCGTCACCGGCCTCGGCACCGTCCTGTTCGCGGCTCTGATGCTGCGGGCGGCCCTGCGGCTGGCGAGCGGCCGTGCCGGCCTCGCCGACGACCCGGCCCGGCTCGCGCCGGGGCGCGACGCCGGCTCCTTCGCCCTCGGTCTCGGGGCCGCCCTGACCAACCCGGTGAGCCTCGCCTTCTTCGGCGGCTTCTTCCTCGCCCATCCGGGCCGGGCGGCGGTCCCGGTGGTGGGCGCGGTCGTGTTCTGCATGGCGGCGACGTGGTTCGGCCTGGTCGGGCTCGTCCTCGCGCGCCCCGCCTGCCGGGCGCGCCTCGCCGGAGGTGGGCGCGGCGTCCGCTACGCCCTCGCGGCCGGCCTCGCCGGCTGCGCCGCCCTCGCGGTCTGGCGCGCCCTCATCGGTTGAGAGACGGCGCTGGCGCGAAGCGACGCACCTCCCCTACAGTGCGGGCAACGAACATCGGGAGGAAGACATGATGCGCTGGATCGCCGTCCTCGTCGCGCTCGCCTGCGCGGCACCGGCCCTGGCGGAGGATGCGCTCAGGTTCCGGGTCGACCCGGCCTGGCCGAAGCCGCTGCCGAACAACTGGATCATGGGCCAGGCCGCGGGCGTCGCGGTCGACGGCGAGGACCGCATCTGGGTGGTCCAGCGGCCCCGCACCCTCACGGACGACGAGAAGGCCGCGAGCCTCAACCCGCCGCGCACCCGCTGCTGCGTCCCGGCCCCGCCGGTGCTCGTGTTCGATCAGGAGGGCAACCTCCTCAAGGCCTGGGGCGGGCCGGGCCAGGGCTACGACTGGCCCCAGAACGAGCACGGCATCCACGTCGACCACAAGGGCTTCGTCTGGCTCGCCGGCAACGGCGAGCAGGACGGGCAGATCCTGAAGTTCACCCAGGACGGCCGCTTCGTGATGCAGATCGGCAAGTCCGGGCCGCAGACCGACAGCCGGGACACCACGCGCCTGGGCCGGCCGGCCCAGGTGCAGGTCGATCCGGCGACGAACGAGGTCTACGTCGCGGACGGCTACTACAACCACCGTATCATCGTGTTCGACGCCGAGACCGGCGCCTTCAAGCGGATGTGGGGCGCCTACGGCGAGCCGCCGACCGACGTGGCGCTGGGAACCTACGACCCGGCCGCAGCGCCGGCGCGGCAGTTCCGCAACCCTGTCCACTGCGTGCAGGTGGCCCGCGACGGGCTGGTCTACGTCTGCGACCGCACCAACAACCGGGTCCAGGTGTTTCGCAGCGACGGCGCCTTCGTGAAGGAATTCTCCGTCGAGCCGCAGACCCGGGCCAACGGCTCGGTCTGGGAGCTGGCGCTGTGGCCGGACGAGGCGCAGACCTTCCTGATGAACGCCGACGGCGCCAACAACGAGGTCCGCACCCTGCGGCGGGAGGACGGCGCGACCGTCGGTCGCTTCGGCCGCAACGGCCGCATGGCCGGCGACTTCCACTGGGTGCACAACCTCGCGGTCGATTCCCGCGGCAACGTCTTCACCACCGAGGTCGACACCGGCAAGCGTGCCCAGAAGTTCCTGTTCCAGGGCGACATGGTGCTGCGCAAGCGCACGCCCTAAAGGGGGTTCGGGCCTTCGCGCTGTGCCATCGACAGTCGGTGGCACAGCGTCCGGCGCATCAGCGTCCGGCGCATCAGCGCCCGGCGCCTGCGGCGCAGACCCGTGCGGGCTTAAGCCAGCGCCTCCGGGTTCGAAGGCGCTGCGGGATCAGACGGCGTTGCCCTGCGCCTCGGGCCCGGCGAAATCCGCCGCCCGCTCGGCGAGGTCGTCGAGGTTGCGCCGGAACTGCTCCAGGCTGAAGGCGATCCAGAAGATGCGGCCGACGCCGTCGGTGGACAAGGTCCGGGTCACCTGGCGCCGGCGCATCTCGTCGATGGCGCCGCGGTAGCCGGCGATTGCGCCCGCGAGGGCCGCGTCGTCGCCCGCCGGCCGGCGACCGGCCGCGAGGTCGTCGGCCAGGGCCCGCAGCCGCGCGGCGGCGGCCGTGGCCGCCTTCGCCCAGGCCTCGGCGAGGTGGACCCGCAGCACGTCCTCCTCGGCCTCGGACATCGCCCGGCGCATCAGCACGACGTCGTGGCGCAGGCGCATCAGGGTACGCAGGAGCGGGTCCGGGTCGGGGGCGGCCGAGAGCCGGCTGCGGCGCTCGCGGGCGGCCTCGCCCGAAAGGGTCTCGAGGCGCGACAGCGCCTTGCGCACGGCGAGCGGCAGGGCCTTGGCCTCCGGGGTCTCTGTCGCGTCGAGGCGGGCGAGGGCCTCGAGCTGCCCGGCGAGGAGCCGGGCGAGGCCCGCGGCCTGGACGGTCACCGCCCGGGCGGCCCGGGCGGGCGCCACGAGGAGCGAGACCGCCAGACCGACGACGCAGCCGAGGCCGATCTCCAGGATCCGGTCGACCGCGAAGGCGAGGGGCCCGAGGCTCGAGCCGGAGGTGGAGAGCAGGACGATGATCGCGGTGATCGGCGCGATGCGGAACCCGGCCGAGAACGCCGCCGCGACCGTGAGCGGCGCCACCGCCACGAGGAGCGCCGCGAAGGTCGCGGCGGCGCCGTGATGCGGCATCGCGAAGGCGACCGCGCCGCCGTAGCAGGCGCCCAGCACCGAGCCGAGGAAGCGGTCGAGGGCGGCCTTGAGGGAGCCGCCGACGCTGCTCTGCGTGACGATGAGCGCGGTGATCACCGCCCAGTATTCCTGCGGCAGGCCGAGGGCTTCGGCCAGCGCGAAGGTCGCGAGGCTCGCCGCCGTCATGCGCACGGCCTGGGTCAGGCGCGGTCGGTGGCGGCTGAGGAGGCGCGACGCCCGCCGCGCGGTGTCCGGAAGAGGGGCCATGCCCGCGAAGGAGCCGGTGCCGGCGGCCGAGTCAATCGCCGCGCAGTGCCGGCGCGCGGTCAAGCCGTCATCCGGGCTTTACCGGACCCATGCGATATCCGTACGACAGATGGGTTGACGAGAACGCAGAGGTCAGGGCGGTGACGATGCGCAAGTTCGCGAGCGTGGTGGGGGTTCTGGTCGCGATGGCGGCCGTGCCGGCGGCGGCGCGGCCGCTGGCCGCGATCAAGCAGGACGGCACGCTGCGGGTCGGCCTGACCGGCGACTATGCACCCTACTCGCTGCGCATGCCCGACGGCAGCATCAAGGGCGCCGACGTGACGATGGCGGGCGAGCTCGCCAAGGCCCTCGGCGTCAAGGTCGAGATCGTGCCGACGACCTGGAAGACCCTGAAGGAGGACCTGCTCTCCGACCGCTACGACGTCGCGATGGGGGGCGTCACCGTCACGCCCGACCGGGCCGCGGCGGGAGAGTTCTCGGTGCCCGTGCTGACCGACGGGAAGCGCCCGATCGTGCGCTGCGGCGACAAGAACCGCTTCGTCTCGATCAAGGACATCGACAAGCCGGAGGTGCGCGTCGTGGTCAATCCCGGCGGCACCAACCAGCGCTTCGCCGACGCCAACTTCCCCCACGCCTCGGTGCGGGTCTTCCCCGACAACCGCGCGATCTTCAAGGAAGTGGCCGAGGGTCGAGCCGACGTGATGGTCACCGACGGGACCGAGGTCGACTACCAGTCCCGGCTCAGCGCCGGCGTGCTCTGCCCGGCGGCGGTGCCGGATGTGTTCAACAAGAACGACAAGGCCTTCTGGATGACCCGCGACCCGGCCCTGAAGGCGGCGGTCGACGGATGGCTCGCCAAGACCCTGAAGAGCGGTGCCTACTCGGCCGCCCTTGCCAAGGCGGCCGAGTAGAAAGAGGCGCGCGCCCGGGCCTCGGAGGGCCGGGCGCGCGGGACACCGGAGGCCTCGCGACGTCCCGCGCCGGATCCCGGTCTCATGCCGCTCTCGCTGCATGAGACCGGAACGCGGCGTCGGGCCGTTGCGGGATCACAGGAACCCGATGGAGATCCAGGGCACGAGGATGACGACGACGAGACCGGCGAGCAGGGCCAGCATGTAGCCGATGATCGGCCGGATGCCCTCGTCCGGGTGGATCCGGCTGATCGCGCAGGCTGCGTAG
>NZ_LABY01000017.1 GCF_001043975.1 Methylobacterium variabile
GCCGATCAACACGCCCCGACGCGAGAGATCCGGCGATGACGCTGGGCTTTCTTGCGTCGGAGCCTGCTCCCCTCTC
Source organism: Methylobacterium variabile (assembly GCF_001043975.1). Taxonomy (GTDB): domain Bacteria; phylum Pseudomonadota; class Alphaproteobacteria; order Rhizobiales; family Beijerinckiaceae; genus Methylobacterium; species Methylobacterium variabile. Next base: position 77 of record NZ_LABY01000017.1, read on the forward strand.
GGAACGGCATTGACACCCTCCCCTGTCATCCGGCGCCGCGCCGTCGAACGGCCTCGTTCGACGGGGCACACCAAGCGAATGATACCCTCGCGCCTTCGCATCGACACGTCGATGCGAAGGCGCGAGGGTATCAGCGCCGGCGCCCGTTCGGGCTTGCCTTGCGCCTCCGAACGGGTCCGTTCGAAGGCGCGGCGGTATGACAGTGGAGAACGTCGCTCCCGTCATTCCGGACGATCGAACGCTCGACGAAAAAGAACCCACCAGGAGGAAACACATGAAGCTGTTCTACGCCAAGGCGTCGCCGTTCGTCCGCAAGGTGCTGGTCGTCGCCCACGAGCTCGGGCTCGCCGACAGGATCGAGCTGCTGCCGACCGCCGCCCACCCGATCAACCGCGACGCCGGCATCGTGGCGCAGAACCCCCTCGGGCAGGTGCCGACGCTGCTCCTCGACGACGGCACGGTCCTGGCCGACAGCCGGGTGATCTGCGAGTACCTCGACCATCTGGGCCAGGGCGGTTTCTTCCCGGCCCCGGGCCCGGCCCGCTGGGCGGCCCTCACCGCGCAGACGATCGGCGACGGCCTGCTCGATGCGGCCCTGCTCTGCGTCTACGAGACCCGGGTGCGCCAGGAGACCGAGCGCTCGCCGGCCTGGGTCTCCGGCCAGCGGGAGAAGATCGCCGACGCGCTCGGGAGGATCGAGGCGGCGGCGCCGGAGTTCGGCGAGCGGGTCGACATCGCCACCATCACGTATGGCTGCGGCCTCGGCTACCTCGACCTGCGCCTGCCCGACCTGGGCTGGCGCGAGCGCGCCCCGGCGGCGGCGCAGTGGTTCGCGCGCTTCGGGGACCGGCCGTCGATGCAGGCGACGCGGCCCGAATGAGCCGCAGGGCCGGGACCGGCCTGGCGCGGCTCTTGCTGGGCCCGCGAGGCGCGTCCCTGCCCGCGGGGTCTCTCCCATGCACGATACCCCCACGAACGACACCCCCGGGGTGGCCGATCTCCCCAGGAGCGACTTCGTCGCGCTCCTCCTCGCCGCCCTGACCTTCTGCCTCGGCTACTGGGCCGCGGGCGCGGCCGTGCGCCTCGCCGTGCGGCTCGGGCTCGGCCACGCCCATCTGGGCGAGGGCAGCCTGGCCCAGCTCTGCCTCGCCCTCGCGGCGGGGGTCGCGGCCTGGCGCTGGGCCCGGGCCGCCGGCCCCGCCCGGGCCTGAGCCCGCGGGCCCGGCGCCGCGCACGGCCGCCCAGCAGAGCCCGGACCAGGTGCCATCGGGGCAAAGCCCTGGTCAGGTGCCATGCGGGCGAATACTGGCGGCCCTGCTTCCTCGCCCGTTGCGCGGGCGGGGGATTTCTCGCGACTGTCCTCCGAGCACGCGGAGGCCGCGCCATGTCGACACGCCTGGTGAAGAAGATCGCGATCGTGTTCGGGGCGGGCTCCGCCGGCACCGGATGGGGCAACGGCAAGGCCGTCGCGGTGGCCTTCGCCCGGGAGGGCGCCCGGGTGATCTGCGTCGACCGCCTGCTCGCGGCCGCTGAGGAGACGGCCCAGATCATCGCCGAGGAGGGCAACGAGGCCGAGGCGCTCTGCGCCGACGTCACCGACTTCGATGCGGTGGCGAAGGCCGTCGCCGCCGGCGAGAGGCGATTCGGCCACATCGACATCCTGCACAACAATGTCGGCCTGCCGGAGGCGGGCGGCCCGGAGGACCTCGACGAGGAGGCCTGGCGCCAAGCGCTCGAGGTCAATGTCGGCGGCGTCTGGCGCACCTGCAAGGCGGTGCTGCCGGGGATGCGGGCCCGGCGCCGGGGCGCGGTGGTCAACATCTCGTCGGTGGCCTCCCTGCGCTGGACCGGGACACCGTCCTTCGCCTATGCGGCCGCGAAGGCGGCGGTGAACCAGGCCACGGTCTCGGTGGCGATGCAGTACGCCCGCGATGGCATCCGGGCGAACGCGATCCTGCCGGGACTCCTCGACACCACGGTCGCCGACGAGTGCCGGGGCGCCGGCACCCTGGATGCCGGCCGCGACCGACGGGTGCCCCTGGGCCGCCTGGGCGAGGCCTGGGACATCGCCCACGCGGCAGTCTTCCTCGCCTCCGACGAGGCCCGCTTCATCACCGGCGTCTGCCTGCCTGTGGATGGCGGCCAAAGCTGCAGCATGGCGGCGATGGCCTGACGAGGCCCGGAGCAACGTCCGACGACGGGGATGCCGGCTCGTCGAGGACGATTGCGGCCCATCGACAACCAGGAGGCTCGCCCGGCCGCAACGCGGTCGGGCGAGGCGATAGGGCTCCGGCCGCCAGAAACAATGTGGCCGAAGCGTTACAGCTCGGGCCGAACCGTCCGCTGCCGCCAAGCTCGTCTTCCCGGCCCGGGCCGCGGGCGTTAGGCTTCGGACCATCACGGCGCGGCGGCCCGGAACGGGCCCGTCCTGCGCCGCCAGGAGCCGGTCTCCGGGAGCCTCCGCCAGGGTCCCCGCGGGTCCGGCTACGCGTCATCCGGGAAAGCGACCGAATGCGGACGACAATCAAGGCTGCCCTGGGCGCGCGGACCATACGCCGCGGTGCGACCGCGGCGGCGCTGGCCGCGCTCGCAGGCTGCGCCACGCCGGTGCTGACCCAGACCGGCCTGCTGACGCGCTACGATCACCTGACGGCGAGCGACGCCACCGCCACGAAGTCGCGGATCTTCATCGACAAGGCGGCGATGGCCCAGGTGCGGACCGTCCGCATCATCCCGACCACCTTCCCCGAGGCGGTCTCCGGCCCCGGCCTGACCGAGCAGGAGCGCCGGGTCGTCGCCAACGCGGCGGACCGGGCGCTCTGCTACGAGCTGTCGCTGCGCTACGACGTGGTCTCGTCCGGCAAGGCCGACCTGACCGTGCGGTCCAGCATCACCCGCGTCGGGCTGACCAACGTGCCGGCGGCGGGCGTCGCGGTCGGCGCCTCCGCGGCGATCTCGATCGCCGCGCAGGTCGGCGTCGGCTTCGCCGACACGATCGGCAAGGTGCCGGTGCCGCGCCTGCCGATCGGCCTCGGCGACCTGACGGTGGAGGCCGAGGCCCTCGACGCCCGCCGCCAGCAGCGCGCCGCCATGGTGTGGGCCGGGGGCGCCAACTCCTTCACCAACCAGGCCCGCTTCTCGCCGGCCGCCGACGCCTACGACCTCGCCGGCGATTTCGGCCAGGATTTCGGCTCGTTCCTGGCCACCGGCGAGGACCCGTTCGAGGCCGAGCTCACCATCCCGACCTACGATCGCGTCCGCGTGACGGTGCTGGGCGAGATGCCCCGCGACCCCGACTGCCAGGCCTTCGGCCGTGCCCCGGGCATCGACGGCATCATCGGCGATTCGTTCGGCCTGCCGCCGGACTGGACCGACAAGGGCCCTCTCGCCGGGCGCCCGTGAGGCGGGACTTGGCCTTGAGGCGGGATCTGGCTTTGAGTTCGCCTCAGCCCAGCGTCGGCTTGGCAGTCATCAGCCAGAGGATCGCCAGCATCGCGGCGAAGGCCGGCCAGCCGCAGGCGAACCAGATCCGGAACAGCCGGTCGTAGGCCGCCAGCAGCTCCTGCCCGCCCGCGGCCGCCGCCCGCGCGAGGTCGCGCAGGCGGAGCTGAATCCGCACCACCGGCAGCCAGAACAGGCCGACGAGGACGTAGAGCCCGATCGACGCGAGGAGCCAGCCCTCGGTCAGCGGCCAGCCGACGAGACGGGCGAGGGCGTAGCCGGTCAGCGGCTGCACCACGGCGGCGGTGGCCGTGAACAGCGCGTCGGCGATCACCACCGTGCCGGCGACGTGGGCGACGAGGGCCGGGTCGCGGGTGCGGTGCGCGGCCAGCATGAAGAAGGCGATCCCCGTCCCCGTGCCGAACAGCACCGTCGCGCCGATCACGTGCAGCCAGCGCAAAAGGTCGATCCAGGGCACCGCTCAGCGCTCGGCGGCGAGGGCCAGGGCGACGAGCGCCAGGAGGGCGGCGGGCAGCGTCTTCACGAAGGGGCCGAGGGGGTCGGCCCAGAGGTCGGGAGCGAGCAGCGTTCCGGCCGCCAGGTAGGCGAGGGTGCCGCCGACCATCGCCAGGGCGGCGAGCGGCATGGTGCGCCGCACCAGCATCGCGGCCCCGAGGGCGAGGTCGAGGGCGATGCCGGCCGCGACCGCGGCGCCGGCGAGGCCGGGCCCGATGCCCCGCGTGGTGAGCACGGAGGCCGCCGCGTCGAACCGGGCGAGGCCGACGAGGCCGGAGACGAGCCAGAACAGCGCCAGACCGCCGACGACGAGCGGCTTCAGCAGCCAGAGCCGGCCGAACCAGCGCTCCTGCACCGTGGAGGGCAGGCGGCGCAGGCTCGCCCGGAGACCGGACGGCGCCGGCCCGCCGGCCCGCCGCCAGGGGCCGGGATCGCCGGTGACGCCCTCCGTGACCTGAACGAGCGCCGTGCACCGTAGGGGCGAGCGCCAGCCGAGCCGGCCGAGGCCGTCGCTGACCGCCGCCACCAGCCGCACGAGGGGCCGCGGCACGGTCGCGACCGCGGCCGGGGGATGGCCGAGCCAGGCCCGGAACGCCGCGACCACGGCGCACATGGCATGCGCCTCGTCCTCCACGAGGTCGTAGGCCGCCCTGGGCGGCACCGTGCCTGCGACGGCGAGGCGCACGGCCTCGGCGACGTCGTCGACGTGGACGGTCTGGATCGGCCCGGCCCCGCCGACGACCGACACGACCAGCGGGACGGAGGCCAGCGCCCGCAGCAGCGCCGTGCCGCCATAGGCGGTGGGGCTGAGCACGAGGCCCGGGCGCAGGATCGTCCAGTCGAGGTCGAGCGCGGCCAGGGCCGCGTCGGCCTCGGCCTTGGTGCGCATGAAGGCGGTTCGCGCATCGGATGAGGCGCCGACGGCAGAGACCTGCACGACCGTGCGAAGTCCCGCCTCGGCGCAGGCCCGGAAGAGCGCCCGCATGGCGGTTGCCTGCACGGCGCGCACGTCGTCGCGCGGGCCGTCCTGGAGCACCCCGGCGCAGTTCACCACCGCGTCGCAGCCGGCGATCACCGGGTGCCACGAGGCGGGATCGGTGAGGGCCGCGAGGTCGCGCGTGATCCAGGTCGCCTCGGGGAGGCGGCGCCGCGCCGCGGCGGTGTCGCGCCCGAGGGCGCAGACCTCGTGGCCCGCCTCGAGCAGGCGCGCGAGCACGGCGGAGCCGATCAGGCCGTAGCCGCCGAGTACCAGGATCCTCATCGGGCGACGGCCTTCGGGGTGCGGGCGGCTCCCCGCGGTTTCACCCGCCGGGCGGCCGGGGCGCAAGCCGATTCCGCCGCCCGGTCACCCGCCTGTGGCCGAACGGCAACCCGATCGGAAACGGCGTCCCGCGCTCCCGGCGGGCCGCCGTACCTTGCTCAGAAGTACGACTTCAGCGGGCCGCGCCGGCGCACGTCGAGCGTGGCGCAGTGGAACGAGCCGCCGAACGGGCCGTAGGACAGGAACGGCGTCGGGATCGGGTCGAAGCCCCAGTCCTTGAGCGCCTTGATCAGCGTCGGCTGGCTCGAATCGACCACGATCTTCTTCTCGTCGATGGCGAGCACGTTGATCGAGGTCCAGGGCGAGCACATCGAGATCTTGCTCATGAAGCCCTCGACGGGGTCGGGGCGGGGGGCGATCAGCACGTCCCACTTCTTGAGCACCGCCGGCAGCTTCTCGACGTCGATGTAGTCGGGGTTGACCAGCACCTTGCCGGGGGCGAGCGGCATGAACGACGAGTCGATGTGCATCGGCTGCGGGCAGCGGCTCTCGATCTCGTGGATGCGGAAGCCCGGCCCGAGGTGGCGGCGCAGCCACTCGATGCCCATCAGGTTCGTCACGTTGGAGCGGGTCACGAACAGGTCGCGGCCGCAGCGCACGAAGTCGGCCGCGTCGAAGACCGGCTCGAACTCGTTGACCGTGAACTGCATCGGCTCGCCGGCCTTCAGGTTCGGCACCCGGTAGCCGTAGTTGTAGAGCTCGTCGGTGAGCTGGGGCCGCGGCGCCGAGGTCCAGCGCGCGCCGGCCCGGAAGTACTCCTTGAACAGCGAGCGGTAGGCGTCGCCCTCGAAGTAGCGCGAGCGCCAGCACATCGGGCTCTCGATGATCTCGTCGCCGATCACCAGGTACGGGTCGCGCGGGCAGGCGACGCAGAAGCCGCGCGACGACCAGCGCGGCGCCTTGAACTTCTTCGAGAAGTCGACCGAGTCGGGACGGCGGATCTTCACGCCCTCGCCGGCCAGGATCTTGATGAAGCCGTCCAGCTCCTGCTGGGCGAGCTTCTTCATGAACCCGGGGTACTTCCAGCCGGAGGCGAGCCGGTAGAACGGCTGGGCGGCCCGCGGCAGGTTGAAGATCACCGTCAGGTGGTGGGTCGGGATCGTGGCGCCGTCGAGCGAGCCGACGATCACCTCCTCGAGCGGGTCCCACTCGTTCCAGGCCATCACCGGCGATTGCGGCGCCGGAGCGCGGCCGGGACCGTCGCCCTGGAAGGCCGGCAGGTCGTGCGCGGCCGCATCGTCGAGCGGGCTGCGCTCGGCCTCGAAGGTCGTCTCCCGATCCATGCCTCGTCCATCCCCTGACGGCCGTCACAAGCGGCCTTCTCTCGCGTGATTCCAGAGCCCCGCCGGTCCGCGCCGGCCGGGGAGGAAGCTGCGCCATAACATAAGCTTGCGGCGATGCTTGGTCGGGCTCGCCGGGCCGGTGGGACATGCCGGATTCACCGGCAGTGTGTCCGGGCGGTGATAGACAGGGCCCATCAAAGCTGCAACGTGCCGGGATGCAACGGCGCTGCTTTGTTTCGCCTCCGTTGCCGGAATGGCGCGCCCCCGCGGTCGCTGCCGCGACGACAGAAAGAGGGTCATGAAGCGACTGACGACTCTGGGCCTGATCGCCGGCCTGTGCACCGTGATCGGCCTGTTCGTCTCCTCGGGACCGGAGGCGGTCGCGGATGCCCTGTGGGCCTCCGGCTGGGGCGCCGTGCTGGTGGTGGCGGCGCGCTTCGTGGCCGTGGCCTGGGCGGGCCTCGGCTGGTGGGTGGTGTTTCCCCGCGACGAGAGACCGCTGCTGCGCACCTGCGTCGGCGTGCGCTTCGTGCGCGAGGGCGTGAACACCCTGCTGCCGGTGGCGCAGGTCGGCGGCGACCTGATCGGCGCCCGGCTGCTGACGCTCCAGCGCGTGCCGGGGGCGCTCGCGGGCGCGACCACGCTGGTGGACCTGATGATCCAGGCGCTCACGCAGTTCCTGTTCACGGTGGCGGGCCTCGGCATCCTGGTCGCCCTCGGGGGCGACGGGCCGATCGTGCACTATGTCGGCCTCGGCCTCGTCGTGGCGGCCCCGGCCCTCGTGGCGTTCTACCTGGTGCAGCGGCGCTTCGGCCAGGCCCTGCTGCAGGCGGCGATCAACCGCTTCGCCGGCGGGCGCGAGTGGCGGATCTTCGGCGCGGTCGACGTGCTGTTCGAGCGCCTGCGCGGCCTCTACGCCGCGCGCGGCCGCATCGCCACCGCCATCGGGACCCACCTGATCGGCTGGATCATCGGCACCCTCGAGGTCTGGATCGTCCTGCGCTTCATGGGCTACGAGGTCGGCTTCCTCGAGGCGATCGTGATCGAGAGCCTGGCGCAGGCGGTGCGCGGCGCCGCCTTCGCGGTGCCGGGCGCGCTCGGCGCGCAGGAGGGCGGGCTGATCGCGCTCTGCGCGGTGTTCGGCATCCCGGCGGAGGCGGCCCTGGCCCTGTCGCTGATCAAGCGCCTCGCCGACCTGACGGTCGGGCTGCCGAGCCTGCTGCTCTGGCACGCCCTGGAGGATAACGCCGATCAAGGCCGCCGCCCGGCGGCCGGGATCGGCGCGGCCCTGCGGGCGCGCCTGCGCCCGCGCCAGGGCCTCGGGCCCGCCTTCGGCTACGCCGCGGCGCCCGTCGATGGCAAAGGAGAGTGACCTGGTGCAGACCCGACGCGAGATCCTGCGCAGCCTGACGATCGCCGGCCTCCTGGCGGCGGCCGCCCAGGCGATGCCGCTGCCGGCCGCGGCCCAGAGCGCCGCCGCGCCGGCGGCCGAGGCCGGGGAGGGCGACCCGGCGGTGGCCACCGTGCGGCGCATGACGGAGGCTCTCGAGGCCGCCCTGAAGGCCGGCGACGTACGCGCCCGGGCCGAGATCCTGTCCGGACCGATGCAGCAGAACTTCGACCTGCCGGCGATGCTGCGCCTGGGCGTCGGCACGCGCTGGAAGGAGATCCCGGCCGACAAGCAGGAGGCCCTGACCGCCGCCTTCGGGCCCTACCTGACCGCGACCTACGCCACGCGGCTCAGCGCCGCCGCCGGCAGCAAGTTCGCGATCGACCCGAAGAGCGAGGCGCGCGGCAACGGCCGCATCGTGCACGTCACCGTGACCGACGGCAGCGGCGACACCTCCCCGGTCGACTACGTGCTGAACGCCGAGAACCGGATCACCGACGTCTACCTCCAGGGCACGGTGAGCGAGGCCGGCACCCTGCGCACCGGCTTCTCCGAGCCGCTGCAGGAGGGCGGGCCGGACGGCCTGCTGGCCCACCTGCGCAAGTCCACCGAGACGATGCTGGCGGCCCCGCCGCCGAAGGCGGCGCCTAAGCCCTGAGCCGGATCACGGTGCCGGCGACAACCGGGCACGAACGATCCGTCCGTAGCATCAGAGCCATAAGACAGCCCGCCGCGCCCCGCGCGGCCAACTCCTCCCAGGGATCGTGCGTTTCGCCATGGACTGGACCTGGATCTCCACCCTGCTGATCATCCTGGCGCTCGCGGGATGCGTGTACGGCCTGACCACGGCCTGGCTCGCCGGGCGCCTCGCCCGGCGCCCGGTGCCGCACCTGGCCGCGCAGGCGCCGCGCCCCTCGGTGACCGTGCTCAAGCCGCTCTGCGGCGACGAGCCGAACCTGCACCAGAACCTCACCACCTTCTGCACCCAGGCCTATGCGGGCGCCGTGCAGGTGATCTTCGGGGTGCAGACCGCGACCGACCCGGCGATCGCGGTGGTGCACCGGCTGCAGGCCGAGCACCCGTCCCTGCGCATCGACCTGGTGATCGACGCCCGCCAGCACGGCGCGAACCGCAAGGTCTCGAACCTCATCAACATGGCGGGCCTGATCGCCCACGAGATCGTGGTGCTGGCCGACAGCGACATGGTGGTGGCGCCCGACTACCTCGAGCGGATCGTCGCCGAGCTGGCGCAGCCCGGCGTCGCCGGCGTCACCTGCCTCTACCACGGCGTGCCGGCCAACCGGGGCGTGTGGGCCCACCTCTCGGCGCTCGCCATCGACACCCAGTTCCTGCCCAACGTGCTGATGGGCACGGGCTTGGGCCTCGCCGATCCGTGCTTCGGCTCGACCATCGCGTTCCGCACCGAGCTCCTGCCCAGCATCGGCGGCTTCGAGGCGATCCGCGACGACCTCGCCGACGACTACGCCCTCGGGGCGGCGCTCCGGGCACAGGGCGGCATCGTGGCGATCCCGAGCTTCACCATCGGGCATACCTGCGTCGACACCTCGCTTGCCGGGCTGTGGCGGCACGAGACCCGCTGGAACCGCACCATCCGCAACCTCGATCCGGTCGGCTACGCCGGCACCCTGGTCACCCACGCCTTCCCGCTGGCGCTCATCGCCGCGCTGCTGCCCGGCTCGGGCGTCACCGCCCTGGCGGCGGCGGCCCTGGCGCTGGCCTGCCGCATCGTGCTGTGCGTGCGGATCGAGCGGGCCTTCGGCCTCGAGCCGCACCCCTACTGGCTGCTGCCGATCCGCGACCTCCTGTCCTTCGCCGGCTTCGCTTGGTGCTTCGTATCCGGCGCCGTGACTTGGAAAGGTCATGATTATCGGGTCGTTGCGGACGGCACGCTGATCCCCGAGCCCGGCCTCGCCCGCGAGTCCGGCGCTCCCTCGACCTGACGACACGACATCGGCCGTTCGACGGCCTCATCGGCCGCGCAGGCGGCCTCACGGCCGCTCTGGCGGCCCCTCCTCAGAGACGACCCCGATGATGCGGACCCTCTTCCTCCAGGCCCCCACCTTCGACGGCTTCGACGGCGGCGCCGGCTCGCGCTACCAGGCCAAGCGCGAGATCAAGTCGTTCTGGTACCCGACCTGGCTCGCCCAGCCGGCGGCCCTGGTGCCGAACTCCAAGCTGATCGACGCGCCACCGCACGACATCAAGCTGCCGGAGATCGTGGCCCAGGCCAACGACTTCGACCTCGTGGTGCTGCACACCTCGGTGCCGTCGTTCAAGTCGGACGTGAAGACGATCGAGGCGCTGAAGGCGGCGAACCCGAAGCTGATCGCCGGCCTGATCGGCGCCAAGGTCGCGGTGGACGCCGCCGGCTCGATGGCCCAGGCCCCGGTGGTCGATTTCTGCGCCCGCAACGAGTTCGACTTCACCGTCAAGGAGGTCGCCGAGGGCGTGCCGATGGCGGAGATCAAGGGTCTCTCGTACCGGAACGCCGACGGCGTCGTGGTCCACAACCCGGACCGCGAGATCATGACCGACATGGACCAGCTGCCGTTCGTGACCTCGGTCTACAAGCGCGACCTCGAGATGGAGAAGTACTTCATCGGGTACCTGAAGCACCCCTACATCTCGTTCTATTCCGGCCGGGGCTGCAAGTCGCGCTGCACCTTCTGCCTGTGGCCGCAGACGGTCGGCGGCCACACCTACCGCACCCGCTCGGTCGCGCACGTGATCGAGGAGATCAAGTACTGCCTGAAGGAATTCCCGCAGACCAAGGAATTCTTCTTCGACGACGACACCTTCACGGACAACCTCCCGCGCGCGGAGGAGATCGCCCGCGAACTCGGCAAGCTCGGCGTGACCTGGTCGTGCAACGCCAAGGCCAACGTGCCGCGCGAGACCCTGAAGGTCCTGAAGGAGAACGGCCTGCGCCTGCTCCTGGTCGGCTACGAGTCCGGCAACCAGCAGATCCTGCACAACATCAAGAAGGGCATGCGGGTCGAGGTCGCGGAGAAGTTCACCAAGGACTGCCACGAGCTCGGCATCGCGATCCACGGCACCTTCATCCTCGGCCTGCCGGGCGAGACCAAGGAGACGATCCAGGAGACGATCGCCTTCGCCAAGCGGATCAACCCGCACACCATCCAGGTCTCCCTCGCCGCGCCGTATCCTGGCACCTTCCTGTACAAGCAGGCGGTGGAGAACGGCTGGCTCGACAAGGACAACGCCGAGCTGGTCGACGAGAACGGCGTGCAGATCGCGCCGCTGCACTACCCGCACCTGTCCCACACCGAGATCTTCAATTCGGTGGAGGAGTTCTACAAGAAGTTCTACTTCCGCGCCCCGAAGATCGCCTCGATCGTCAGCGAGATGGTGCGCTCGCCCGACATGATGAAGCGGCGCCTGCGCGAGGGCGTCGAGTTCTGGCACTTCCTGCGCGAGCGCCAGGGCGTCGCCAAGAAGGCCGCGTAAGCGCCGCCTCATCACCGCATCGTCACGACGGCCGGGCTCGCGCCCGGTCGTTCTCGTCCGGCCCCCCTCGACAGGGGCGCCCCGCCTCGTGCTACGTCACGCAACGGCAGACCCGTGCCGCGCGATGCCCGCCAGGGCACGGCCAGCGGTGATCAGTCCGCCTCAGGCAGCCAGTCAGGATAGCCCAACCCCGCCCTCCGGCGCCGGCCTCCGGGCAGCCAGGATCGGACCCTGCGGGCTACGGGCCCCCGTTCGGTCCCCGCGGCGGGGTGTGTTTCAAGCCAGACGGAGCAGAAGAGAATGCCGCCGACCGGCCTCGGCCTCATGAGCGTCGCGCTCTGCGTCCTGGTGCTGGCCATCCTGTGGCGGCAGGTCGGACGGATGAGCCGAACCATCCACGAGTGGGAGCAGGGCCTGCTCTACGTCGACGGCCGCTTCGCCGGGGTGCTCGGCCCGGGCCGCTCCCGCACCCTGGGCCGGAGCGACCGCCTCGTGGTGACGCTGCCGCGCGGCTTGAGCTTCGAGAACCTCTTCGCCCTCAAGGTCACGAGCGCCGACCGCCTGCTCTACCGGGTCTCGGCGACGATCGCCTTCGAGATCGTCGATCCGCGCGCCGCCCACGCGGGCAACTATCGCGAGGCCCTCAAGCTCGCCGTTACCGACGCGTTGGTGCACGCCGCCGCCCGCAGCGTCGAGGCGATGCTGGCCGACCGGCCGGGGCTCGGGGCGGCGCTCGCGAGCGATGTCCCGCAGCCGGTCGCGGGCTGCCGGCTCGCGTCGATCACGGTCACCGCCCTCACCCTGCCGCCGGATCCGCGGCGCCTCTACGTCGAGGTCGAGCGCGCCCGCCTCGAATCCCAGGCCGCCCTGGAGCGCGCCCGCGGCGAGCAGGCGGCCCTGCGCTCCCTCGCCAATGCCGCCCGGATGCTCAAGGGCAATCCCGAGCTGATGAACCTGCGCCTGATCCAGGCGCTCTCCCCCTCCGGCGGCAAGGGCGGCGCGACGCTGGTGCTCGGCCGCGACGCCCTGGTGGCCGCGAGGCCGGGGGATGCCGCCACGATGGAGCAGGACAGCTGACGATGCCGGCATCGGAGAAGCGCCTCGTCGTCACCTCGGACGATTTCGGCCTCTCGCCGCAGGTGAACGAGGCGGTGGAGCGGGCCCACCGCGACGGCATCCTCACCGCGGCGAGCCTGATGGTGTCGGCACCGGCCGCCGCCGACGCGGTGGCGCGGGCCCGCGCCCTGCCGTCCTTGAGGGTGGGCCTGCACCTCGTGATGGTGGAGGCGTGGCCGACCCTGCCGGCGTCGGAACTTCCGGACCTCACCGACGGCGCCGGGCTGATGCGGGCCGACCAGGCGCGGCTCGGGCTCGACCTGGCCCTGAGGTCCGGCGCCCGGCGCCAGCTCGCCGCCGAGATCCGGGCGCAGTTCGAGGCCTTCCGGGCGACCGGGCTGCCCCTCGACCACGTCAACGCGCACAAGCACTTCCACGTCCACCCGATCATCGCCGGGATGGTGCTGGCGATCGGGCGCGATTACGGGATGCGGGCGATCCGGGTGCCGCGGGAATCGCGAGACACCTTGCGCCTCGCCGAGCCCGGCGCGAAGCCGGGACTCGCCCTCGACACCGCCCCCTGGGCGGCGCTGCTCGGCGCCCGGGCGCGGCGGTCGGGCGTCCTCACCCCCGATCGTGTGCTCGGCCTCGCCTGGTCGGGCGCCATGACCCCGGCCCGGGTCGCGGGCCTGCTGCGCCACCTGCCGGACGGGCTGACCGAGCTCTACCTGCACCCCGCCACCGCCGGCGGCTTCCCGGGCGAGGCGCTAGGCTACGCCTACGCGGCGGAGCTCGACGCCCTGGTGGCGCCGGAGAGCCGGTCCGCGCTGGCGGCCTCCGGCGCACGGCTCGGGGGCTTCTCGGATTTCCTGAACGACCGGCACCGGTCATTGACCTGACTATCGAGCGGCCGGCCAGTCAGTGCCGAGACGGTCACCGGTTCGGCTGCGAAAACGATGCAGGATTCGCCCGCCAGCGCGACTCGGCTCAGCCTCAGCTTCTCCACTGGAACGTCGCCCACCGGGTGCAGGTCGATCGTGCTCCGAAGCCGCCGCGGTCACAGGCCTGGACGCTGTAGGTTCCGCGCCGTCCGGGCTCCTGGTCGAAGGAGTATCCTCCCCGGATCTCGATCTGTGCACCCGGATTGGTCTTGAAGTTGAAGTGCGTGGTCCGCGACAATCGGCTGCCCACGGAGATCCGCACCCGGCCGCCGTAATACTTGGACGACCCGCAGACGCCGTTGCTGCACTCTCTCGGAACAGTCACGACGGGCTGTGCTTGTGCGTGACCAAGGGACGAGACGACGAAACCACCCGAGACGACGGCCAGGGCGCAACCGGCCATGATCACTCTCTTCACGACCCGTCTCCTTGCAAACCATTATCGATGGTCGATATTGCCGCTTGTCGGACGGGCGGTATGTTACAAAATGTTTCTTCCCAAGATCATCATCCATTTGAAGGAATGATGTACGCCTCGACTCTTCGATCTTGGGGGCGGGCCTCCGGCCCGTGACCGGAGGGAGGATCCGCACGCCTGCGGTCTGCCCAGGCAGCCCGAGCCCCGCGGCGGCCCGTTCCCGAGACGCGGGGGGGCCTACGGGCGCCGGGGGCGTACCGGGAGCCGGAGCTCAATGCCCCGAGGACAGCGCCGCCCCCGGCTTGTCGTGGGTGGCGAGCCGCTCGACCATCGTGGCCGAGGCCGCGTTGAGGCCGGTGATCTCCACGGCCAAGCCGTGGTGGCGGAACTTCAGGACGATGCGGTCGAGGGCGCTGACGGCGGTGATGTCCCAGAAATGCGCCGCCGTGAGGTCGATCACCACGCGGTCCAGGTCCTCCTCGCGGAAGTCGAAGGCGGCGTGGAAGGCCTCGGCCGTGGCGAAGAAGATCTGGCCGGTGACCCGGTAGGTGCGGGTGCCGGCCTCGCGCGCGGAGGCGACGGCGAAGAAGCGGGTGACCTTGTGGGCGAAGAACAGCCCGCTCAAGCCCACGCCGAACAGCACGCCCTTGGCGAGGTCGTGGGTGGCGACCACGACCGCGACGGTGCCGAGCATCACGATGCTGGACGTGGTCGGGTGGGTGACCAGGGTGCGGATCGAGCGCCACTGGAAGGTGTTGATCGACACCATGATCATCACCGCGACGAGGGCCGCCATCGGGATCTGCGCCACGTAGGGGCCGAGCACCACGATCAGGAACAGCAGGAAGGCGCCGGCCCACAGGGTCGAGAGCCGGCCGCGGCCGCCCGACGAGACGTTGATCACCGACTGGCCGATCATCGCGCAGCCGGCCATGCCGCCGAACAGGCCGGCGGTGATGTTGGCCAGCCCCTGGCCGGCGCATTCGCGGTTCTTGTTCGAGGTGGTGTCGGTGCGCTCGTCGATGATCGCCGCGGTCATCAGGCTCTCGAGCAGGCCGACCATGGCGAGGGTGAGGGCGTAGGGCAGGATGATGCGCAGGGTCTCGAGGGTGAGCGGCACTTGCGGCAGGGCGAAGCTCGGCAACTCGCTCGGCAGCGCCCCCATGTCGCCGACGGTGCGGATGCCGAGGCCGAGGCTCATCGAGACGGCGGTGAACAGCACGATGGTGACGAGCGCCGAGGGCACCGCCTTCGTCAGGTAGGGCAGGCCGTAGATCAGCGCGAGGCCGGCGGCCGTCATCGCGTAGACCACCGGGCCGCGGCCGATGAGCTCCGGCATCTGGGCGAGGAAGATCAGGATCGCGAGCGCGTTGACGAAGCCGGTAACGACCGAGCGCGAGACGAAGCGCATCAGGTTGCCGAGCTTGAACGCGCCGGCGGCGATCTGGATCAGGCCGGTCAGGATCGTGGCGGCGAAGAGGTGGCCGAGGCCGTGCTCCTTCACCAGCGTGGTCATCACCAGGGCCATCGCGCCGGTCGCGGCCGAGATCATCGCCGGGCGCCCGCCCGCGATCGCGGTCACGACCGCGATGCAGAACGAGGCGTAGAGGCCGACCTTCGGGTCGACGCCGGCGATGATCGAGAACGCGATTGCCTCAGGGATCAGGGCGAGGGCGACGACGGTGCCGGCCAGGAGTTCGCGCGTGACGTCGGGCGCCCATTCGCGCCGCAGGCGGACGAGGTTCATGGGAGAGGAGCTTTCGGAGAGGCGCCCAGGCGGGGAGGGCGCGCGAGGAGAACCCGCCGATCGAATCGGGCGGGCAGGAGAGCGGAAATGGGAGAGGGATGCGGGAGAGCGGGCGCTACGGCGGCGTGGGCCGCGAGACCGGTATGGCTCGATCCTGCATCATGCCCGGTGCCTTAGCACGGGGCCTCGCTGCGCCGCAACAGGGCGGGCGACGAAAAAGCCCCGCCCCCTCGGCGAGGGCGGGGCTGCTTGGCCAATGGTCCGGCCCGGATGTCAGGCCGGGATCAGGGGATCGCGCTGGGCCGCGTTCTCCGGTGCGCCGTCCTTCGCCTTCTGCTTCGGCGGCGGCCCCAGGAAGGCCGGCACGATGAAGAAGGCGGCGAGCAGGGTGAAGAACAGCGACAGGGCGAGGAGCTTGCCCATGCTGGCGGTGCCCGGGTGGCTCGACAGCACCAGCGAGCCGAAGGCGGTGCCGGTGGTGAGCGCCGAGAAGAAGATCGCCCGCGTCAGGCTCGAGGCCAGCATGTCGGCGACGCCGGCCCGCCAGGCGATCACGTAGTAGATGTGGAATGCGACGCCCACCGCCAGCATCAGCGGCAGGGCGATGATGTTGGCGAAGTTCAGCGGCATGCCGATGAGGTAGAGCGCCTCCAGCGTCCACAGGGTGGCGAGCACCAGGGGCCCGAGCGCCATGGCGACGTCCCAGGGCCGCCGCAGGGCGACCGACAGGATGATGAAGATCGAGGCCAGCGCCAGCAGGCCCGCCTCGATGAAGGCGCCCAGGATGGTGTGGCTCGACCGGGTGGTGGCAACCGGCGCGCCGGTGGCGTGCGGGGCCACGCTCAGCACCTCCTTCGAGAAGCGCCGCAGCACCGCGTTGTCGTTCGAGTTGCCCTTCGGCTGCACCTCGATCCGGGCCTTGCCGTCGGCGGCGATCCAGCCGGAGCGGATCTGCGCCGGCAGGTTCTCGAGGGTGATCTTCTCCGGCGTGAGCAGGCTGCGCAGGCGGGTGAGCAGGGCCTTGAGGTTCGGCACCGTCGCGGCGGCGGCGGCCTCGCGCACCGACGGCTCGGCGCCGGCGAGGCGCTCGAGGGTGTCGGTGAAGCCCTGGATCGTCGCCAGCGGGCCGGACGCCGCGGCGCCCTGGCCCCCCTGCGCGATGCCGCGCAGGGCCGTGACGGCGTTGCGGATCGCCGTCACCACCTCGCGGTCACTCGGGGCTGGAGCGACGCGGGGCGGGCTCAGCACCGGGCCCATCACCTGCGCCGCGTCCTCGATGATGGCGAGCTTCTGGTCCTGGTCGGCCGGCACGAAGGTGTCGATGTCGATCACCCCGGCGACGCTCGGGAGCGCCGTCAGCTTCTTGACCATCGGGGCGATGGCGTCGCGGTTGGGGACGACCACGTCGATGGTGTTGGGGCTGGTCTTCGGGTCCTTGGTCAGGTCGAGATAGGTCGCGACCGATTCCACCTTCGCGCTGCGCAGGTGCATCGGGTTCGAATCGAAGGGCAGCCAGTAGAGCAGCGGCAGGCCCGCCACCGTGACGACGCCGGTGAGCACCAGGACCAGCTTGCGGTTGGCCAGGATCCAGTGGTCGACCGAGGCCATGCTGGCGGTGCCGACCTCCTGCTTCTCGCCCGGCGGCCGCAGCACGGCGATCAGGGCCGGCAGCAGGGTGAGGGAGAACAGGTAGGCGACGATCATGCCGACGCCGGCGATCAGGCCGAGTTCCGACACGCCGCGGAAATCGGTCGGCAGGAACGAGAAGAAGCCGGCGAGCAGCGACACCGCCGCCAGCGTCAGCGACCAGCCGACGCCGCGGGCCGCCGAGCGGATCGCCCGGACGAGGTCCGACTCGGCGAAGCGGTCGGCGCGGTAGCGTACCGCGAACTGGATGCCGAAATCGATGCCGAGGCCGACGAACAGGGCCGCGAAGGCGACCGAGATCGGGTTCAGCTCCCCGACCATCAGGAGGCCGAGGGCGGCGGTGACGACGAGCCCTGCGAAGGTGGTGACGAGCACCGCGACGACGAGGCTGCCCGAGCGCAGCGCCAGCCACAGGAACAGCACGATGGCGCCGCCGGTGACCGAGTAGTTCAGCGCCGCGTCGTCGGCGAGCGTCGCGAACTCGTCGTCCGCCACCGCGACCTGGCCGGTGAGGCGCACCCGCACCCCGTTGGCCTCGGTCAGGCCGAGATTGCGGGCCGTGTCGCGGATCAGCTGGGTCGCCTTCTCGCCCGGCTGGAGGGCGTCGTAGTCGAGCACCGGCTGGGCGATGACGAAGCGGCGCAGGTCGCTCGGCTCGGCCTTGCCGCCCGCGAGCAGCAGTTGCCACGAGAGCTGGGCCGGCTCGCCCTTGAGCACCTTGTCGAAAACCTCCTTCATCTGGCCCATCGGGCCGACGAGGTCGTCGGGCTTGGCCTGGCCGGCCTTCACGCCCTGGGCGCCCATCACCATGGCCTGCATGATGCCGCGCAGGGACGGGTCCGCCGCCAGCGGCCCGAGCAGGCCCTGCTGCTGGACCAGCTTCTCGGTGGTCTGCTCCAGCTCCTTCTGGGGCATCAGCAGCAGGCCGTTCTTGTCGAAGAACGGGCCGCCATCCGGCCGGTAGACCACCGGCAGCAGGTCCTTGTGCGAGGACAGGGCCTGGGTGAGGCGGTTGGCGGCTTCCTCGGCCTGCTCCGGCGTCCGGCCGTCGATCACCGCGACGAGCAGGTTGCTGCGCTGCGGGAAGGTCTTCTCGAACTGGATCTCGTCCTGCCGCCAGGGCACGTCGGACGTGATCAGGCGCTCGACGTCGGTGTTGATGCGGAAGAGATGCGCCGCCGTGACGGCGCTCGCGACGGTGAGCAGCAGCGCGGCCACGATGACGAGCCAGCGCCGGTGTACGGAAAACGCCACGAGCCGTTCGATCACGATGCGAAGCCTGCCTCTTGCTCTCGAGACGCGCGGCGGATCCGGGCGGATCGCGACGGCCCCTGAAATCCCTGGATCGCACCGGCACGACCCACCGGGACAGCGACATCCCGCGCGAGTCCGCGCCGGCCGGGACCAACATAGCGCGCGGTGCAGCGACGCCCATGGTCACGGCACGCATCGGCGGCACGGCCCGGCTGGCGGACGCACCGGAACGCGCGTCCGTGGCGCGCTAGGTAGTGACCCGCAGGCCCGATTGCAACGCGTTGGCCCGAAACGGATCCCCGGCCCGCCGGGGTCCGCCGCGCGTCCCCGGCCGGGCGAGCTCGGCTTTACGAGGCCGCGGCCCTGGCCTTAAACCTCGCAGCCGGGAGCGTTTTGCCCGCGGGGGCGGAGCCCGGGACGGGGTCGCAGCGAGGGGGACGGGGCTCGGTGGAGGGTAGGCAGGAGAACGGGCTCGACCTCGTGCTGGCCCAGCCCAGGGGCTTCTGCGCCGGAGTGGTGCGGGCGGTCGAGATCGTCGAGCGCGCGCTCGCCCGGGGCGACGGGCCGGTCTACGTGCGCCACGAGATCGTCCACAACGGCCGCGTCGTCGCCGACCTCAGGGCCAAGGGGGCCCGCTTCGTCGAGAGCCTCGACGCGGTGCCGGACGGCGCCACTACGATCTTCTCGGCCCACGGCGTCTCGCGGGCGGTGGAGGCGGAAGCCGAGCGCCGCAGGCTTCCGGTCATCGACGCCACCTGCCCGCTGGTGGCCAAGGTGCACGGGGAGGGCCGGCGCTACGCCGCGCAGGGACGCACCGTGATCCTGGTGGGACATGCCGGCCACGCCGAGGTCGAGGGGACCCTCGGGCAGATCGACGGGCCGGTGCTCCTCGTCGGCAGCGTCGCCGAGGCCGAGGCCCTGGACCTGCCGGCGGAGGCGCGCCTCGCCTACGTCACGCAGACGACCCTCAGCGTCGACGACACCCGGGCGATCATCGCGACCCTGCGCCGGCGCTTCCCCGACCTCGTCGGCCCCGAGACCCGGGACATCTGCTACGCGACCCAGAACCGCCAGGCCGCCGTGCGGGCGCTGGCGGAGATCGCCGACCTGATCCTGGTGGTGGGGGCCCGCAACTCGTCGAACTGCAACCGCCTGCGGGAGATCGCCGCCGAGGCGGGCCGGCCGAGCCACCTCGTCGAGGGGGCGGAGGACCTGGCGGCCCTCGATCTCGCCGGGGCCCGCACGCTCGGTCTCACCGCCGGCGCCTCGACCCCGGAGGTGGTGATCGCGGAGGTGATTGCTGCGCTGCAGCGTCGCACCCCCCTGAGGATCTCGACCCTGCCGGGTATCATTGAGAGCGCGAGCTTCCCGCTGCCGTCGAGTTTGGGCCACACTTAGACCCTTTCGAACCTAGCTTGCTGGAAATCCGCCACTTTTCGCGCTAATCAGCCCGCTTGGCACAGCGTTTGATACGAACCACGACACAAGGAGCCTTGGTCTTGGGCATTCCGCTACGGTACGTCGCGAAGATCGGCGGCTACATTCTCAAGCAGCACATCACCGGGCGCAAGCGCTACCCGCTGGTGATGATGATGGAACCGCTGTTCCGGTGCAATCTCGCCTGCGCGGGATGCGGCAAGATCGATTATCCGGACGAGATCCTCAACAAGCGTCTGCCGGTCGACGAAGCACTCGAGTCGGTCCGCGAGTGCGGCGCACCGGTCGTCGTCATCGCGGGTGGCGAGCCGCTGCTGCACAAGGACTTGCCGCAGATCGTCGAGGGCATCATCGCCCAGAAGAAGTTCGCGATCGTCTGCACCAACGCGCTGCTGCTCGAGAAGAAGATCGCGCAGTACAAGCCGAGCCCGTACTTCACCTGGTCGATCCATCTCGATGGCGACAAGGAGATGCACGACCAGTCGGTGTGCCAGCGCGGCGTCTACGACAAGGCGGTGGCGGCGATCCAGAAGGCCAAGGAGATGGGCTTCCGGGTCACGATCAACTGCACCTTCTTCAACAACTCCTCGGCCGACAAGATCGCCGACTTCTTCGACAGCGTGACCCGGATGGGCATCGACGGCATCACCGTCTCCCCCGGCTACGCCTACGAGCGCGCGCCCGACCAGCAGCACTTCCTCAACCGCCGGGCGACCAAGGACCTGTTCCGCGGCGTGTTCCGCCTCGGCAAGGAGAAGGGCCGCGAGAAGTGGACCTTCCAGCAGTCCGGCCTGTTCCTGGACTTCCTGGCCGGCAACCAGACCTACCACTGCACCCCGTGGGGCAACCCGACCCGCACGGTCTTCGGCTGGCAGAAGCCGTGCTACCTGCTCGGCGAGGGCTACGCCAAGACCTTCAAGGAGCTGATGGAGACCACGGACTGGGACGCCTACGGCACCGGCAACTACGAGAAGTGCGCCGACTGCATGGTGCACTCGGGCTACGAGGCCTCCTCGGTGGTCGACTCGGTGAAGAAGCCGTGGAAGCCGCTGGTCTACGCGATGCGCGGCATCAAGACCGAGGGCGAGATGGCCCCCGAGATCTCGCTCGAGAACCAGCGCCCGGCCGAGTTCGTGTTCTCACGCAACGTCGCGCAGAAGCTCTCCGAGATCCGGGACGCCAAGGCCGACGCCAAGAAGCGCGCGACAGCGGCCTAACGCGGCGAACGCCGCCGACGAATCGCGGGCGAGGCGCACCAGCCCGCCCACGGTGGCCGAGCGGCGCGCCAGAGCCGCCAGGACGGCGAGGATGTCGGGCTCGCCGTCCGGCTTGAGGGCCTTGGCGATCGCCGCTGGCAGGGCGCGGTCGGCGGGGTCGCACACCACCCGCACGGCGCAGAACGGCAGGCCGTGCGCCTCCGCGAAGGCGGCCGCGACGTGGGATTCCATGTCGACCGCCGCGGCGCCGGTCTCGGCCCGCAGAACCGCCTTGGCGTGCGGCGACAGTACCGCCGCCTCCACCCCGGCGAGATCCGCCCTGACGACCCGCGTCGGCGCGTCCGCGAGCCGGCGGGCAAGGGCGTCCACGACCTCCGCACGGGCCGCGGTGCGCCGTCCGCCCGCCACGACCCCGGTCGCCACCACGACGTCGCCCGGCGCCAGGTCCGGATCGAGCCCGCCGGCGATGCCGATGCTCATCACCGCCCGGCAGCCCGGCGCCGCACGACCGTTGAGCAGATCCCGCAGCCGCTCCGGGTTGCCCCCGGCCCCGACCGTCGCCACGCCGGGCCCGGCAGCCAGCCGCGCCTCGCGGGCGAGGCCCGTGACGGCCAGGACGGGATGGGGCCCGTTCGGACCAGTGGTGTCCTCGACGACGATCATGCGGGGCTCGGGGTGTCTCGGTGGGGGAGGCTGGTCAGCAGGGCATCCCTCATACCAAACTGGGTGAGGCGGGCGTGTGGCGCCGGTGACACGGGTCGCGCCGGTGGATCAGGGCAGTGCCCGACGGGGTGGACGCTGCATCGTGGCGGACCGCGGCTGCCGAGACGGACGCCCGGGCGTAGGATCAGACAGTCTCGTAGAACAGGACTCGCCCTTCGGGCCGCATCTGCTGCAGGCAGCCGACATCGGCGACGTTCGCGGTCAGCAGGGCGCAGCCGAGCTGGCCGGCCTGGAAGAAGAGCGTGCAGTCGAGCAGGGCCTTCCTGCGCCTATTCCCGGCGTAGCCTTGAAGGCGGCACAGGATGCCGGCGTAGACGGCGGCGTCGGCCATCGCATCCTGCGTGGGCGTGTACAGGCGATGCGCGGGGATGCCGTGGCCTTCCCGCCCCTTGTAAAACAATTAGGCGCTTTCGTTTGACGACGCCGATCGCACTCGCAACGGCGACGGGCCTCTCTCCAGTCGCACCGCGGCACGGGCGCCGCCCTCGGGGTGTAGAAGGTTCGTTGCGAAAGACCCGGTTAAGCTTGGGTGCGAAGAAGGGATCGCCGGTCACGGCACCTTCGCACCCTTATGCCGCAGGACCGTCATGCACCGCACCTCCGAGGACAACCGCAACCGGGCGCTCGCATTCCTCGCCGGGCTCGGCGCCCTCGCGCTCCTGGGCCTCCTGATCCTGCGGGGCGCCTTGCGCGATCCGGGCCTCAACTCGCACGGGGCGCTGGCGGACGCCTTCCTGCACGGACGGCTGTGGGTCGAGAGCTGTCCGGAGATCGACTGCGCCCTGTTCCAGGGCCGGACCTACGTGATCTTCCCGCCGCTGCCGGCCGTGGTGGCGCTGCCCTTCGTGGCCGTGTTCGGCTTCCCCGGCTTCAAGGGCTTCGTGCTCCTCGCCCTGGCGCTGGCGGGCTTGAGCCTGTGGGCCTGGCACCGGATCTTCCGGGCGCTCGACGTCGAGGATGCCGACGCGTTCTGGCTCTTGGCGGCGATCGCCTTCGCGAGCCCGCTGTTCCAGGTCACCCTGCGGTCGGAAGGGGTGTGGTTCTACGCCCAGGCGGTCGGCTTCCTGATGACCACCTTGAGCCTGTGGGCGGTGATCTGCCGGCGCTCGCTGCCGCTCGCCGGGCTGTTCGTGGCGCTCGCCTTCCTGTGCCGGCAGATGGCGATCTTCTATCCGCTGTTCCTGCTCGTCCTGGCGATGCCGCGGGAGGAGGGGTGGCGCGAGACCGCGCGGCGGCTGGTGCGCCCGGTGCTCCTCGCCGGGATCCCGGTCGTCGCGGCCCTCGTCGCCTACTTCGTCTACAACTACGTCCGCTTCGGCAGCCCGACCGAGACCGGCTACGCCTTCATCCACAATCCCGGCAGCACCGGCTTCATCTGGCGGCGCATCACCGAGGTCGGGCTGTTCTCGCGCGACTACGTCCTGTTCAACGTCCTCTACCTGTTCCTGCAGGGCATCCACTTCGAGTTCGGCGGGCCGTACCTGACGCAGCTCACCGGCCTCGACCGCTCCGGGTCGGCCCTCCTGGTGATGTGCCCGTGGCTGCTGCTGGCCTTCTACGCCCGCCTCGACCGGGCCTTCGCGGCGGGCGCCGTCGTGATCGCGATCATCGCCGGCATCACGCTGTTCTACCACTCGAACGGCGCCGACCAGACCGCCACCCAGCGCTACGCCCTCGACTGGCTGCCGATCCTGATCGTGCTGATGCTGAGGGCCGAGCGGCCCCGGGCCTACGCCGCCCTGCCGCTCCTCGTCACCTGGGGCATCCTCGCCAACGCGGCGGTGACGCTGCTGACGAGCGTCTACAAGGTGTGAGCCCCGGCCGGGGCGTGGCCGCCCCGGCGCACCCCGAAGGTCAGGATCTGGTGGCCGAAGTAGTTCGACACCGCGCCGGCCGCGATCCCGACGCCGTGGCCGAGCGCCTCGGCCACCGGCAGCGGCAGGGCCGGCAGCACGGCCGTGAGGGCCGCGATGAGGAGCGTGCTCACCCCCAGCACCACGCCGGCCCCGGCGGCGTTCACCGCGACGAAGACCGCGGCCTGGCGGGGGAGCCGGCCGGTGGCGCCCCGGAACACGAAGGTCCGGTAGAGCCAGAACCCGGCCGCCATGCCGATCCCGTAGGCGACCAGCATCGAGGCCCAGTACGGCAGCACCCATGACAGGGCGATGCGGGACAGCCAGTTGATCGCGGCGGCCGAGCCGCCGGCGATCAGGAAGCGGACGACCTCGGGCCGCATCACCACCCCCAGCCCGGCAGCCCGAAGGCCGCGACCGCGAAGGAGAGGCCGGCGAAGGCGGCGAGGCTCAGGGACGGCCGGTCCTTGACCGCGAAGGCGACGGGATCGTCGTTGAGCTCGTCGCGCCCGGCCAGCAGCCAGACCCGGCCCATGAACAGCACCAAGACCGGGGGGAAGGCCCACAGGGCCAGCGGCGCGGAGAGGACCGCGTGCCGGAAGGCCTCGTTGGCGAGGTAGAGGATGAAGATCACGATGCTGGCGAGGCCCGCGGCGATCCCGAAGGCGAGCACCACCGGCTCGTCCGCCGGGCGGTAGCCGCGCCCCGAGAGCTGGCCGGTGCGCCCGCGCCTCACCGCCCCGCGCAGCTCGGTGTGGCGCTTGGCGAAGGAGAGCGAGGTGAACAGGAACATCGAGAAGGTCAGGAGCCAGGGCGACCAGGCCACACCCACCGCCGCGACCCCGATGACGAGCCGCAGGGTGAACAGGCTGCCGAGGACGAGGGCGTCGAGCATCGGCACCCGCTTCAGCGAGAACGAGTAGGCCAGGGTCACGGCGAGGTAGGCCAGCACGGCGGCGAGCAGCGCCGGGCCGCCAAGGGCCGCGAGGCCGAGGCCGAGGGCGAGGCCGCCGACCATCGCGGCGAGCCCGGTCGCGAGGGGCAGCCGTCCGCTCGCCAGGGGGCGATGGCGCTTCGACCAGTGCGCCCGGTCGTGGGGCAGGTCCCAGAGGTCGTTGATGAGGTAGCTCGCCGAGGCGACGAGGCCCAGCGCCACGAAGGCCAGCATCGCCTCGGCCCAGGCGCCGGCGCTGCTGGCGAGCCCGCCGAGCAGCAGGGGTACGAAGACGAGGCCGTTCTTCGCCCACTGGTGCAGCCGCAGGGCCTTGGCCAGCGCCCGCAGGCGCGGCGCGGCGGCGAATTCCTCGGATGGGCGTCCGCCGGCCCGGGCCGCCCGGGCGACGCCCGCCGGGGTCTCGACCAGGATCACCCGCTGCGCCCGCGCCCAGATCGGCAGGTCGACCGCGGCGTTGCCGGCATAGTCGAACCCGCGCGGAAACAGGGCGGCGAGGCGCCGGGCCTTGACCTCGCCCTTCAGGTTGACGAGCCCGTCGCTCGACACCGCCCGGTCGAAGAGCGGGAAGCGCTCGACGATGCGGCGCGCCATCAGTTCGTCGGCCGCGGTGGCGAGCACGATCTCGCGCCCGAGGGTCTTCTGGAGTTCGATGTAGGCCAGCAGCTCCTCGTTCGCCGGCAGGGTGGCGAAGTCGAGGGCGGCCCGCTCGGCGACCCGGCGCTTGAAATAGGCCCGGCCGCGGGGCAGCCAGGCCAACATCCAGAACAGCATCAGGACGTTGCGGCGCAGGATCGCCACCACGCCCTCGAGCAGCAGGTCTGTGCGCAGGAGCGTGCCGTCGAGGTCGACGACGAGGGGCACCAGCGGGCCCTCGTCCCGCCCCGGGATCGCGGCGGCCGGAACCGGTTCGTCGCGCTCGCGCGCGCGCGGACTTGCCAGGGACGAGCTGGCCAGGGAAGAACTCGCCAAGGACATCGTGTGCGGCCTGCGCTGCTGTGATCTCGGCGCAGGCTACGGCGCGGTGGACGGCGCAAGTCTTAATCGGACCGGAGGCGCGCCGTCCTTCGTCCGGCAGGATGATCGCCGGGTTGACGCGACCGGCGATATTCGGCGCGATCCCGGCAAGACCCGGTTAATCACGATCGGGGCGGAGAGGCCGGCGACCTCTACGATTCCGGATCGGCCCGGGTGGAGAAGCGGTCGCGGGCGGTGAAGCGGTCCGCCGGCAGGGCGGAGGGGGGCGTGCCGCGATAGATCTCCCGGGACAGGAACGAGCGCTCGATCTCGATCTGCTCCTCGTCGAGGTCGACGTACCAGCAGCGGCGCCGGGGCGACCAGCGGTAGTTGCGGCCCTTGAGGCGGTCCTTGAGGGCGATCGGCGCCTCGGAGGCCCAGAGCCGGACGGTCGGCCGCCGCGCCGCCTCGAGGAGGGCGGCGAGGGCCAGGCGGCCCGAGGCCCGCAGCGGCCGCGCGAGGATCGCCAGCAGGGCCTCGCAATCGTCGATCGCCCGGTGGCCGTTGTGGAAATGGCCGTGATCGGCGAGCAGGTGGCCGAGCCGCATGCCCTCGTGCCCCTCCGCCCGCCAGGGGATCTGGTGGCAGGAGCAGGCCCAGTTGCGGGTGACGAAGATCGGCCAGCGGCGCTCGCACATCTGCCGGTCGAAGCGGGCGTTGTGGGCGATGACGACCCGGGCCTCGGCGGCGAGGGCCGTCACCGCATCGTCGTCGATGCGCCGGCCGGCAACGTCGGCGTCGGTGATGCCGGTGAGGCGCACCACCGCCTCGGGGATCGGGCCGGACGGCTCGTGGAGCTGGTTGAAGCGCTCCAGCACCCGGTAGATGCGGCCGCTGGCCCCGTACTCGAACTTGACGATGCCGAACTCGATCACCTCGTCGGCCGCGACGTCGATGCCGGTGGTCTCGGTGTCGAGGATCAGGCCGACATAGGTCGGCTCGTCGGCCGGCTCGGGCGGGGGCACGAACGGGCCGAGGCGGCGCAGCACCCGGTAGTCGCCGGTGCGCTCCAGGATGGCGGCGATGTCGTCGAGCGCGTCGGTCAAGCGGCGGGTCACCCTGGCAGGCGGCCGCGCGCGGGCGGCCCATGTCGTTGCTTGGACCCTCGGCTTAATCCCGGCCCGCCCGCCGGGCCAAGAGCCCCGCCGCCACGCTCCACCGCATTCGCATCCGGCAAAGGACAGCCCGGCCGTGGGGAGGACCGACGGATCCCCACCTCATCCGCAAAGACCTGAGACAGTGTGAGCGCGGGCGCCTTTCCCCCTCCGGCCCGCGGGGAGGCTCCCGCTCGTGCGCAGGGGAGATGCCGGGTCTGCCGTCATCCCCCCACGAAGGAAAACCCCGCCGCCGAGAGCCTGGGACTTTCGGCAGCGGGGAAGTCGAGGAGATCCGAGAGACAAGCCCCACGCCGGCTGGGGAGGGAACGGCGCCGGCGGGTGCACGGGGGCGGCTCCCATGCCACCCCACTGAAGGCGCAACATCCCGCCGCTAGACCGGTTTCGGGGGCGACGCCGAAACTTCGTCGGGAGTAAACCTGCAGCAAGCCGGGAGAGCGGCGAGGCCCGGATTCGGGAGCAAGCGCCGGGATGCGCGACGCGGGGCGCGGGGCCAGGATGGCGCCATCGCCCGGACAGGGAGGCACAGGACCATGCGCAACCCGGATCTCGACCTCGCGGCCGTCGGCCCGATTCCACCCGGCCAAGCCTCACTTGGCCAAGCCCCGCTTGGACAAGACCAAGTTGGACAAGTCGCGCCCGACCACGTCACGCCGCTGGACGACGCCGCGCGCTTCTCGGCCATCGCCCGGCGCGACCGGGGAGCCGACGGGCTGTTCGTCTACGCGGTGCGCAGCACCGGCGTGTATTGCCGGCCGAGCTGCGCGGCCCGGCCGGCCCGGCCCGAGAACGTCAGCTTCCACCCGACCTGCGCCGCCGCGGAGGAAGCGGGGTTCCGGCCGTGCCGGCGCTGCCGGCCGAACGAGCCGAGCCTGGAGGAGCGGCAAGCCGCGGCGGTGGCCCGGGCCTGCCGGCGGATCGAGGCGGCGGAGACCCCGCCGGCGCTCGCCGCGCTCGCCGAGGAGGCGGGCCTGAGCCCGTACCACTTCCACCGGGTGTTCAAGCAGGTGACCGGCGTCACCCCGCGGGCCTACGGCGCAGCGCGGCGGGCCGAGCGCGTCGCCGCCGGCCTGCGCCGGGCGGACACCGTCACGGAGGCGATCTACGAGGCCGGCTACGGCGCGGCGAGCCGGTTCTACGCCGGCGCGACCGCCCGTCTCGGCATGACGCCCACGGCCTACCGCCGGGGCGGCGAGGGCGCGACGATCCGCTTCGCCGTCGGCGCCTGCTCCCTCGGCCACGTCCTGGTGGCGGCAACCGACAAGGGGGTGTGCGCGATCCTGCTCGGGGACGATCCGGAGGTCCTGGTGCGCGACCTCCAGGACCGCTTTCCGAAGGCGGCGCTGACCGGGGGCGATGCAGGCTTCGAGGCTTTGGTGGCGCAGGTCGTCGGCCTCGTCGAGGCCCCCGGCGGGCCCTCGAGCCTGCCGCTTGACATCGGCGGCACCGCCTTCCAGCAGCGGGTGTGGCAGGCCCTGCTGGCAATCCCGCCGGGCCGCACCGCGACCTACGCCGAGGTCGCCCAGGCGATCGGCGCCCCCGCTGCCGCCCGGGCGGTGGCGCTCGCCTGCGGCGCCAACCCCCTCGCGGTGGCGATCCCCTGCCACCGGGTGGTGCGCCAGGACGGCGGGCTCTCGGGCTACCGCTGGGGCGTCGCGCGCAAGCGGGCGCTGCTCGACCGCGAGCGGGAGCCGGCGGAGAGGCCCTAAAGGAGCCGGGCTCCACCTGCGGAATTTTCGCGCAAGGGAAAGGTTGTGGGGCCGAAGGGGATTCAGGATTCTCACTGCACAGCATCCGATGCGGCGAAGACCTGTTCTTATGGATGCCGCAACATGTCTCGTGCTTCTCTTCTGGCCGTCGTTGGACTGACGATCGCCGGGACCCTGCCGGCCGCGGCACAGAACCTGGCGATCTTCCCGAACAACCGCCCGGCGGCCGAGTCCACCGAGGCGTTCCGGGCCGAGGCCCTGCGCAGCGACGCCTACAACATCGAGGCGAGCCGCCTCGCGCTGCAGAAGTCGAACAATCGCGCCGTCCGCGACTACGCCGAGCAGACGATCGTCAACCGCCAGGCGACCACGGACGCGCTGCTGCCGCGGGGCACCTCGCTCAGCGCCGCCGGCACCGTGGTCGGCGACGCCGGCTCGGGCAACCTGCTCACCGCGCCGCTGTCGCTGGCCACCGCGCCGATCGTGGCGGTCGGCAACGTGCTCCAGGGACGTCCCGTCTTCGAGCGCACGATCGTCGACACCAACCCGGCCACCCCGGGCCGCCGCGTCACCCTCGATCCGGTGCGCGAGCAGCGCCTGTCGCGCCTCCAGGCGGCGCCGAACGGCCGCCGCTTCGACGCGCTCTACACCGCCGACCAGGCCCGGGCCCAGAGCGATGCGGTGCAGCTCTACGAGGCCTACTCGCGCAACGGCGACAGCGCCGTCGGCCGCACCTTCGCGAACGAGGCCAAACCCATGCTGCGCGGCGACGCCGGCGAGGCCGATCGCCTGGCCGGCCGCTACGCGGACGGCGGCTCGCTGTTCTGACCGGTCCCGCCGGGGCCGAACCGGGCCTCCCGCCCGGCCCCGGCGGCTCCCCGTTCCGGCAGGCCGGCGCGGATGAATCATTCCTTTAAGGAACCCCAACCGGAATTTGCGCCGGGACGGATCGTCGGGTCAGGATCGGCGTTCTCTCACCAGCCCCTGACGCAAGGGCCCGGCGGCGAGCGCGTCCTTCGACGGAACGGAGGCCGGCTCGCTACGGAAAATGCGGCATAATCAAAGGCCTAGAGCGGCGCCCTCGGCTGCTCTAAGGTCGAACGCAAACTCAGCGCGGGCCTCCCCTGACGGAGCGCAGTCCCATGTCGTGCCGCCACAACGCCGTCGCACCCCTGCCGCACCTGATCGCGACGGCACCGTCCCACCTGCGCAAGTGGCGCCGCTTCCCGCGCACGCTGCCGCAGCCAGCCAACGACAATGCCCGCCCCGGCTCCACCGCCGAGGTCGGCCTGTGGGCCGCCGCCCTCGGGGCCACCGCCACCATGGTGGCGGTGCTGATGGTCGGGATGATGCTGTGACCTCCGGACCCGTCGTCGCGCGCCGTCGCCCTCAGCGCCCGGTCTTCTCGCGCCAGGCCGCGAAGTCGGCCTTGGCCGCCTCGTCGATGAGCGGGTAGAGGCCGATCACGGCGCGCCCGCGCTGGACCTCCTCGAGCACGAAATCCTCGAACACCGTCATCTCGGCCGCCTCGGCGGCGACTTCGTCGGCGATCTCCGCCGGGATGACGATCACGCCCTCACCGTCGCCGACCACCACGTCGCCCGGGAAGACCGCAACGTCGCCGCAGCCGATCGGCACGTTGATGTCGAGGGCCTGGTGCAGGGTCAGGTTGGTCGGGGCGGACGGGCGGCTGTGGTAGGCCGGGAAGGGCAGGGCGCCGATCTCGGGCGAGTCACGAAAACCGCCGTCGGTCACGACGCCGGCGGCGCCCCGCTTCATCAGCCGGGTCACCAGGATCGCGCCGGCCGAGGCGGCGCGAGGGTTCTTGCGGCTGTCCATCACCAGGACCGCGCCCTCCGGGCACTGGTCGACGGCGACGCGCTGCGGATGCGCGGGATCGCGGAACACCGCGAGCGTGTTCAGGTCCTCCCGGGCCGGGATGTAGCGCAGGGTGTAGGCCTCGCCGACCATCGTCCCGGCATTCGGGTTGAGGGGGCGCACGTCCTGGATGAACTGGTTGCGCAGGCCGCGCTTGAACAGGGCGGTGGCCAGGGTCGCGGTGCTGACCGTCTTCAGCGTCGCGCGGGTCTCGGGGCTCAGGGGCATCGGGGCTCTCCGGTCGGGGTGGGCGCGCGGCCGTACGCGACGGGCAAGCCCGCGAGGCCGTCGCGGCCGTGCCGCCCGCCTCCGGATCCTCCCCACCGCACCGGACGGCTTCGCCGTTCCGCGGCCGCCCGCACGGCGGCCTGTGACGCGCGCATTGAAGCACTAATGTTTTAGTACATCAACTGGGTCAGCGCAGGATGGCGCGCGTGAATCAGCCCGACGAAGCTCGGGCCCGCCCGAGCCCCGCCTCGACCGGCGCGAGCCGGGCACGCCCCCTTTGGAGGGGAAGAGCCCGACTTGGAAGGGACGAGGGTTAAGCCTGCGCCGTGACCCGTGCCGGGACCCATCGGGCGGGCCGAGCGCCCGGCTCGTACGAAATCCGACTAATTGCTTCGCAAGGCGGCTTTCGGCGTCGCTCAAGCGCCGCACGGGCTGCCAGCACTTCCGGAAGGAGTCTTCGGGAACGGTGTCACTTCCTGCGCGGCGCCGGTGCCGGGGGTTCGGGAGTGTCCTCGTCGGGCTCGCCGCCGCCGATGGCGGACTTGATGGCGAAGGCCACGAGGGGGCTCGCGACGTCGACCACCTCGGCCCTGGTCAGGCCCTCCTTCGGGTCGTAGGCGCCGACGAGCATCACGGTCCGGTTCTCGGTCTTGGCGAGATCGATCCCCTCGCCGGCGACGGCGAGCGGCTTGCCGGCGATCGTCTCGGCCTTCGGGTCGTTGGTGAACAGGACCATGACCTTGCCGTCCTTGACCACACCGACGTAGCAGGTCTCGGCCGGGCTGCGGCAGGGAAACAGGGCCGCAGCTGTCGGGTCGGGCTGCGGCGCGGGGGGCGCCTCCTTCGCCGGCCGGGGCGGCTCCTTCGGCCGAGGCTGGGCCTGGGCCGGCACAACGAGGAACTGGGGGGCGAGCGCGAGCAGCGCGAGGACGAGCGCGGGGCGCATGGGTGTCGTCTCCTGGGGGTTCGTTGCCCTCTGGGCAGGCCGCCAACTGGCGCGGCGGCCTCCGGCGATCAAGGGCCGCGGGCTCACGCCTGCGCGAGGTCGGCCGCCGCCACGAGGGCGCGGGTATAGGCCTCCCGCGGGCGCTCCAGCACCGCGTCGGTCGGGCCGCGCTCGACCTCGCGGCCGTCGCGCAGCACCAGCACGGTGTCGGCGAGCGCCCGCACCACCGCGAGGTCGTGGGAGATGAACAGGTAGGCGAGGCCGTGGGCCGCCTGCAGGTCGCGCAGCAGGGCGACGATGTCGCGCTGCACCGTGCGGTCGAGGGCGGAGGTCGGCTCGTCGAGCACGACGAGGCGCGGCCGCAGGATCATCGCCCGGGCGATGGCGATGCGCTGGCGCTGCCCGCCCGAGAAGGCGTGCGGGAAGCGGTGGCGCCAGGCGGGATCGAGGCGAACCTCGCGGAACGCCTCCGCCGCCCGCGCGTCGCGCGCCGCCGCGCTCAAGCGAGGCTCGTGGACCCGCAGGCCCTCGGTGACGATCTCGCCGGCGGTGAGCCGGGGCGAGAGCGAGCCCATCGGGTCCTGGAACACCGGCTGGAAGCCCCGGCGCAGGGGCCGCAGGGCGGCGCGGCCGAGGGCGGTGAGGTCGCGGTCCTCGAACCGCACCAGGCCGTGGGCGGCGGGCTCGAGGCGCAGGAGCGCCCGGCCGAGGCTCGACTTGCCCGAGCCCGATTCGCCGACGACCCCGAGGGTCTGCCCCGCCCGCAACGTCAGGTCGATGCCCGCGACCGCGAGGCGGGGGAAAGCGGCCCGCAGCAGGCGCGGGCGGCCCGGATAGGCGACGGACACCCCGCGCGCCTCCAGCACCACGGGGGCTCCCTCCGGCACCGGGCCCTTCCGGCCGGCGGGCTCGGCGGCGAGGAGGTCGCGGGTCTCGGGCGCCCGCGGATCCCGGAACAGCCGCTCGGTCGGGCCGGCCTCGACGAGGCGGCCGGCGCGCAGCACGGTGGTGCGGTCGGCGATCCGCCGCACCAGCCGCAGGTCGTGGGTGATGAACAGGAGCGCGAGGCCGAGCCGCGCCTTGAGGTCGGCGAGCAGGCCCAGGATCTGCGCCTGCACGGTGACGTCGAGCGCGGTCGTCGGCTCGTCGGCGATCAGCAGGTCGGGCTCGCAGGCGAGCGCCATCGCGATCATCACCCGCTGGCGCTCGCCGCCCGACAATTCGTGCGGGTAGGCGGAGAGGCGCGCGCCCGCGTCGCGGAGGCCGACGAGGCCGAGGAGGTCGCGCGCCCGCGCCGCCGCCTGGCGCCGGCTCAAGGAGCGATGGGCCCGCAGCGGCAGGGCGATCTGGTGGCCGATGGTGAAGAGCGGATCGAGGGCGGTCATCGGCTCCTGGAACACCAGGCCGATGCGGGCGCCGCGGATCCGGTCGAGGGCGGGGCGGGCGAGGCCGACGAGTTCGGTGCCGTCGAAGCGCACGCTGCCCGAGACCCGCGCCTGCGGCGGCAGCAGGCCCATGACGGCGAGCGCGACCTGGCTCTTGCCCGAGCCCGACTCGCCGACGAGGGCGAGGGTCTCGCCCCGGGCGAGGTCGAGGTCGAGGCCGTCGAGGGCGGTCACGTCCCCGTCGGGGTAGCGCACGGTGAGGCCCCGCAGGGCGAGGAGGCTCATGGCTGCAGGCTCATGGCTCTACGCCCGCACGTCGAGGGCGTCGCGCAGGCGCTCGCCGAGCAGCGTCAGGGCGAGCAGGGTGGCGACGAGGAACGAGGCCGGGACGACGAGCATCCAGGGCGCCGTCTCGAGGCTGCGGGCGCCGTCGGCGATCAGCACGCCCCAGCTCGTCGCCGGCTCCTGCACGCCGAGGCCGAGGAAGGAGAGGAAGCTCTCGAGCAGGATCACCCGGGGCACCATCAGGGCCGCGAAGGCGATGACAGGGCCGAGCAGGTTCGGCACCACGTGCCGGCGCAGGATCGCCCCCGTCGTGAGGCCGAGCGCTTCCGCCGCCCGGACGTAGTCGCGGCGCCGGATTCCTTGCGCCTCGGCCCGGACGATGCGGGCCATGTCGAGCCACTCGACGGCGCCGACCGCGACGAAGATCAGCGCGACCGAGCGGCCGAAGAACACCACCAGCATGATGACGAAGAACACGAAGGGCAGGGAGTACAGGATGTCGACGAGGCGCATCATCGCCGCATCGATCCGCCCGCCGAGGGTGCCGGCGAGCGCCCCGTAGGCGACCCCGATGCCCAACGCCACCGCGGTCGCCATCAGGCCCAGCGCCAGCGAGAGGCGGCCGGCCACGAGCGTGCGGGTGAGGAGGTCGCGCCCCAGCGTGTCGGTGCCGGCGAGGAAGCGCAGTCGGTGCAAGGGGGCCTCGACGGTGAGCCGCCGCCCGTCCTCGGCGCGGGCGATCACGCGCGGCTCCCCGAAGGTGTCCGAGCGGGAGAAGAAGGTCAGCACCCGCGGATCGATCGGGCGGTCGGAGGCCAGCGTCAGCCGGACCGCGTCCGCCGTGACGGCGACGTCCTCCGCCCGCACCCGCATGCGGAAGGCGAGCCGGTCGAGGGCGGGGCGCACGGCCTCCGGGGTGGGATAGAGCGACGGCGAGGGCGGCGTGCCGGGATAGTCGTAGTAGAGACGGTCGTAGGGGTGGCCGGTGACGAAGGGCCCGAGGGTGCAGGCGAGGGCGACGAGCAGCAGCAGGGCGGCGCAGGCCCGCGCGAGGCGGTCGCCGAGGAGGCGCCGGCGGGCGCGGGCGAGGAGCGAGGCCTCCGCCCAGGCGGGGGCGTGGCCGGCCTGGGACCGGCTCATCCGACGTCCCGCAGCCGCGGGTCGATGAGGGCGCAGGCGAGGTCGGCGACGAGGTTGAGCACGAGGACGAACCCCGCGATCAGCACCACGGTGCCGAGCACCAGCGTGTAGTCGCGGTTGATCGCGCCGTCGACGAAGTAGCGCCCGACGCCCGGCAGGCCGAACACCGTCTCGACCACGACCGAGCCGGTGAGGAGGCCGGCCGCGGCGGGCCCGAGATAGGACACGACCGGGAGCGCCGCGCCGCGCAGGGCGTGGAGCGCCAGGGTGCGGGGCGGCAGGCCGAGCGCCCGCAGGGTGCGCCAGTGCGGCCGGTCGAACACCTCGACGAGGCCGGCCCGGGCGAGGCGGGCCACCACCGCGACCTGCGGCAGCGCCAGGGTGACGACCGGCAGGACGAGGTTTCTCGGGGATCCGTCGTCCCAGCCGCCGACGGGGAGCCAGCGCAAGGAGAGACCGAAGGCGATCTGGAGCAGCGGGGCGACCACGAAGCCCGGCACGGTCAGCGCGAAGGTCCCGAGGGTCGTGACCGCGTGGTCGAGACTGGTCCCCCGCCGCAGGGCCGCCAAGCCCCCGAGCACCGTGCCGAGGAGGAGCGAGACCAGGAGGGCGAGGCCGCCGAGCGTCATCGAGACCGGCAGGCCGCGGGCGAACAGCTCCGCCACCGAGAGGTCGCGCACCGAGAACGAGGGCCCGAGATCGCCCCGGGCCAGGGCCGCGAGGTAGCGCCCGTACTGGACGAGGAGCGGCTGGTCGAGGCCGTAGACCCGGCGCAGGTTCTCCATCGCGGCGGCCGGCAGCGGCCGCTCGAGGTCGAACGGCCCGCCCGGGGCGAGCCGCACCAGGAAGAACGACAGGGTGACGACGATGAAGAGCGTCGGGACACTCTGGGCGAGGCGGCGCAGGATGGTGGCGAGCACGGAATCGGGACGGGCGGACCGGGGTGGAGCGGCCGGCAGGATAGAGCATCGGCCCGGGAAGCGATGCCCACTTTCTCGAGCCGCGAGCCGGAGCGGACGTCCGGCCCCGCCTCACGCCGCCCGCAGGCCGGACAGGAACGCCCCGACCTCGCCGCGCAGCGCCTCGGCATCGGCCGACAGGCGGCGCGCCGCCGCCGCCACCTCGTCCGCCGCCGCACCGGCCTCGCCCGCATGCGAGCGCACCTGTGCGATGCTCGTCGTCACGCCCGCGCTGCCCTCCGCCATCTGCGCCACGTTGCGCACCACCTCCTGCATCGTCGCCTGCTGCTGCTCCACGGCGGCGGCGATCGCGCTCGAGCCCGCATTGGCCCGTTCCAGCGTCCCGCCGATCCCGCCTACCGCCGAGACGGTCCGGCGCGTCGCCTCGCGGATCTGCGCCACCTGGCCCGCGATCTCCCCGGTCGCCCGCGCGGTCTGGCTCGCCAGCTGCTTGACCTCGGCGGCGACCACCGCGAACCCGCGGCCGGCCTCACCCGCCCGGGCCGCCTCGATCGTCGCGTTGAGCGCCAGCAGGTTGGTCTGGTCCGCGATCGAAGAGATCAACGCCACCACCTCGCCGATCTTCTGCGCCCCGGCCTCGAGCGCCTGCACCGTCGCGCCCGTGTCCCGCGCGTCCGCCACCGCCCCGGCGACCAGCTCGGCCGAGCCGGCGATCTGGCCGGCGATCTCGCGGGCCGTCAGGCTCATCTCCTCGGCGGAGGCGGCGACCATCTGCACGTTGGACGAGGTGTGCTGGGCGGTCGCGGCCACCGAGGCGGCCTGGCGGCCGGTCTCCTGCACGGCGCCGGCCATGGTGCCGGCATTGCCGCCGAGCCGGGCCGCGGCCTGGGACAGGGAGTCGACGAGATGGCCGATGCGGGCCTCGAAGGCGCCCGCGGTCTCGACCGTGGTGGCGCGGCGCTGGACCTCGGCGTCGGCCCGGGCGAGGGAGGCCTCCGCCTCCAGGGCGCGGTTGCGCACGAGGCCGTCCTTGAACACCGCGAGGGCGCGGGCCATGGCGCCGATCTCGTCCCGGCGCGCCTGCCCGGCCACGTCGGCGGTGAGGTCGCCCTCCGCCAGGCACTCCATGGTGCGCGTCATCCGGGCAAGGGGACGGGAGACGCGGGCGACCACCGCGAGCCCGGCGCAGGTCAGCGTCAGGGCGAGGGCGGCGACCAGTGCGCAGCCGACCAGATCCGCGCGCGCGGCGGCGGCGTGCCCGTCGGCGGCCCGGCTCAGGAGAATCACGGCCTCCTCGGCGATGGCGACGATGGTGTCGAGGGCCGTCCCGATCTCCTTGCGCCACGGCACGACCTGGGGCCGCGGCAGGGCGAGGTCCGAGAGGGCCGCGACGACGGCCTTGCGCCGCTCGTGGAAGGCGCCGCCGAAATAGGCGGCGTCGGCCGCGGCCACGGCGGCCTGGAGCGAGGGCTGGTCCGCATTGCGCCGCGCGAGGGTGCGCACCGTCGCCATCGCCTCGTCGGCCTTGGCGCGGTTCACGACGAGGTCGAGCGCCTCCTGCGGGGTGATCACCCGGCCCTGGGCGAGCCCGGTCGTGATGACGACGTCGGCGTTGCCGGCGTGGTTGCGGGCGGTCCAGGCGTGGGCGCGCGCGGCGATCAGGTCGGCGAGCGCGGCGTCGCTGCGCTGGATCTGCGTCTCGACCGCGGTCGCCAGCGCCTCGATGGCCGCCAGGAACGCGGTCCCCTGCGTGGAGACGCGGCCGCCGAGGGCCTTGTCGCGGCCGGGAAGCGGCCGGCGCATCTGCTCCGCCACCGCCTGGCGGATCTCGTGCCAGGTCGCGGCCGCCTGCGTCAGGGCCTCGACGGCGGAGGCCTGGAGATGCCCGGCCTCCCGGAGGGCGACGAGCTCGGGCAGGGCGGAGCGGAGCAGTTCGTCGAGCGCCGCGGTCTTCGCGGACACGGCCTTCTGATTGTCCTCGGCCGCCTGCCCTTCGAGGGCCAGGAGCGCGACGGTCCCGACCCGCTCGTAGCGCAGGTTCGAGAGGGCGCGCAGCAGAAGCACGTCGACGCCGGCGAGGCGGGCGACCTCGCCGGAGGCGTGCCAGGCGCGCCACGATGCGTGCAGGGCCCATCCGGAGCTCATCGTCAGGATGAGGCCGAGGGCGAGGATGACGCTGGTCAGCTGGTGCCGGATCGACAAGGTCATGGCGATGTCTTTCCTCCTGGTGCGGCCGTGTCGCGACGGGCCGCCCGTGGCGCGTACGGCGCCGGGGTCGGCCGGCGGGCGTTCGGCATTCCGCTGCCGGTCAGGTTCGTGGGAAGACGCATCCGCTCCCGCGGGGCGCACCACCCGGGCGCGATGCCTTCCTGAAGGTCAATTCCTAGTGCGACGGCCTTAACAAGGCGAGAACGCGAGGTAATAACAGAGGCATACTTGCGACGACGCCGGAAACCCTGCGGCAGAGCGCGATCAGGGCGCGAGCGACAGCCAGCGGGTCGGCGAGACGCCGCGCAGGTTGGGCGTGAAGCCGCGCAGGCGCGGCCCGATCAGGTGCTTGTGCCGGTAGTGCAGCAGGGGGATCCAGGGCAGGTCGGCGAGGAAGACCTCCTCGGCCCGGTAGAGGATCCGGGCCCGCGCGGCGAGGTCGGTCTCCCGGGCGGCGTCGCGCATCAGGGCGTCGTAGGCCGGGTTGGCGTAGCGGCCCGAGTTGAAGCCGTCATTGCCGCTCTCGACCAGGAACAGGAAATTCTGCGGGTCGGCGTAGTCGGCGATCCAGCTCATCCGGGCGAGGTCGAAGGGACCGCCGTCGCGCAGGTAGGCGAAGTGGGTCTTGGCGTCGGTGGCGGCGAAGGACGTGGCGACGTTGAGCGGCCGCCACATGTCGGCGATCGCCACCATGGTGTTCCGGTTGTTGTCGGTGATGTTGTAGCGCAGCTCGACCGCGAGGGGCTTTCCTCCCGGGCCGTAGCCGGTCTCGCGCAGGAGCGCGATCGCCGCGTCCTCGCGCTCCAGCGGCGAGAGGTCCCGGCCCGGCATGACGGGCGGCGGGAGCGCGTTGTCGAGCCCGGCCGGCGTCAGGGAATAGGCCGGCAGCATCGTCTCGCCCCAGACCGCCTCGGCCAGGAACTCGCGGTCGAGGGCGAGCGACAGGGCGCGGCGCACCCGCACGTCGTCGAGGGGGCGCTTCCTCACGTTGACCATCAGCGCCAGGACGCCGAGGGCCGGGTTGAGCACCACCCT
Source organism: Methylobacterium variabile (assembly GCF_001043975.1). Classification (GTDB taxonomy): domain Bacteria; phylum Pseudomonadota; class Alphaproteobacteria; order Rhizobiales; family Beijerinckiaceae; genus Methylobacterium; species Methylobacterium variabile. The sequence goes on from NZ_LABY01000017.1 coordinate 38,628, forward strand.
CTCGCCGAAGCGCCCCTTCAGGGCGCGCACCTGGTCGGCGGGCAGGTCGTCGAGGGAGTCGATCTCGCCGGCGGCGAAGCGGCGCACGGCGGCGGCGAGGTCCGGGGTCGGGATGTACTCGACCTGGGGAATCGCGACCCGGCCGGCCTCGCGGTAATGCGGGTTGCGGACCGCGGTGATGCGGTCGTTGGGGGAGAAATCCTTGAGGAGGTAGGCGCCGTTCGACACGAGGTTGCCGGGCCGGCTGAAGGCCTCGCCGTGGCGGGCGAGGGAGGGGCGGTGCACGGGCGTGCTCGCCTGGTGGGTCATCAGCTCGACGAAGTAGGGGGTCGGCTGCTCCAGGGTGATGACGACGGTGAGCGGGTCGGGCGCGGCGACGCCGACGGCCCCGACCGGCATCGCCCCGCGGTTGACCGCCTCGGCGTTGCGGATCGGCGCCAGCACGCTGGCGTACTTCGCCCCCGTCGCCGGATCGAGCATGCGGCGGAAGCCGTGGACGAAGTCTTCGGCCACGACGGGATCGCCGTTCGACCAGCGTCCGTCGGGGCGCAAGGCGAAGGTCCAGGTCAGGCCGTCGGCCGAGGTGGTCCAGCCCGCGGCGGCGCCCGGCACCAGGGCGCCGTCGGGGCCGTAGGTGCTCAGGCCCTCGTAGAGGTCGAGCAGGATCGTCGCCTCGGCTACCGTCGAGGTCTTGTGCGGATCGAGGGTCTCGGGGTCGGCGCCGTTGCCCCGCCGGTAGATCGCGGGGCCGGCGGCCCGGGCGGGGGCCGGCGCGCCCGCGGCCGCCCCCACCAGGCCGGCGAGGACGTCGCGCCGCCGCATGACGATGGTCAGGCGCCGGTCTCGGCCTGGAGCCCGGCGGCCTCGATGCCGGCGACCGCTGCCTTCTCGTCGTTGTCGGAGGTGTCGCCCGAGATGCCGACCGCGCCGACGAGCTTGCCGTCGCGCTTGATCAGCACGCCGCCCGGGACCGGGATCAGGCCGGCCGGACCCGCGACGTGGGTGACGGCGGCGACGAAGTAGGCCTGCTCCTCGGCCCGCTTGGCGATGGCCCGCGAGCCGATGCCGAGCGCCAGCGCGCCGCTGGCCTTGCCGGTGGCGATCTCGGCCCGCTTCAGGCTGGTGCCGTCCTCGACGGAGGCCGCCTTGAGGGCGCCGCGGGCGTCCAGCACCACGACGGCCAGGGGCTTGAGCCCGAGCGCGCGTCCGGCCTTGAGGGCGCTCGCGACGATGGTCGAGGCGGCGTCGAGGGTGAGGTCGGACATCGTGGGAAGCTCCGGGTCGTCGCGCGAGCGGCCTTCGGTTCGCGCGCAGGGAAGAACTCTCGGGGCTTACCCCGCCTGACGGGGCGCCGCCAAGCGGTGCCGCCAAGCGGTGCTGTCATGCGGCGGGGCGGCCCGTCGGCACCGGCCGCCTCAATCCGTGAACACCACCGTCTTGCGGCCGTTGGCGATCACCCGGTCCTCGAGCACGTAGCGCACGGCCCGGGCCAGTACCCGGCGCTCGATGTCGCGGCCCTTGCGCACGAGGTCGTCGGGGGTGTCGCGGTGCGAGATGCGCTCGACATCCTGCTCGATGATCGGCCCCTCGTCGAGATCGCCGGTGACGAGGTGCGACGTGGCGCCGATCAGCTTCACGCCCCGGGCATGGGCCTGGTGGTAGGGGCGCGCGCCCTTGAAGCCGGGCAGGAACGAGTGATGGATGTTGATGCAGCGCCCCGAGAGCTTCTGGGCGAGGTCGTCCGACAGGATCTGCATGTAGCGGGCGAGCACCACGAGCTCGGCGCCGGTCTCCTCGACCAGCCGCCACAGGGCGGCCTCCTGCTGCGGCTTGGTGTCGGGGGTGATCGGCAGGTAATGGAACGGCATCCCGGCGAGGTCGGCGGCGCCGTAGGTCTCGCGGGGATAGTTCGCCACGACGGCGCAGACCTCCATCGGCAGCTCGCCGATGCGCCAGCGGTAGAGCAGGTCGTTGAGGCAGTGGTCGAAGCGCGAGACGAGCAGCATCACGCGCCGCCGCTCGGCCCGGTCGCGCAACGACCAGTCCATGCCGAAGCGCTGCGCCACGGCGGTGAAGCCCTCGGCCAGCGCGTCGCGCCCCGGCGCGCCTTGCACGGGGTTGAACACGATCCGCATGAAGAAGCGGCCGGTCTCCACGTCGTCGAATTGCTGCGCGTCGAGGATGTTGCAGCCGGCCTCGAACAGGTAGGCCGACACGCCGGCCACGATCCCCGGGACGTTGGTGCAGGAGAGGGAAAGGACGTAGGAGGGGGTGGTCATGGGAGCCCGGGCCGGAAACAAGGATCGGCCCACGCCCTAGGCGATCGTCTCAGGCGCGTGAAGCCCCTTCCCTGACGAAGGCGATCCGGTCCCAGGTGACGCCGGGACGGCCGAGCTGGGCATCCCCGTCGGTCCGGCAGAGGACGCAGCGCAGGCCCTCGGCCCGCGCGAGATCGATCGTCTCGGTCGCCTCGACGTCGAACATCCGGCGTCCGGGCGGCACCGGACCGTGGCGCAGCGAGAGCGCCATCAGGCCGCCGGCCCGGAGCAGGGCGGCGATGCGCGTCATGCCGCGCCGCCGCTCGTCCGCGTCGAGGTGCATCCACACGGCCGTGAGCATCACGACGTCGAAGGTCTCGCCGCTCCCGGCCAGCACGGACAGGTCCGGCAGGCCGTCGTCGAGCCACGTGATCCGCGGCGACCGATGCAGCGCGACCGCGTGCCGGCGCAGCTCGGCCGTCGGCTCCACGGCGGTCACGCGGTAGCCGAGGGCCGCGAAGCCCGCCGCATCGCGTCCGGTCCCGGCGCCGACATCGAGGACATGGGCCGGCGGCGCGGGCAGGAGCGGCAGGATCGCGGCGTGGATGTCCGAAAAGGCGATGCTCTCGTATTGTGAGACCAGCGCCTCGGCCTGCGCGGCATAGCCGTCGGTCCCGTGCGGGATCCCGGTCCGCGTCACCCGTCCGCCTCCAGTTCCCCGCTCACCATCAGCCACTCCTCCTCGGCGCTCCCGAGCGCCGCCGCGGCTTCCGCGCGCATGCGGGCGAGCTCGCCGGCCTTGGTCGCGTCGGTGCGGAAGGCGGTGCCGTCGGCGAGCGCGGCGTCGATCTTGGCGATGGCGGCCGAGAGCTTCGCCATGCGCGCCTCCACCGCCTCGAGCTTGCGGCGCAACGGCGCCAGCGCCGCCCGGCGCTCGGCGTTGGAGCGGCGCTCCACCGCCTTCATGCCGCCGGCGGGCTCCTGGCTCTTGCTCGCCTCGGTCTCCGGGCCGGCGAGCACGAGGCGGCGGTAATCGTCCATGTCGCCGTCGAAGGGCTTCACGGTGCCGTTGCGCACGAGCCAGAGCCGGTCGGCGCAGGCCTCGACCAGGAAGCGGTCGTGGCTCACCAGGATCACCGCGCCCTCGTAGTCGTTGATCGCCTCGACGAGGGCCTGGCGGCTCTCGATGTCGAGATGGTTGGTCGGCTCGTCGAGGATCAGCAGGTGGGGGCCGTGGAAGGCCGCGAGCCCCATCAGGAGCCGCGCCTTCTCGCCGCCGGAGAGCTGCGAGACCGGGGTGTCGGCCTTGTGGCCGGGGAATCCGAGGCGGGCCGCCGCCGCCCGGGCCTTCGCCTCGGGCACGTCCGGCATCAGGTCGCGGACATGGGCGTAGGCGCTCTCGGCGGGCCTGAGTTCGTCGAGCTGGTGCTGGGCGAAGTAGGCGACGTTCATCTTGCCCCAGCGCCGCACCTCGCCGGACAGGGGCTCGAGCCGCCCGCCGATGAGCTTGCAGAAGGTCGACTTGCCGTTGCCGTTGGCACCCAGCAGGGCCACCCGGTCGTCGGGGGCGAGCGTCAGGTTGAGGCCCGTGAGCACCGTGCGGTCGGGATAGCCGGCCTGGACCCGCTCCATCGCGACGAGCGGCGGGGAGAGGGCGCGCTCCGGGCTCGGCAGGTGGATCACCGGCACGTCGTCCTCGATGAGCGCCGCGATCGGCTCCATCTTGGCGAGGCGCTTCATCCGCGACTGCGCCTGGCGGGCCTTGGTCGCCTTGGCCTTGAAGCGGTCGACGAAGCTCTGGAGGTGGGCGCGCTCGGCCTCCTGCTTCACCCGGGCCTTGGCCTGGAGGGTACGCTTCTCGGCGAGCTGGCGGGCGAACGCGGTGTAGCCGCCGCGGTAGAGCGTGAGCTTGCCGCGGTCGAGGTGGAGGATGTGGTCGACCGAGGTGTCGAGGAGGTCGCGGTCGTGGCTGATGATCAGCGCGGTGCGGGGATAGCGCTCGAGGTAGTCGTAGAGCCAGAGCGTGCCCTCGATGTCGAGGTAGTTGGTCGGCTCGTCGAGGAGCAGCAGGTCCGGCTCGGAGAAGAGCACCGCGGCGAGCGCCACCCGCATGCGCCAGCCGCCGGAGAAGTCGGAGCAGGGTCGCGCTTGCGCCTCCGCGTCGAAGCCGAGGCCGTGCAGGATCGCGGCGGCCCGGGCCGGGGCCGAGTGGGCGTCGATGTCGACCAGCCGCGTCTCGATCTCGGCCCGGCGCAACCCGTCGGCGGTCTCGGCCTCCTGCATCAGCCGCGTGCGCTCGGTGTCGGCGGCGAGCACCACAGCGTGCAGGGTCTCGGGGCCGGCCGGCGCTTCCTGGGCGACGCCGCCGATCCGCGTGCCCTTCGGCAGCCCGATCGTGCCGCCCTCGGTCGGGATCTCGCCCTGAATGATGCGGAACAGGGTGGTCTTGCCGGCGCCGTTGCGCCCGACGATCCCGACCCGCGCCCGCTCGGGCAGGGCGAAGCCGGCTTGGTCGAGGATCAGGCGGTCGCCGATCCGGTAGGTGAGGTCGTTCACGCGGAGCATGGCGGCGTTGTGGGGGCGGGCGGCGTGCGAGGCAAGGGGAAGCGGGCGGCCGCATCGTCTCGCGGCACCGGGGCGGCGGGGATGCGCGAGAGGGCGGCGAGTTGACAGGGCGCCGCCGCGGCCCGTTAAGCGGGGGCCATGACAGCCGAGCCCGGATCCGCGATGACGTCCACCTCCGAGATCCTGGGCACGCTCCTCCACGAGCGCCGGGCGCTGATCGGCATCGTCGGCCTCGGCTATGTCGGACTGCCGCTGGCGCTCGCGGCGCTGCGGGCCGGCTTCCCGGTGCTCGGCTTCGACATCGACCCGGGCCGGGTCGCGGCCTTGAACCAGGGCGAGGGGGCGTTCCACCACATCCCGGGCGAGGCCCTGGGCCCGGCGCTGGCGGCGGGCACCTTCCAGGCCACCGGCGACATGGGGCGCCTGTCGGAGCCCGACGCGGTGCTGATCTGCGTGCCGACGCCGCTCACCCGCCACCGCGAGCCCGACCTGTCCTACGTCGAGGCGACCGCCCGCGCCATCGCGGCCGCCCTGCGCCCGGGCCAGCTCGTGGTGCTCGAATCGACCACCTATCCGGGCACCACCGCCGAGGTGATGCGGCCGATCCTCGAGGCCGGGGGCCTGCGGGCCGGGGAGGCGTTCTTCCTCGCCTACTCGCCGGAGCGCGAGGACCCGGGCAACGATCAGTTCGACACCGCCCGGATCCCGAAGGTGGTGGGCGCCGACGACCCGGCCTCGCGGCAGCTCGCCGAGGCGCTCTACGGCGCCCTCACGGTGCGCACCGTGCCGGTCTCCTCCGCCGCGGCCGCCGAGGCGGTGAAGCTCACCGAGAACATCTTCCGCTCGGTCAACATCGCCCTCGTGAACGAGCTGAAGCTCGTCTACGACGCCATGGGCATCGACGTGTGGGAGGTGATCCAGGCGGCCGCCACCAAGCCCTTCGGCTACATGCCGTTCCAGCCCGGGCCGGGACTCGGGGGCCACTGCATCCCGATCGACCCGTTCTACCTCGCCTGGAAGGCGCGGGAATTCGACGTGCCGGCCCGCTTCGTCGAGCTCGCCGGCGAGGTCAACACGCGGATGCCCTACCACGTGGTCGAGCGCCTGGCGGCCGCCGTCGACCGCACCGGCCGCGCCTTCTCGGGCGCCCGCGTGCTGGTGCTGGGGCTGGCCTACAAGCGCAACGTCGAGGACACCCGCGAGAGCCCGGCCCTGAAGCTGATCCGGCTGATCGAGGCGCGGGGGGCCACCACCCTCTACCACGACCCCCTGGTGCCGGTGCTGCCCTCAACCCGCGAGCACCCGGAACTCGCCGGGCGGCGCTCGCAGGCCCTGACGCCCGAGACCCTGCGCGGCGTCGACGCGGTGCTGATCGCCACCGACCACGACGGCGTCGACTATGCCCTGGTGGCGGCTCATGCCCGGCTCATCGTCGACACCCGCAACGTCATGGCCCGCCATGGACTAACAGTCGCGGCCGTCGTGAAGGCGTAAACCCGGGAAAAACTCCTGCCCGACCGGCACATGACTCCGATGGAGGCGGCTCATGCCCTGGCGAGCGGGGCCGCGGCGGGCTAAGAACGCGGGCGGGACCGCCACGGTTCGCGGGGTTCGAGGGCAGCGTCATGGGTCGGCTCGCAGTTTCTCCGTTCTTCAAGGAAGCGGGCATCGACCTGACCCCGTACGAGTCGCGCTGCATCTGGCGCCGGTTCGATGCCAACGAGATCCTGGTCGACTTCGACGACGCCTCGACCGACGTCTACCTGCTCGCCTCCGGCGAGGTGCGCATCCTCAACCGGACGCAGTCGGGCAAGGAGGTGATCCTCGGCGAGATGCGGGCCGGCGAGTTCTTCGGCGAACTCGCCGCCATCGACGGGGTCAGCCGCTCGGCCAACGTCACGGCGCTCACCCGCGGCGAGCTCTGCGTGGTGCCGGCCCCGGTCTTTCGCGAGATCGTGTTCGCCGCGCCGCCGATCGCCGACCGGCTGCTGCGGCTGCTGGCCAAGCGGGTGCGGATGCTCAACGCCCGGCTGATGGAGCACGCGGTCCTCGACCTGCGCCACCGCCTCTACGCCGAGCTCCTGCGCCTGTCGTCGCCCCGGCCCGGCACCGACGGCGAGCGCGCGGTGAGCCCGCCGCCCTACCACCACGTGCTCGCCGCCCGCATCGGCTGCCGCCGCGAGCAGGTGACCCGGGAATTCACCGTGATGGCCCAGGAAGGCCTGGTCGACCGCACCCGCGGCGCCCTGGTCATCCGCCGGCCCGACATCCTCGAGGCCCGGGTGGCGGAGGCGCTGCGGGAGGACGGGTAAGTCCTCCTGCGGAGACCCATGCACCGGCGAACGGTCCAGCCGCGGTGTCGAGCCGGGAGCCGCCGCAATCGAGATGAAGAAATCCGATTGATTGCCTCGGGCGACCTCTGCGAGGTCGCTTTCGCCATGCGGATTTCGACCTCGCTCCGGCGTGCGAAGCTTCTCCGCGCGGGCCGGTGATACGTCTTCCGGAAGTGATCGTCCGGAGAGCGCATCGTCCGCGAGCAGGCGCTTCGGATGAGTGGCGGCGCCAGCCCGCGTCCCGCAGGGCGCATCGATGACGCAAGGCATCGATGATGACACCTTGCTACGAGGCGCGCCCTGTGCCGATCTTTCCCCACCGACACCTGCCGGGATAATTGCGGACTGCGCCGTTTCATCGATGGAGCGAGACATGCGTCTGCTGGTGCTCGGCGGCACGCAGTTCCTGGGCCGCGCCATCGCGGAGCACGCCGCCGGGCTCGGCAACGCCGTGACCTGCGCCGCACGGGGCATCTCAGGCTCCGCGCCGCCAGGCACCCGGTTCGTCGCGATCGACCGCGACCGGCCGGACGGGCTCGTGGCGCTCGGCCAGGAGAGGTTCGACGCGGCGATCGACGTGTCGCGCCATCCGGGCCAGGTCCGGCGGTCGCTGGCGGTACTCGGCGGCCGCGTTGGGCACTGGACCTTCGTGTCGACGACGAGCGTCTACGCCGACACGGTGACGAGCGGACAGCGGGCCGACGCCGCGCCGCTCCTGGCGCCGGTGGGTGACGAGGTCGAGCACAGCGGGCCCGGGACCTACGGCGCCGCCAAGGTCGCCTGCGAGCGGGCCTTCAGCGCCCATGCCCTGATCTGCCGGGCCGGGCTGATCGTCGGTCCCGGCGACCCGACCGGGCGGTTCGGCTACTGGGTGAGGCGGATGAGGCGGGGCGGGGAGGTGCTGGCGCCGGCCGAGCCCGACGATCCGGTCCAGTTCATCGACGTGCGCGATCTCGCGGGCTGGATCGTCCGCGCGGCGCGAGACCGCCTCAGCGGGCCGTTCGACGCGGTCGGACCGGCCTGCACGCGCCGCGCCTTCCTCGACCGCTGTGCGGACGCACTCGGGTCATCCTGCACCACCACCTGGGTCGATCCGGATTTCCTCGACCGGCACGGCGTCGCGCGGGAATCCGGCCCGCGCTCCCTGCCGCTCCCGCTGCCGGACGCGATCGGGGACGCCTCGCGCGACGTGTCGGCGACGCTCGCGGCGGGGCTCAGGGTGCGGCCGCTGGCGGACACCGTCCGCGACACCCTGCGCTGGCTGGACACCGCGCAGGGTCCGGTCACGGGCCTCACGGCCGCCGAGGAAGCGGCGCTCCTCGCCGCCTGGCACGCGGAGCGGTGCTACCGCCCCTCCGGCCCGTAGGCCGCCAGGAACACCCGCACGGCCTCGGCGACCCAGTAGGTCGTCTCGGCCTCGGTCGGCGGATCGCCGACCCCGAAGAGCAGCCGGCGCATCGTCGTGGCGGCGCAGAGGTCGAAGAAGTGGCGGGCGGCGAGATCGCTGTCCATCCGGCGCAGGCGCCCGGCGGCGACCTGGGCGTCGAGATAGGCGCGCAAGCGAGCCCGGCCGAGGAGCGGCCCGGCCTCGTAGAAGGCCCGGCCGAAGCGCGGGAATTTCTCCGCCGCGCCGATCACCATCCGCACCGAGGCGACGTGGTCGGGCCGCACCATCGCCTCGATCAGGCTGGTGCCGAGGCGGCGCAGCACGGCGGCCACGTCCGGGTCGTCGTGGTCGAGGCGGCAGATGTTCTCCGCCAGCGTCCGCTTCTCCTCGACCGTCAGGGCCTCGAACAGGGCCTCCTTGCTCTCGAAGTAGACGTAGAGCGTGCCCTTCGAGACCCCCGCCGCCTTGGCGATCGCCCCCATGCTGGCGCCGTCGAAGCCGCTGGCGAGAAACACCTCGCGGGCCCCGTCCAGGATCTGGCGGCGCTTCTCGGTATCGGCGGGCGGGGAGCTGAGGGAGGCGTCACTCATGGCCGGATCATCTTGGTCGGGAGCCATTGTGGGGGCGGGGCGGCCGCGGTCAACCACGCTCGGCAGCGCGCCCGCCGATTGACCGAACGGTTCGGTCAACGTACTATCGCGGCCGTTCGAGAGCCGTCAACCGATTCGCACGGGGGCGGCGGGCGACGGGTGGAAGACGATGGCGTTCCGAGACGATTACGCGCAGGGCCGGCCCGCCGGCGATGTGGACGGGAAGGCCGCGCCTCCGAGCGGGAAGACCGAGGCCGCGCCGCCCGCCGGCCAGGCCGTCCCACAAGCCCCCCCGTCCGCCCGGCGCAAGCGGCCGCTGCGCCGCCTGGTCCTGGTCGCGCTGCTCCTCGGCGGTGGCGGCTACGGCGCTTACGCCGGCCACGAGTGGTGGACGACCGGCCGCTTCTTCGTCTCGACCGACGACGCCTACGTCCAAGCCGACATCTCGACGCTGGCCGCCAAGGTCTCAGGCTACCTCGAGGCGGTGCCGGTGGTGAACGGCCAGGCGGTCAAGGCCGGCGACGTCATCGCCCGGATCGAGGACGGCGACTACCGCCTGGCGCTGAAGGCCGCCGAGGACAAGCTGGCGACGCAAGGCAGCACCATCGCGCGCATCGCCCGGCAGGCGGAGGCGGCGCGGGCCCAGGTGCTCCAGGGCCAGGCCCAGATCGACGCCGCCAAGGCCGACCAGGTGCGGGCGGCCGCCGACTACCAGCGCCAGATGCAGCTCGCGCAGTCCGAGTTCGCCGCCAAGTCGCGCCTCGAACAGTCCCGGGCCGACCGCGACCGCTCGGACGCCACCGTGAAGGGCGCCGAGGCCAACCTGATCGCGCTCCAGGCCAACGTGGCGGTGCTGGAGGCGCAGACGAAGGAGGCCGAGAACCTGGCCGCCGAGCTGCGCACCGCCGTCGACCGGGCGAAGCGCGACCTCTCCTTCACGGTGCTGCGCGCCCCCTTCGACGGGGTGGTCGGCAACAAGGCGGTGGAGGCGGGCGCCTACGTCGCGCCGGGCTCGCGCATCGCCGCGCTCGTGCCGCTGCAGAGCGCCCGGGTCGACGCCAACTTCAAGGAGACCCAGCTCGGCCGCGTGCGGGTCGGCCAGCCGGTCCACATCCGGGTCGACGCCTGGCCCGACCGCGACATCCTCGGCACGGTCGAGAGCCTGTCGCCGGCCTCCGGCTCGGTGTTCAGCCTGCTGCCGCCGGACAACGCCACCGGCAACTTCACCAAGATCGTCCAGCGCCTGCCGGTGCGGGTGCGGGTGCCGGAGGCGGTCGCCCGCGAGGGCCTGCTGCGGCCGGGCCTGTCGGTGGTGGTGCGGGTCGACACGCGCGGCCTCGACGAGTCTCAGCCGCCGGCCCCGATCGACCCGCACCAGGCGGTGTCCGAGGCCAAGCCGGCGGCATCGCTGCGCACCGCGGGCCGCTGAGGCCCACGCGGATCGTCTCCGGGTGCACTCCCGGGACCTGACACCGTCCTGGTCATCCCGGGGCTCGCCGCAGGCGAGAGCCCGGAATCCAGAAACTCTGGAAGTGCAGGATGAGGCGAGCCGCTTTCCGCTCGTTACTGCACCCCCTGCGGCTCTGGATCCCGGGCTCCGCTTCGCGGCCCTGGGATGACCCTGTGCGGTGGAAGCACCTCCGCACACTCGACAAATTCCTCCCTCACGCAGGCTCTCCGACATGGCCGCGACCCTCGCGCCCGCCGATGCACCGATCGACCGCCGCCGCATGGTGGCGTTCGTCTGCATGGTGTTCGGGATGTTCATGGCGATCCTGGACATCCAGATCGTCTCGGCCTCGCTCGCCGAGATCCAGGCCGGCCTCTCGGCCTCGGCCGACGAGATCCCGTGGGTGCAGACGAGCTACCTCATCGCCGAGGTGATCTCGATCCCGCTCTCCGGCACCCTGTCGCGGGTGCTCTCGACCCGCTGGATGTTCGTGATCTCGGCCGGCGGTTTCACCCTGATGAGCCTGATGTGCGCCACCTCGTCGACGATCGGCGAGATGATCGTCTGGCGCGCCGCCCAAGGCTTCATCGGCGGCGGCATGATCCCGACGGTGTTCGCCTCGGCCTTCACGATCTTCCCGCCCTCGAAGCGCAGCATCGTCTCGCCGATGATCGGCCTCGTGGCGACGCTCGCCCCCACCATCGGCCCGACGGTCGGCGGCTACCTCACCGACCTGTTCAACTGGCACTGGCTCTTCCTCGTCAACATCGTGCCGGGCATCTTCGTCACGGTCTCGACCTACCTGCTGGTCGATTTCGACAAGCCGAACCTCGACCTGCTCAAGCGCTTCGACTGGGCCGGCCTCGGCCTGATGGCGGCGTTCCTCGGCTGCCTCGAATACGTGCTGGAGGAGGGCCCGACCCACGACTGGTTCCAGGAGGAGGCGATCTTCCTTGCCGCCATCGTCTGCGGGGTCGCCTGCGTCGGGTTCTTCTGGCGGGCGCTCACCGCCGAGCAGCCGATCGTCGACCTGCGCGCCTTCTCCGACCGCAACTTCGCCGGCGGCTGCCTGTTCAGCTTCGTCATGGGCATCGGCCTCTACGGCCTGACCTACCTCTATCCCGTCTATCTCGGCCGGGTGCGCGGCTACTCGGCGCTGCAGATCGGCGAGACGATGTTCGTCTCAGGCCTGTGCATGTTCGCCACCGCCCCGATCGCCGGGCGCCTCTCGGCCAAGGTCGACCCGCGGATCATGATGGCGATCGGGTTCTCAGGGTTTGCCGCCGGCACCTGGATCGTCACCGGCATCACCAAGGACTGGGACTTCTACGAGCTGCTGCTGCCTCAGGTGCTGCGCGGCTGCTCGCTGATGCTGTGCATGATCCCGATCAACAACATCGCGCTGGGCACCCTGCCGCCGGCCCGGATGAAGAACGCGTCCGGCCTCTACAACCTCACCCGCAACCTCGGCGGGGCGGTGGGGCTGGCGCTGATCAACACCGCACTCAACGACCGCTGGGACCTGCACCTCGCCCGCCTGCACGAGCGCTTCACCTGGACCAACCCGATGGTGCTGGAGCGCCTCGACAGCATGGCGAAGGGCTTCGCGGGACTCGCCGGCAACCCCGACGCCATGGCCCTGAAGGCGATGATGAACACCGTGCGGATGCAGGGGCTGCTGATGAGCTTCTCCGACGTGTTCCTGATCCTGACGGCGCTGTTCGTGCTGATGGCCTGCGCCACGCCGATGATCCGCCGGCCGCGCCCGGGCGGGGCGGGGGCCGACGCCCACTGAAGGCCGGCCGCTCGCGAGGCGAGCCTTCTTGGCGGCGTCGCTGCGGGCGGACCCGATGTTGACAAGATGGGTGCCTGATGCTCGATTGCCGATCTTGCAGGGCAGCGTGAAATCTTGTCGACGAACAATCGAACCATCAGTCAAGACAATCTTTCATTGGCGAGAAGGCTGGCAGAAGATTACGGCGTTCGGGGCGACATTCACGATCACGATTATATTTATTGGTACGCCTACGATGCGCTGCCCGACACGGACAAGGCCGGCGCGGTCTACGCCTATCTCGAGGGCGGGCGGACGCATGCGGAGGTCCTGCGCGACCTCCTGGAGCAGCATCGTCCGGCGCGACCGGACTTCTCGCTCCTCGACTTCGCGTCCGGCTACGGTCGGGTCTCGCGTCACCTCGCGAAGATGTTTCCCGAGGCCGGCATCTCGGCCTGCGACATTCACCCGGACGCGGTCGCCTTCCTAAACGACCTCGGCATCCCGGCGCACCTGTCGACGGCGCAGCCGGAGGCGTTCTCGCTCCCGGACCGGTACGACGTGATCTTCGCCCTCTCGTTCTTCACCCACCTCCCGAAGGCCACCTGGGGCCCGTGGCTGTACCGGCTCAGCACGCACCTCGCTCCGGGCGGCCTCCTCGTCTTCTCGGCACACGGCGCGATGATCTGGCCCAAGATGGACCGCCCCCCGCTCGACGAGGACAGCTTCTCGTTCGTCTCCTCGAGCGAGCAGAAGGACATCAGCGGGGACGAGTACGGCAATTGCGCAACGATGATCGATTTCGTGAGCAAGGTCATCCGGGAATACTCCCTGCACCTGGAGGGCTTCCGCTCTCCCGGTATCGACCTTCACGACATCTACGTCATCCGGGCCGTCGGCGAGGACCTGATGGTTCCGTCGCTGCACAATCTGCGCCGGCTCCAGCCGCGCCGCCGGGACGGCGTTCTCAGCGCGATCAGGACGTGGCTGAGCGGCCCGTGAGCGGCGGTCAGCGCCCCTCCGGCGGACCGGCCTCGCCGCCCTCGGCCCGCGCCGCCGGTCGCGCAGCCACGGCCGGTGCGGTCACGCCCGCCTGAGGCGATCCCGACCACGCACCGGGCTTCTGCCACCCGGTGCGGCCCTCGCTCAGGCCGTGCTCCAGGAAATGCAGCAGCGGGTTGACGCCCGAGGCCGCCACGTCCGGGTTCGCCGCGAGGTAGCCGCGGGTGCTGAAGCCGGCGCTCGGATCGCGGCCCTCCCGCCAGCCGTGGCGGAGGTAGTGCTCCAGGGGCGTCATCGACTCGAGCGGCAGCCGGATGTTGACGCGGACGTAATACTCTTCGTCGAATCCGGGCAGCGGGGTTCGAAGCAGTCGCCCACCGAGGTAGCGGGACACCAGTCGCGACCGGGCGAAGTGAAATCTCATCGGGCGTTTTCATCCCACTGGGCGCGCTCGGGACGCACGGGACAAGCGCCCGCAGCGACACCGAGGCCCCCGATTTGTCAAGGCGGGGCCGTCGCGGCGCATCGGCGGAGGGCCGGGCGTCCGACCCCGGCACGACGGCCCCGAGCCGGATACCTGACGCCTGAGCGGTCGGACCACGGCCCGGCGCAGCAGAGAAAAGCGCCTTCCCCCGGGAGGGGAAAGACGCCAAGTCTGCGACACGTCTCGGGAGGAGGTGCGGATACCGTCCGGGGCACGGGACGCAACGGACGGGATCAACGCGTGTCGCCGTTATCAGTACACGCCATGTCCCACAACTTGCAAGCCGCTGGATCACCCCCTTTGGTCTGATAAAACTAACGGCAGCGCTTGCCTTCGAGATTGTTGCGTTTCTTTCCGAGCATCGGGCCCGCTTCTAGGTCCGATGGGCGGCGTGGACGCGTCGGGGTCAGGTCGCGCGGGCTCTTCCCGCACAGGGCCTTCTTGCGCGGGCTCTTCCCGCACAGGGCCTTCTTGCGCGGGCTCTTCCCGCGCGGGGCCTTCCCGCGGTAGATGTCGGCCTCCTGCCCACGCCGCCCGGACGACGTGACGACGCCTGCTCCCTCCGCGACCCCGCCCGCCACCGGCCGCCTCCGCTTCGAGGCGGTGTCGAAGCGCTTCGGCGACCATCTCGCCGTCGACGGCGTCAGCCTCGACCTCGAGCCCGGCATCGTCTTCTGCCTGCTCGGCCCGTCCGGCTGCGGCAAGTCCACGCTCCTGCGGATGACCGCCGGCTTCGAGGACCCGAGCGCCGGCCGCATCCTCCTCGACGGGCAGGACCTCGCCGGCGCAGCCCCGCACCGCCGGCCGGTCAACATGATGTTCCAGTCCTACGCCCTGTTCCCACACCGGACCGTGGCGCGGAACGTCGCCTACGGCCTGGAGCGGGAGCGCTTGGCCAAACCTGAGATCGCCGCCCGGGTCGCCGAGATGCTGCGCCTGGTGCAGCTCGAGCCCCTGGGCACCCGCCGGCCCGACCAGCTCTCCGGCGGCCAGCGCCAGCGGGTGGCGCTCGCCCGGGCCCTCGCCAAGCGGCCGCGGGTGCTGCTCCTCGACGAACCCCTGGGCGCCCTCGACCGCTCCTTGCGGGAGGAGACGCAGGGCGAGCTGCGGGCGCTGCAGCGCCGCCTCGGCACCACCTTCGTCGTCGTCACCCACGACCCCGCCGAGGCGATGGTGCTCGCCGACCGCATCGGCGTGATGGCGGCCGGCCGGCTGGTCCAGGTCGGGCCGGCGGCGGAGCTCTACGAGCGCCCGGCCACCCGCTACGTCGCGGGGCTGCTGGGCGACGTGAACCTGATCGAGGGCCGGCTCGGGGAGGGCGGGGCCGGGCGCTTGCGCGGCCTCGACACGCCGCTCGGTGCCCTGACGGCCTTCGACCACCACGGCGCCGGTGCGGCGGGAGCGCCGGGCCTGCTGGCCCTGCGGCCCGAGCGCTTGAGGCTCGGCGGGGAGGAGGGCCTGCCGGGCACGCTCCTCGACGCGACCTACCTGGGCGACAAAATCCTCTACCGGGTCGGGATGGCGGACGGGCGGGTGCTGCGTGCCGCCGGTCCCCCCGGCGCGGGCCCGGGGGTCGGCGCCCCGGTGCGCCTCGCCTTCGCGCCCGAGGCGGCCTCGCTGCTGGCGGCGGAGCCCGCATGAGCCGGCGCGGGACCCTGCGGCGGCTCGGCCTTCCGGCCGTGCCGCTCCTCTGGCTCGTCGCCTTCTTCGGCCTGCCGTTCCTCGTCGTGCTGAAGATCAGCCTGTCCGACCCGGCGACGGCGCTGCCGCCCTACACGCCGGTGCTCGACTGGGACGCGGGGCTGGCCGGCTGGGCCGACGTGCTCGCGGCCCTCGACTTCGAGAACTACCGCACGCTCGTCGCCGACCCGCTCTACCTCGAGGCCGGCCTGACCTCGCTCGCGGTCGCCCTCGGCGCCACCCTGCTCCTGATCCTCGTCGGATACCCGATCGCCTACGCGATGGCCCGGGCGCCGCGCCGGTGGCAGCCGCTCCTCGTCGCCCTGATGGTGATCCCGTTCTGGACGAGCTTCCTGATCCGGGTCTACGCCTGGATCGCGATCCTGAAGGGCGACGGGCTCCTCAACCAGGCGCTCCTGGCCCTAGGGCTGACGCATAAGCCGGTCGAGATCCTCAACACCCCGGCGGCGGTGATGATCGGGGTGGTCTACGCCTACCTGCCGTTCATGGTGCTGCCGCTCTACGCGGTGCTGGAGCGCCTCGACCGGGGCCTCGTCGAGGCCGCCCGCGACCTCGGGGCGAGCCGGCTCACCGCCTTCCGCACCGTGACCCTGCCCCTGTCGCTGCCCGGCCTCGTCGCAGGCGCCCTGCTGTGCTTCATCCCGATCACCGGCGAGTTCATCATTCCGGACCTGCTCGGCGGCCCTGACACCCTGATGCTCGGGCGCGTGCTGTGGAGCGAGTTCTTCTCCAACCGCGACTGGCCGCTCGCCTCGGCGGTGGCGGTGGTGCTGCTGGTGATCGTGGCCGGCCCGGTGGTGCTCTTCCGCGAGGCCGAGGCCCGTCGCCTGGAGCGACCTTAGATGTGCGACCATAGATGAGCGCCCGTCGATGAGCCGCGCCCACCCACTCGCCTGGGCCGCGCTGGGCTTAGGGATGGCCTTCCTGTACGGGCCGATCCTGCTCCTCGTCGTCTACTCGTTCAACGCCTCGCGGCTGGTCACGGTCTGGGCCGGGTTCTCGACCCGCTGGTACGCCGGCCTCCTCGAGAACGGCCCCCTCGTCGAGGCGGCCCTCGTCACCCTCAAGGTCGCCTTCGCGTCGGCCGGCCTCGCGACGGTGCTGGGCACGCTGGCGGCGCTGGCCCTCGACGGGCGCCGGCGCTTCCCCGGCCGGCTGCTCCTCACCGGGCTCGTCTACGCCCCGATGGTGATGCCGGAGGTGATCACCGGCCTGTCGCTGCTGCTGCTGTTCGTGGGCCTCGGCATCCCCCGCGGCTTCTGGACCATCGTGGTCGCGCACGCGACCTTCACGCTGTGCTTCGTCACTGTCGTGGTGCAGGCCCGCCTGCGCAACCTCGACCGCGCGTTGCTGGAAGCCGCCGCCGATCTCGGCGCCACCCCCGTGACGGTGTTCCGCACCGTGACCCTGCCGCTGATCGCGCCGGCCGTCATCGCCGGCTTCCTCCTGGCCTTCACCCTGTCGATGGACGACCTCGTGATCGCGAGCTTCGTCTCGGGCCCCGGCGCCACCACCCTGCCGATGCGCCTCTACAGCCAGGTCCGCCTCGGCGTGACCCCGGAGATCAACGCGATCTCGACCTTGCTGATCGGGGCGGTGAGCGTCGCGGTGCTGGGGGCCTCAGTGCTGACGGCACGGCGGCGGTGACCTCCATAAGAATGCCTTCGGCAGTCCGGCATCCTTCAGGGTGCCGTTGGCGGTGTGTCGGGACTTGATCGCAGCATCGACCGTGAAGGCGCGTTTCGTGAGAGGGCTGAACCAGATCTCGTGATCCCCTCGACCCTGACGCTTGAACGCGCAGCCGGCGGCGAGCAAGAGCGCTTTGACCGCCTTGGTATAGTCGTTCATGCGGCCGCAGGGATCGAAATGCGGGCATGCATGTGCGCGATGATCTCGATCGCGACCTCACCCAACCCAGGCTCGTTTTCTTCCAGAAGCTCTGCCGCCATCGTTGGGATACGGGCGATCAAGGCATCGGATGTCGGGGCTTCGGCCCTCAAGCCTGCAACGTCGCTCTTGTCGACGTACCAAACTTCGGCGTCGGCGTCGTAAGCGATCTGAACGATGAACAGCGCCATGATGTGATCCCGAAGCGTCGGGACCGAATGTCGTGGATTGCCGCGCGATCCGCAACGGTTCGGGAAAATTGCAGGATCGGCATCCACTCGGCCCCGATCCTGCAACGGCTCCCCCGGGCGGCACCAGCCGCCCACCGGAACCCGGAGCTTCAAGCATGGATGTCGGCGTGTTCATCCCGATCGGCAACAACGGCTGGCTGATCTCGGAGGCGGCCCCGCAATATAAGCCGAGCTTCGCCCTCAACAAGGCGATCGTGCAGAAGGCGGAAGGCTACGGGCTCGATTTTGCCCTCTCGATGATCAAGCTGCACGGTTTCGGCGGCAAGACCGAGTTCTGGGACTACAACCTCGAATCCTTCACGCTGATGTCCGGCCTTGCGGCGGTGACGGAGCGGATCAAGCTCTTCGCCTCGACCGCGGTGCTGACCCTGCCGCCGGCCCTCGTCGCCCGGATGGCGACCACGATCGACTCGATCGCCCCCGGCCGCTTCGGGGTGAACATCGTCTCCGGCTGGCAGAAGGCGGAATACGCGCAGATGGGTCTGTGGCCCGGCGACGACTACTTCGGCTACCGCTACGACTACTCGACCGAGTACGTCCAGGTGATGAAGGAATTGTGGGAGACCGGAGCCTCCGACTTCCAGGGCGAGCATTTCCGGATGGAGGGCTGCATGATGAAGCCCGCGCCCTCCGGCCCGATCCCGATCGTCGCCGCCGGCCAGAGCGGGCGCGGCATGGAGTTCGCCGCGACTTACGCCGACTACAACTTCGTCCTCGGCACCGGCCTCAACACGCCGACAGCCTGCGCGCCGACCTGCGCCCGACTGATCGAGGCGACGGCGAAGACCGGGCGCGACGTCGGCTCCTACGTGCTGATGATGGTGATCGCCGACGAGACCGACGCGGCGGCGGAGGCGCGCTGGCTGGCCTACCGCCAGGGCGCCGACGTCGCGGCGCTCGCCTGGATGCTCGACCAGAGCACGCAGGACAAGAACGCCTCGGCCGACTCGACCGCGACCTGGATGAACCTGCCCGAGGGGGCGGTGAACTTCAACATGGGCACGCTCGTCGGCTCCTACGCCAAGGTGGCGCGGATGCTCGACGAGGCGGCCGCGGTGCCCGGCGTGAAGGGGATCATGCTGACCTTCGACGACTTCCTGGCCGGGCTCGACGCCTTCGGCACCCGGATCCAGCCGCTGATGGCCTGCCGGGAAGCCCGCCGGGAGATCGCCGCGTGAGCATCTCCGACGTGCTCATCGCCCGCACCATCCTGGCCGGCACGGTCGCGGAGAGCGCCCCGGCCCGGGACCTGCCCTCGGCTTGGGAGCGCGACGCTCCCGAGCCGGGAGAGGCCGAGCAGCGCCTGCGGTCGGCCGCGGCGGCGACGGGGGAGGCGGCGCCAGCCGCACCGCCCCTGCCGCCGGTGCAGGACGGCCCGCTGCACGCCCTCGGGATCGGCGCCCTCCAGGCCGCCTTCGCGGCGGGGACGACCGACCCGGTGGCGCTCCTCGCCGCCCTCCGCGAGCGCGTCGCCCGCCACCCGTCCGGCCGCGACGCGCTGCTGGCCCCGGTGCCGGGGGCGGAGGCGGCCGCCGCGGAGAGCGCCCGCCGGATCCGCGCCGGGCAGGCGCGGCCGCTCGAAGGGGTGCCGTTCGGCATCAAGGACATCATCGACTGCGCCGGCGCCCCGGTGACCTGCGGCTCGCGCCTCACCGGCGCCCGGGTGGCGGAGACCGACGCGACCGTGGTGGCGCGCCTGCGGGCGGCGGGCGCGATCCCCTTCGCCATGCTCGCCACCACCGAGTTCGCCTGCGGCTCGGCCCACAACCCGCGCTACGGCGCGGTCGGCAACCCGTGGAACCGGGCGCGCTGGACCGGCGGCTCCTCGACCGGCTCCGGCGCGGCGCTCGCCGCCCGGCTGCTGCCGCTGGCCCTCGGCACCGACACCGGCGGCTCGATCCGGGTGCCGGCGGCCTGGTGCGGCATCACCGGCCTCAAGCCGACCCGCGGGCTGGTGCCGCGCACCGGCGTCGCGCCCCTGTCCTGGACCCTCGACCATGTCGGCCCGATGGCCCGCTCGGCCGAGGACCTCGCCCGGGTGATGCCCTGGATCGCCGGTCCCGACGGCGCCGACCCTCACGCCGCGGGCCGCTACGACGCCGCGCGGGGACGGGGCCTCGCCGGCCTGCGGGTCGGCGTGCCGGACGGCTGGTTCACCGCGATGCAGGACGAAGGCGTGCTGGCCGCCTGGGAGGCGATGCTCGCGGTGCTGGAGCGCGGCGGCGCCCGTCTCGTGCCGGTCGACCTCGGGCCCGTCGCGACCGCGCACCAGGACGGCTACACGATCGTGATGGCGGAACTGGCCGCCTTGCAGGAGCCCGACCTCGACCGCGCCGACGCCCTCGATCCCGGCACCCGCGCCCGGATGGACCAGGGCCGGCACTTTGCCGCCACCGATTACCTGCGCGCCCTGCGCCGCCGGCCCCTGGTGCTGGCCCAGGTCCTGGGCGCCCTGGATCAGGTCGACGTCCTGGTGACCCCGGGCCTCGGCGGCGAGGCGGCGGCGCTCGACACCCTCACCGTCGACGTGGACGGCACCGCCCACCCGCTCCAGGCGGTGCTGCCGCGCAACACCATGCTGTTCGACTATACCGGCCTGCCGGCCCTGATGCTGCCGACCGGCTTCGGCCGGACGGGGCTGCCGGTCGCCGCCCAGGTCGTGGCTAAGCCCTACGACGATGCTCTGTGCTTAGGCGTGGGGGCGGCGTTCCAGCGCGAGACGGGGCATCACCTGGAGGCGCCGCCGGAAGTGGGGTGATCGGCTTCCTTGGTCGGCCGACCACGAGTGGATGTGGGGCGCCTATCCGCTCGAGCGGGAGCGCGTGCCGACCGCCTTCACCTGATCCACGATCCACCGCAAGGCAGCGATGACCGTCCCGGCACCCTGAGGGTCGGCGGCGATCCGCGCCAAGGGGATGGTCGCCCACCCGTCCATGGCGGCCTCGCCCGAGCCGAGGTCCTCGATCCGCGCGAGAAGCAGGGTCGGGAACCGGGTGGGGCGATCGGAAGCCTCAATACTCCCACTCCGCCCCCACCCCCACGGCGGTGCGCCCGTCGGCGCCAGCCTCGCCCTGCACCTTGATCCGCCCGGTCACGTCGTAGGTGATGGTCGCGGCGCTGTCCTCCGGGCGGGCGCCGGCGCGCACGCCGACATTGACCCGCTCGCCGAGCGCCCGCGACAGGCCGACCGCCGCGCCGCCCTTGGTGCCGGCCTGGATGTCGAGGCTGTCGAGGCCCAGCCCCTTGCGGGCGCTCTCGAACACGTCCGGCCCGCCGGCGCCGCCGGAGAGCTGGGCCACGGCCTGCGCCAGTTGCAGCGCCTGGAACGGCGACAGCCCGCCCGAGGCCTTCTTGAAGAGGAGGCGCGACAGCACCTCGTCCTGCGGCAGCGGCGGCTCGGAGGAGATCGCGAAGTCGGGCTGGTTCGCCGGGCCGGTGACGGCGATCCTCGCCGTGACGTCGCCGGCCTGGGACTGGGCCAGGAAGTCGAGGTCCGGCGCGGTCAGGTCGCCCGCGAAGGTCAGGCGGCCGCGGCTGAAGTCGAGGCGCTGGCCGACGATTTGGATCCGGCCGCGGCGCATCGCGAAGGCGCCGTTCGCCACCGGCGCCGCCGAGGTTCCGGTGAGCCGCAGGCTCCCGCCGAGCTCCGCGTCGATGCCGCGGCCGCGCACGGTGATGCGGCCGGGGGCGTTCACGGCGACGTCGAGGGTGGCGAGGAAGGGCGGGGCCTTGCGGCCGCGGCGGGCGGGCGCGTCCCGCTTCGCCCGGGCGGCGAGGCGCGCCCGGGTCTCCGGAGGGACGTTGACGTGGCGGATGCCGGGCAGGGGCTGCACCGTGGCGGGCAGGCGGTCGGGCACCGAGACGTCGAGGAAGACGACGTCGACCTGGCCTGTCACCCGCGGGGTGCGGGCCAGCGGCCCGGTGAGCGACAGGTTGAGGCCGGTGGTCAGCGTCATCAGCGGGCTCGAGACCAGCTCGGCCCGGTCGGCCCGGATGGTCAGGTTGCCCGGGAACCCCGCCGCCGGCTCGACCGCGACGCGGCCTTGCGCCTGCAGGGTGCCGCCGTTGCGTGTGGCGGCGGTGAGACGCTCGATCACGATCGTGTCGCCGCGGCCGGTCACCCGGCCCTGGATGTCGGTGAGGCGGACGCCCTGGAGCGGGTCGGTGAAGGTCCCGCCGGTGAGCACCGCCGCGCCGTCGACCCGCGGGGCCTGGAGCGTGCCGCCGACCCCGGCATCGACCGCGACCCGGCCGGTCAGGCGCTGGCCGCCCGCCGCCAGCATCGTGTTGGCGAGCGCGGCATCGATGGTGCCGCGGGCCCGCAGGTCCATGCTGCCGCCGGCCTCGACCGGGAGCGAGCCGGACAGGGCGAGCCGGAGCCCGCTCCCGGCCGTCACGGTGCCGTCGAGGCCGGCGCGGCCGTCGCTGATCCGGCCGGAGGCCTTCGCGTCGACCGGCGGCAGGCCGGCGGAGCGGGTCTCGGGCGTCACGAGGCGCGACAGGCTCAAGGCGTAGCGGCCCTCCGGGCTCGCGGCCGGGCCGGTCAGCACCGCCTCGCCGTCGAGAGTGCCGGACAGGGCGAGGCTCGGCGCCACGATGCGGGCCAGCGACAGGGGCAGGCTCTTCAGGCCGAGCCGCAGGTCGAGGCGCTGGCCGAGCGTGCCGTCGAGGCTGGCCCTCCCCGAGCCGGCGGCGATCGCGAGGCCCGCGACCGTCACGCCGTCATCCGCGAAGGTCAGGGTGGCCGGTCCGGCGAGGGAGAGCCGGTCGGCCCCGCGCACGGCGCTGAGGCGGGCGAGATCGAGGCGCGGAGGCTCGGCCGGGACGAGCCGGGCGGCACCGTCGAGGGAGAAGCCCCGGGCCCGGGCCTGGAGCAGGAGGTCGCTGCCGTCGGGCGCCGGCTTGGCGTCGAGGCGGACGGCCTCGATCGTCTCGGAGCCGGCGACGAGCCGGTCGGCGTTGAGCCGGCCCGCGACCCGGGGGCGCGTCCACAGGTCGGTCCCGGCGAGGTCGGCGTCGAGGCGGGAGAGCGCGACGCCGGCGCCGCGCACGCCCTCGCCGGTCGCCCGCACCCGGGCATCCTGCCGGCCGCCGGCGCGGCTGAGGGTGATCGCGGCGTCGAGGCGCCCGGCGAGGCGGGTCAGCGCCAGGGCCGAGAGGTCGTCGAGGTCGCCGGCCTTCAGCGTCACCTCGCCCTCGGCGAGGCGGGCAGCCGGATCGAGCGCGGCGTTGCCCGCGAGGCTGACCGAGCCGAGGCCGAGGCTGAGCCGGTCGAGCACCCAGTCGGCGTCGCGGCGGGCGAGGTGGAGATCGCCGGAGAGCGGCTTGCCGTCGACCCGGCCGGAGAGGGCGAGCGTCCCGTCGAGGGCGCCGGTGACGTCGGTGAGGATGGCGCGGGCCGCGAGGTCGCGGATCGGGCGGCCGAGGGCCCTGGCGTCCGGTGCCGCCAGGGTCACGGCGAGGTCCGGGCGCTCGAGCGAGCCGGTGAGGCGGGCATCGAGGCCGGCCCGGCCGGCGAGGTCGGGATCGAGGCTCGCGAGGTCGGTGAGGTCGACCCGGCCGGTCATGTCGGCCCTGGTCTCGGTGGCGCGGCCGTCGAGGGTCGCGGTCACGGCGGCCCCGGTCAGGCGCGCGGCCTGGACGGCGTAGCCGTCGGGCAGCCGGGTCAGGCGCCCGGTGAAGCGCGGCGTGCGGCCGAGCGTCCGGTCGAGGGCGGGGGTGCCGAGGAAGAGCTTCTCCGTGCTCGCCTCGACGTCGGCGGTGATGCCGGCCCGTCCGGGATCGCCGGAGAGCAGCGCCGTCACGGCGACGCGGCCGCCGAGGGGCCGGCCGGCGGCGAGGGAGAACGCCGCGAGGTCGGGCAGCTCCGCCTGGAGCGTGCCCGCCGCCATGTCGCGGCCGAGGCGGCCGGTGTAGCGGGCCTTCGCCGTCGGGGCTTCCAGGGTCACCGCCTCGAGGTCGGCGACGCCGTTCGGGTCGAGGCGGCCGGCGAGGCGGAACGAGGCCTTCGGGCCGATCGCCCGCCTCAGGGCCGGGTCGGCGAGGTGGAGCCCGTCGACCTCCGCCTCCGCCGCGAGGCGGAAGGCCTGGCCCTCGGGGGTGCGCGGCAGCGGCTCGGCGACGACGTCGGCGCTCGCCCGGCCGAGGCGGCTGCCCGCCGCCGACAGGCCCGCGGCGCGCAGGCGCCCGCGGACCGCCGGGGCGTCGAGCGGTCCCTTGACGCTGGCATCGAGCACCAGGGATTCGAGGGTCGACTCGCCGGCCCGGGTGACGCCGCCCTCGGTCGGCAGCGCGCGGGCCTGCAGGGTCAGGTCGGCGGTGCGGGCCGCGTCGACGCCGCCGTTCAGCGCCAGGCGCGCGGTGCGGGAGGTGAGCTCGAACCGGTCGACCCGCACGGCGCCGTCGTCGGCAAAGCGCAAGGTGCCGTCGAGGCGGGTGGTGCCGGAGAAGACCGCGGCGAGGGGCCCGGGCATCAGGCCCTCGACCTGCGAGGCGAGGTCGAGCGTCATCCGCCGCTCCGCCCCGGCCCGGTCGATGCGGGCCCGGCCCTCGGCACCGATGCCCTCGCCGGCCCGGAAGGCCAGGGTGGCGTTCCAGGCGTCCAGCGTGCCGCTTCCATCGAGGTCGAGGGTGACCGGCGGCAGGCCGGGCAGGTTCATGAGCCGCGCCGCGAGGCCGCCGGCCGGCTCGTCGTGGGCGAGCTTCAGCTCGAGGCGGCCGCTCTCCGGCGCGTAGGCGAGCTTGATCGTGACCGTGCCGGGCTTGTCGAGGCGGCGCAGGCCGACACCGAGGTCGAGGCCCTCGCGCGGGTCGCCGAGGGTGGCCTGGCCGGCTCCGGCGATGCGGGCGCCCTCGCCGATCACCGGCTCGCCGAGGGCGAGCTCGCTCAAGGAGAAGGCCTTGACCACCACCTTGACCGGCAGCTCGGGCAGCAGCGCCTCCTTGTCCTGCGACGGCGGGCTGGCGGAGGGCAGGGGCCGGCGCAGCACCTCGAGCCGGCCGATCTCGAGCCGGTCGATCTCGAGGCGCCGGGAGAGGAGCGCCGTGCGGCGCCAGATCAGCCGCGCCTTGTCGAGGCGCAGCCAGACGCCGTTGCGGTCGGCGATGGCGACGTCGCGGATCGTGGCGTCGGAGGAGAGCGCCCCGTCGACCGCGCCGATCGAGACCCGCGAGGTCGGGGTCGAGAGGGCGCGGGACAGGAGGTCGCCGAGGATCGTGGTCTCGCCCTCGGCCGCCTCGCCGGTGGCAGCGTGGCCGAGCCAGGCGAGGGCGAGGAGGGTGACGGCGATGGCGGCGGTGAGGAGGCGGGGTACGCCCACGCCCTTTCCCGGACGACCGGAGCGGAGCGGAGGGAGATCCGGGATCCAGCGGTCAGACGTCGCGAAGCGACCGTGCGTCTGCAATGGTGCTGCATGCGGAGCCGCCTCGCGGCGAGGCTCACGGCTGGATCCCGGACCTCCTTCCCCTGACGCTCCGGTCGTCCGGGAAGGGGGGAGGGCAGGGCCCGGCTTCGCGCGTCCTCGCGACTGCATCATCAGAACGCCTGACCGAGGCTGATGTAGAGGGCGACCGGCGGCTGCTTGAGCTGCTTGTCGGGGTTCAGCGGCACGGCGAGGTCGACCCGGATCGGGCCGATGCCGGTGTAGTAGCGAAGGCCTAAGCCCGCCGCGACGCGGATGCGCTCGTCGAAGTCCGGCAGGGTCCCGGCGAAGGCGGTGCCGGCATCGACGAAGGGCACGATGCCGATCGTGTCGGTGATCTTGATCCGGCCCTCGACCGAGCCCTCCAGCAGCGAGCGCCCGCCGATCGGCAGCTGGAACGGGCCGATCGGCCCGACGGTGCGGTAGGCGTAGCCGCGGATCGAGCCGCCGCCGCCGGCGAAGAAGCGCAGCGAGGCCGGGATGTCGGCGAGGCCCGCGCCGCTGATCGAGCCGAAGCCGAGGCGCGCCGCCACGATGTAGCGGGCCTCGTCGTCGAAGGCGTAGTAGGTCGACCCTTGCGCCTTGGCGATGAGCAGGTCCGGGCTGTTGCCCAGGCCCGCATAGGGCGTGAGCGAGGCGGTGACGCGCACGCCCCGCGTCGGGTCGAGCAGGCTGTCGGTCGAGTCGTAGGTGACGCCGGCGTTGAGGCCGAGCAGCCCGTAATCGACCCGGCCCAGGGCGTCCCGGTCCGAGCCGACCCGGCCGTCGATCCCGACCTGGGCCGAGAAGGCGTCGGCGAAGCGATGGCGGAGCGCGACGGTGCCGCCGGTGGCGTCGCTGAGATAGGATTGCTGGACCTCGCGGCCGATGAAGGCGCTGGCCAGCAGGTCGTTGCGGGTGCCGAACAGGGCCGGCTTGACGAAGGTCGCGGCGAGGCGGCCGCCGAGCCCGTTGGTCTCGATGCCGGCCAGCCGCCGGCGGCGGGCGTAGAAGTCGGTGCCGAGGCCCAGATAGGACAGGTCGGCGTCGATCCGCAGGGTCTCGCCGCCGCCGAACAGGTTGCGGGCGGCCCAGTAGGCGCGCACCCCCGGCCCGTCGACGGTGGAGTAGCGGGCCGAGACGCCGACGATGTGCGGCGCGCGCTCGGTGACGTCGACGAAGACCGGCAGGGTGCCGTCGGGGTCGAGCGCCGTGCCCTCCCGCACCCGCACGCCGCCGAGGGCCTCGATGCGCGAGACCGAGCGGCGGATGTCGGCGAGCGCCTGCGGCGAGTAGGGATCGCCCGGCTCGGCGTAGATGAAGGAGCGCACCACCGCCGGGTCGAGGTCCTTCGTGCCCCGCACCGTGACGGCCCCGAGGGCCGCCTTCGGCCCCGGATCGACCACGAAGGTCACGTCCATGGCGTGGGCGGCGTGGTCGACCACCGGCTCGCGCCGCAGCGCCTTGGCGAAGGGGTGGCCCTGGCGGCGGAAATGGTCGACGAGGGCCGCCTCGCGAGCGAGCACCGTGGCGGAGCGGGCCGGCACCTCGTCGCCGAGGCGGGTGAGGCGCGCCGGCACGGCCTCGGGCGGGAACGGCACGCCCGCGGGGTCGAGCACCACGAGGCTCCGCAGGTGGTAGAGCGGGCCCTGGTCGACACCGATGCGCACCGCGACGAGGGTCCGGTTGCGGGCGGCCTCGGCGGCGCGCACGGCGCTGCGGGCCGCCGCGTCGCCGCCCAGCACCACGTCCTCGATGCGGAAGCTCAAGCGGCCGTCGTAGTAGCCGAAGCCCCACAGGGCGTCGACGAGGCGGGTCGCGTCGGCCTCGGCCCGGCGCAGCAGGCCCTCGCCGTCGGGGGGCGCGTCGTTGCGCAGGCGGTAGAGGCTCGACGTGTCCTGGAGCGCCCGCAGCAGGTCCTCGTCCTCGACGCCCTGGAAGCGGATCGCGTAGGGCAGGGCGGCCGGGCTCGGGGCCGGGGGCGCCTCCTCGGCGCCGAACAGGCCGAAGAGGTCGAAGGCCCGGGCCGGCTCCGCGGACATGACGGCGCCGAGCGCGAGGGCGAGCCCCGCAACCCTGCCGTATCCCGTTGACGGACGCGCCCCCGGCGCGCCGCGACGCAGTCCGACCCGATACCGCATGCCCCCCGGCCGTGCTGTGGGCACCGCCCGCCGGGGCGGTGCCGCGAAACCATTCTCACGCCACCGGCGTGCTCCGTGCCCGCCGTCGCGGGCGTCTCCAGTCGGCCCGCGATGCGCGGGCCGACGATCCGGCCTGCACGAACCGCCGCGCCCGCCCCGCGCTACCTCGTCCGCGAGCAGACGCGCGCCCAACAGATCCCGTCCCCAAATATCCCTGCCCCAAGGATCCTCCCCGAGGGTCGTGGGCATTCGTGTCCAAACCGTGTCCGTGCGGCAGGCCGATCCGGGGCCAAGCTAGAGCATAAGCGGGCGGAGCGGGAGCCGGAGAGGCCCGGAGCGGCGGCCTGATCGATCGGAAGCGGCACGCCAACCCTCTGATGCGGACGGATAGATTGTCGGTGCCCGCGGCGCGCGGTCGCGCCTGCCCCCGGCCGGGCCGGCGCGTTGAGCGTGTCCGTGCCATCCCCGCTGTCCACAGGGTCTTGTCCATGGTCCCGGTCGTGTTCCATCCGGCCTACGAGGCCCCGCTGCCGGAGGGCCACCGCTTCCCGATGGGCAAGTACGGGCGCCTGGCCGCCGTGATCGCGGCCCGCGGCCTGGTGCCGGACGGCTTCGTGACGCCCGACCCCGCGAGCCCGGACCTGATCCGGCTCGCGCACGACGCGTCGTACGTCGAGCAGGTGATCACCGCCACGGTGCCGCGGGCGATCGAGCGGGCGATCGGCCTGCCGGTCGATGCCGGGGTGGCGCGGCGCTCCCTCGCCTCCTCCGGCGGCACGCTGCTCGCGGCGCGCCTCGCTCTCGAGGGCGGGCTTGCCGGCAGCACCGCCGGGGGGAGCCATCACGGCCGGCGGGCCTCGGGCGGCGGGTTCTGCGTCTTCAACGACGTGGCGGTGGCGGCGCTCGCCCTGAAGCGCGAGGGCACGATCCGCCGGGCGCTGGTGATCGACCTCGACGTGCACCAGGGCGACGGCACCGCCGACTGCCTGCAGACCGAGCCCGACCTGTTCACCTTCTCGATGCATGCCGAGCGGAACTACCCCACCGACAAGGTGCCGGGCGACCTCGATGTCGGCCTGCCCGACGGCCTGACCGACGACGCGTACATGGCGGCGCTCGGGGAGCACGTGCCGCGCCTGCTCGACGGGTTTCGGCCCGACCTGGTGTTCTACAATGCCGGCGTCGATCCCCACCGGGACGACCGCCTCGGCCGCCTGGCCCTCACCGACGACGGCCTGCGCCGGCGGGACCGTCACGTGGTCGGGGAGGCGCGCCGGCGCGGCATTCCCCTCGCGGCGGTGATCGGCGGCGGCTACGCCACCGACGTCGAGGCGCTCGCGGCCCGCCACGCCCTGGTGTTCGAGGCGATGGCGGACCTGGCGTGAGTGGATCCGGATTGCGCCGATCGCAAGGATCCGGCGGATACGTGCAAGCATTATTGATATGAAGAAGACTTGCGCTTCGCCTTAAAATGTTGGCATAATTTACAAGCGCAATTTCCGCGGAATTCGTGACGCCGATTCCATTCGCCGCGACAAACATCAACGTCACAGAGAATGATGTGCCCGCGGCGAGACACGAGGGAGGGATCAATCATGGCACGACGCACGCGCCGCTCGTCGGCATCCGGCGCTCAATCGGAGAATGTAACGACACCGACATCGACGGATCTCACGCCGGGCATCCTCATCAGCTTCAAGCCGGGAGCATCGAAGGAAGCCTTGTCGCTTCTGAGCAATACCGCCGGCGTCAAGAACGTTGCCTATTCCAATGAATTCTCGGACAGTGCGGTCGACCTGGCGCAGGTCGCGCAGGCCGGCATGGTCGTCTTCGACACGCTCGGGATCGCCGTCATGGACGCGGATCCCGACCAGGAAGCCGCCCTCGCCCCGCTGGCCACCGCCGACAACGCCCTGGCGATCATCGAGCCGGAGCCGATCTTCTTCGCGTTCGGCAGCGGTCCGCCGGCGGATTTCGAGGCGTATTTCCGCGGCTACAAGGACGCGGTCGACCACCTCTACGAGAAGCTGCTCGCGGATTCGTCGGTGGTCAGCGAGGCGGCCGGCGGGACCGGGCAAGGCTTCCGGGACACGGAGCAGGCAACCTGGGGCCTCACCGCCACCGGCGTGGCCAGCGCCCGGTCGAGCGGGCGCGGCGTGCGCGTCGCGATCCTGGATACCGGCTTCGACCTCGACCATCCGGATTTCCGCGGCCGGCAGATCACCGACCGCTCGTTCATCGCCGGGCAGGCGGTCTCCGACGACAACGGCCACGGCACGCACTGCGTCGGCACGGCCTGCGGCCCGCGCAGCCCCACCAAGGGCCGCCGCTACGGCATCGCCCACGAGGCCGAGATCTTCGTCGGCAAGGTCCTGTCCAACCAGGGCTCGAGCCTGGGCCGCTCGACGCTCGCCGGGATGGAGTGGGCGGTGACCAACCAGTGCCACATCGTCTCGATGTCGCTCGGCAGCCGCGTCGCGCCCGGGCAGACCTACCTGAACGCCTTCGAGAGCATCGCCCGCGAGGCCCTGCGCCGGAATACCCTGATCATCGCGGCCGCCGGCAACGACAGCCGGCGCAGCCAGAACAAGGTCTGTCCCGTCGGGAGCCCGGCCAACTGCCCGTCGATCATGGCCGTCGGTGCCGTCGACCGCTTCCTGCGCACTGCCGACTTCTCGAACGGGTCGACCAATCCCGACGGTCGGGTCGACATCGCGGGTCCCGGGGTCGACATCTATTCGAGCGCACCGGAGCCCGCCGCGACGCCGCAACCGCCCTACTTCCGGACCTGGTCGGCCCAGTACGACACGATCAGCGGCACCAGCATGGCCACGCCCCATGTGGCAGGCATCGCGGCCCTGCTGCGCCAGGAGAACCCGGGGCTGACGGCGGGCGGCCTGTGGCGCCTGCTGGTCGCGAAGGCGCGGACCCTGCCGCAACCCTCGGGCGACGTGGGGGCGGGCCTCGTCCAGATCTGAGATCCGTGAACGGGTTCGCGTGGGCCGGCGTTGATATGGTATGCCGTGGTCGGGCCCGCGGGAGGGCAGCCCCGTCCCGCGCTATAGGAGATGTGCCATGTCCTCCAAGGATGCGCCGGGTGGACGGACGATGAACGTGATGGTCACGGTCGAGGACGCGTATCGCGAGAAGCTCGGCCAGGTGGTCCATACCCTGGAGCGGGCCGGGATGACCGTCGCCGACACTTTCGCGCTGAGCGGCGTGATCGTGGGGGAAGTCGCGCTCCCGAAGGCCGGGCAGCTGCGCGCGGTTCCGGGCGTCGCCTCGGTCGAGGAGGAGCCCGTCCACCACGCGCACCGCTGAGCCGCAGGAACGGCTCAGCCTGTCCGCCGTTGACTCCCGAGACCCCGCAACCGCGGCACATGACCCACGCCGCGCGGCCCACACCACTCGGAGGATGCGATGAGCCTCATCGGCAAGATCGTCACCAAGATCCTGGGGAACGACGACCCCCGCACCCGTCCCGACGACCGCGTCACGCACACCGACTCGGGCAACCTCGTCGGTCGCCTCGTCACCAAGATCCTGCGTCGCTGACGCAACGGTTCCGCGTGGCCGACGCCGCGGCGCGGAAGAGCTGCCGAACGCCCCCACCGGTCTTCCGGGCGGGGGCGTTCGCGTTCGGGCCTTCGCACCCGCTCCGAGAAAAATCCGTCGCGCGTGCGCTTTCGCACTTGCGAAGAGCGCCCGGGCGCCTATCTTTCGCAGTGCAGGGTCGCGATGGCGTCGCGGCCCTGCTGCCCTCTTTGGGCGTTTCCTCCCTAGACTTCGGGCCGCTCGCGAGAGCGGCCTTTTTTCTTGGCCTCACGGCCAAGCGAGACCTCACGGCTAAGCGAGGCAGCGCCGCTGCGCGTGCGCGACGCGGGCGGCCGCCCGTGCCGGCCGCGTGTCGGGAACCGCGACGGCCTCGCTGGCGAGGATGCGGCGCTTGAGGGCGACGAGGGCGGGGTCGCCCCAGCGCGCCAGCACGGCCTGGAAGGCGGCGTGGCGGCCGGCATCGTAGCGGCCCTCCGCCGTCAGCGGGTGGGGCGGGTGCAGGTGGATCACCGGAGCGAGGCCCGCCGGGACCGGAGCGGTGGCGGCGTGCAGGCGGCCAAGGCGCAGGAGCTTGTCGAACCAGTGCGCGCGGGGGCCCGGATGGGCGTCGGGCAGCACGACCTCGATGCGGTCGCGGCCGCAGGCCGCCACCAGCGTGGCGCCGAGCCCCGGAAGCGAGGCCCAGAGGGCAGCGTCGGCCGGGCGGCCGCAGGCGGCGCGCAGCAGCGCGACGGCCCCGCCCCGCACCCGGGCGAGGATCCGGGCTTGGCGCAGGGGCAGGCCGAGGCAGAACAGCGTGCCGTCCCGGTCCTCCGCCCGCGCCGCCTCCCGGTCGGGGCCGAGCTCGCTCACCGCCGGGGCGGGGCAGGGCGGCAGGGCGGCAACCGGCCGGCACAGGGCGAGGGCCTGGCTCCAGGCGCCGCCGCCGAGCGCCGTCTCGTAGGCGAAGGGCACCAGTTCGTCCGCCTCGCCCAGCACCAGGGCGCCGCGGGGGGTGACGAGGCCCGGGCGCCCGCCGCAGGGCGGCTCCGCCGGCTCGTCCGGGTCGCGCCGGAAGCTGGCGCCCGCCCCGTAGCCGCCGAGGCTCCAGGACGCGGCCGGATCGGCCAGGGCACGCCCGAGGACCGCCCGCAGCCCGGCGGGATCCGGATGCGGCGAGACGGACAAAGGTCCTTCTCCTCCTTGAGCGCAGCGCAGCAAACCGCTACCTCTTCAGGGGCAGGGGGCGCCTGCCCGGGTCGAGAATCGGAAATCGTGTCGGAACCGTCGCCGTTGATCCCCGATCCGGAGCTGCCGACCCGCAAGCGGGTCAGCGTCCGCGGCCGCCTGCGCAACTACTTCTTCACCGGCGTGATCGTGGCCGGGCCCCTGGCGATCACGATCTACATCACCTGGTGGTGCATCAGCCTGATCGACGGCTGGGTCAAGCCGCTGGTGCCCTCCGCCTACCTGCCGGACCACTACCTGCCCTTCAGCGTCCCGGGCCTCGGCCTGGTCATCGCCTTCGTGGCCCTGACGACGCTGGGGGCGCTCACGGCTAACCTCGTCGGCCGCTCGGTGGTGGAGTTCGGCGAGGTGCTGCTCGCCCGCACGCCGGTGATCTCGGGGCTGTACCGCGGGCTGCGGCAGGTGTTCGAGACGCTGTTCTCCACCAGCGGCACCTCGTTCCGCACCGTCGGCCTGGTCGAGTTCCCGGTGAAGGGCACCTGGTCGATCGTGTTCCTGTCGGCCCCGGCCGGGCCGGACGTGCAGAACGCCCTCGGGGCGGGGCACGACCATGTCGGCGTCTTCCTGCCCTGCGCCCCCAACCCGACCACCGGCTTCTTCTTCTACCTGCCACGGACCGAGGTGATCGAGGTGCCGATCAGCGTCGACGACGCCGCCAAGCTCGTCATGTCGGCCGGCGTGATCCAGCCCGAGGATCCGCAGACCCGCCTGCAGGCGATGGCGGCGGGCCTGCGGGTGGCGCAGGTCGGGCCGATGGAGATGCCGGCGCGGGACCGGCAGGACGCCTGAACCCCCACGTCCAGCCCTCGCGCGGCAATCCGGCGGACATGCCGGCGCCGCGGCCATGATGCATTTCAGCAACATCGAGCCCGGATTGCAGGGGCCACGCTTCCTTGAGCGATTTCAAGGTGCCGGCGAGAGTCGAGTGCCATCAACCGCTTCGTCGACCTGCCGCGACTTCATCTTATAACAGATAAAAACAAGTCTTGTTTGTTTCCGCCCCGCACACCGTTGCGGAGCCGTCCGGCGGCTGTAAAGGCAGTCAAGGTCTCGCGAGTACAGGACGCCCGTCGCGAGACTATATTCCAATCCTCCCGGAACGACGCTCCCATGACGAAGCCGGCCGCGCGCGTTCGCGCCACGATGTTGCTCGCCACCACGATGCTGGTGCCCGCCACCGGAGCCCTCGCGCAGGGCCTGCCGGCGCCGGCGGCCGAGGAGCTCGCGCTCGCCACGATCGACGTGGCGGGGACCGGCCGCGACGGCACCGTCGGCTACCTGACCCGGCGCACCGCCACGGCGACGCGCACCGACACGCCCTTGATCGACACGCCGCAATCGGTGAGCGTGGTGACGCAGGCCCAGATCCGCGACCAGGGCTTCCAGAGCCTGACCGAGGCGATCCGCTACGTGCCGGGGGTGATCCCGCACCAGGGCGAGGGCAACCGCGACGACGTGGTGATCCGCGGTCAGCGCTCGAACGCCGACTTCTACGTCAACGGCATCCGCGACGACGTGCAGTATTTTCGCGACCTCTACAACATCGAGCGGATCGAGGTGCTCAAGGGCCCGAACGCGATGATCTTCGGCCGGGGCGGCGGCGGCGGGGTCATCAACCGGGTGCTCAAGGAGGCGGACGGGGTGCCGATCCGCGAGGTCGTCGCCCAGGGCGGCCAGTTCTGGAACAAGCGCCTCGCCCTCGACGTCGGCGACCGCATCTCGGACAGTGCCTTCTTCCGCCTCAACGGCGTCGTCGAGGACACCGACACCTACCGCGACTTCGGCCACATCCGCCGCTACGGCGTCAACCCGACCGGCACCCTGCTGCTCGGGCCCGACACCACGCTGAAGCTCTCCTACGAGTACTTCCACGATGACCGGGTCACCGACCGCGGCATCCCCTCGCAGTTCGGGCGGCCCTACCGCTACCGCCAGAACACCGCGACCTATTTCGGCAACCCGGACCTCAGCTACGCCCGGGTCGATGCTCACATCGCCACCGCGACCCTCGACCACCGCTTCGAGTCCGGCGTGCAGATGCACAGCCAGCTCCGCTTCGCCGACTACGACAAGTTCTACCAGAACGTCTTCCCCGGCAGCGCGGTCAACGCCGCCGGCACCAGCATGAGCTTGAGCGCCTACAACAACGCCACGCCGCGCACGAACTACTTCAGCCAGAACGACTTCACCTACAAGTTCGCCACCGGCCCGCTCGCCCACACGCTGCTCGGCGGCTTCGAGCTCGGCTACCAGACCGGCCTCGCCTTCCGGCAGGACGGCTTCTTCGCGACCACCGGCACGACGTCGCTGGTGGTGAACCCGCTCTCGCCGACGTCGCGGGTGCCGGTGACCTTCCGCTACAACGGCGGCAACAACAGCCGCTACGACCTCGGCCTCGCCGCGGCCTACGTCCAGGACCAGGTCGAGATCGGGCCGCACCTGCAGCTGATCGGCGGCCTGCGCTACGACCACTTCGATTTCGCCGCCACCGACCGGGGCACCCGCGTCACCAACGCCCGCATCGACGACCTGGTCTCGCCGCGGGCCGGCTTCGTGGTGAAGCCGTGGGAGAGCCTGGCCTTCTACGGCAGCTACAGCGTCTCCTACCTGCCCTCGTCCGGCGACCAGTTCTCCTCCCTGACCCCGGGCCTCGCGATCGCGGTGCCGGAGCGGTTCGAGAACCGCGAGGTCGGCGTGAAGTGGGACGTCTCGCCGGTGCTCCAGCTCACGGGCGCGCTCTACGACCTCGACCGGTACAACCAGCGCTTCGCCGATCCGAACCGTCCGGGCTTCTTCCTCGCCACGGGCCAGACCAACACCAAGGGCGCCGAGATCGGCGCCAACGGCTTCATCACCGACTGGTGGCAGGTCGCCGGCGGCTACGCCTTCACCGACGCGCGGGTGGTCAACGGCTTCAGCTCCGGCTCGACCGCGATCCGGGCCGGCAACACCGTCGCGCTGGTGCCGTTCAACGCCATCACCCTGTGGAACAAGTTCAACCTGACCCCGGACTTCGCCGTCGGCGTTGGCGTCATCAACCAGACCCACACCTTCGCCTCGTCCGACAACACGGTGCGCCTGCCGAGCGTCACCCGCTTCGACCTCGGCCTGTTCTACCAGGTGTCGGAGCTGGTGCGGGCGCAGGTGAACATCGAGAACCTGTTCGACCGCCGCTACATCTCGACGGCGGACGCCAACAACAACATCACGCCTGGCGCCTCGCGCACGGTGCGGGTGCAGGTGATCGCGCGGTTCTGAAGGCCGGGGGTGCGCCCGACCGTCGTCACGGGCGGGACTGGCACACTCCCTCGGCATCCCGGGGACGTCGCGGAGGACGGCCGACGCGCAGCATCAGGCTCAAAGGGAAATCCGCCCCCGCGGAGGGCCGGGCCCCCTCGACAGCATGGCCGCCCCCATGTTCCCTGTCGTCACCGGCCGGTGGAACAGGCCGGACAGGGAGGAACGACATGCGGGCCGTCCGGGTTCTGGCCGGTGCCATCGGCTGCGCGCTTCTCGCCGTGCCGGCCGAGGCGCGCGTCACGGCGATCGAGGTCTCGTCGGTCGAGCCCTTCGCCGAGGGGACCGCCTGGGGCGACGTGGGCGCCTACGAGCGCGTCGTCGCCACCGCCCGGGGCGAGCTAGACCCGGCCGACCCCGCCAATACGGGCATCGCCGACCTCGCGCTCGCCCCCCGCAATGCCCGCGGCATGGTCGAGTACAAGACCGACCTCTTTCTGCTGCGCCCGAAGGACCCGGGCAAGGGCAGCGGCACGCTGCTGTTCGAGGTGCCGAACCGCGGCCGCAAGTTCCTGTTCAACTGGATCATGGACGCCAGGCCTCCGGCCGGCTCGAGCGCGATCAACGATCCCCGCAGCGCGGCGGATGCCGGCACCGGCCTTTTCTTAAGCCGCGGCGACACCCTGGCCT
The DNA here is from genome assembly GCF_001043975.1 of Methylobacterium variabile. Lineage (GTDB taxonomy): Bacteria > Pseudomonadota > Alphaproteobacteria > Rhizobiales > Beijerinckiaceae > Methylobacterium > Methylobacterium variabile. The sequence goes on from NZ_LABY01000017.1 coordinate 74,560, forward strand.
GGGCCGGCTGGGAGGCGAACGCCCTGCGCCAGCAGGGCGGCATGGCGATCGACGTGCCGGTGGCGACCCGCAACGGCAAGCCGATCACCGAGTGGGTGCGCGACGAACTGGTGAGCGCCACCCGCGGCCCGACCGAGGCGCCGTTCTACCTCGCCTTCGAGGCGGCGCAGGGCGCCGAGGCGGACGCGCAGCTCACCGTGCGCCGCCGCGAGACGGACGCGCCCCGGCCGGTGCCGCCGGAGGCCTGGCGCCTCGCCAGCCCGCGCCAGATCGAGCTTCTGCCGAAGGGCACCAAGCCCGGCCCGGGCACGATCTACCAGTTCACCTACCGGACCACCGGGCCGAAGGTGCAGGGCATCGGCTTCGCCGCCGTGCGGGACGTGGTCACGTCCTTGCGCACCGGGACGGAGGGCGGCACGATCCGGCACACGGTCGCCCTCGGCATCTCGCAGAGCGGGCGCTACCTGCGCGACTTCCTCCACCAGGGCTTCAACCGCGACGAGTCCGGCCGGCGGGTGTTCGACGGGGTGCTGGCCCACATCGCCGGGGCGGGCGGGATCTTCCTCAACGCCCGCTTCGCCCAGCCCTCGCGCACCAACACCCAGCACGAGGACCACCTCTACCCGGAGAACGCCTTCCCGTTCTCGGCCGCCGCGATGCGGGACCCGGTCACCGGGCAGCGCGGCGCGCTCATGCGCGGCGACACCTCCGACCCGCTGCTGATCGAGATCAACACCGGCACCGAGTACTGGCAGAAGGGCGCCTCGCTGCTCACCACCGATCCGGTCGGCGGCGCCGACGTCGCCCTGCCGGACAATGCCCGCGCCTACCTGATCGCGAGCGGCTTCCACAACGGCCGCGCCCACCTGACCAACGCGCGCGGCGCCTGCACGAACCCGCGCAGCACGCTCAGCTCCGGCCCGGCGCTCCGGGCGCTCCTCGTGGCGCTGGAGGAGTGGGTCGTCACCGGCCGCGCGCCGCCGGAGAGCCGCGTGCCGCGCCTCGCCGACGGCACCCTGGTCGAGCCGGCGGCGGTCGGCTTTCCCTACATCCCCGGCGTCCCGGTGCCGACCGCCGGCAACGCGGTCGCGCGGTTCGCGACCTACCTCGATCCCCGCCCCGAGACCGGCCCGCAATACCGGCCGCTCGTGCCGCGGGTCGATGCCGACGGGCACGAGGTGGCGGGCATCCGTCTCCCGGCCGTGGCGGCGCCGCGAGCGACCTATACCGGCTGGAACCTCTACGCCGACCCGTACCCGACCGGCGTGCTGTGCGACCGGGACGGCAGCGAGCTGGCGCTCGCCCGCACCCGGGCGGAGCGGGACGCGAGCGGCGATCCGCGGCCCTCGCTCGAGGAGCGCTACCCGGACAAGGCGGCCTACGCGGCGGCAGTCGCGAAGGCCGCCGACGCGCTGGTGGCCGAGCGGCTGCTGCTGCGGGAGGATGCGGACAGGATGGCGGCCATGGCCCAGGAAGAAGGGCCGTAGGGGCCTTCCGGCCAACGATCAGTCAGCCCGTCAAGCACCGCCAAGCCAGCACCGCCAAGCCAGCACGGACGATCGTGCCGCGGCATCCTTCGCACCGCCATCCCTTCCTGCCGGCGCGAATGGTGCTATGGGGACACCACCGGCCGGGGAGGCAGCCCGGCTGCCCCGGCCAGCCTACGCGCCTCTCATTTCCTCGATCTGGATCGTCTGCATCCGGGATCGGCGCCGTCGGAGGCGATCCGTCCGGCGTCGCCGGACTTCAACCCAACGCCTGGGATGCTGACGCATCACATCGCTCCCGGGCCTGCCCGAGAGCGGCGAGGCCATCGCCCCATCCCGAATTCTCGACATCAAGCCAAGGGCTTGGCGAAAACTGCGAGGACCCAGAGGCCGTTTTCAACGACCGTCGGCATCACACGCGGGTTTCGTGCCGGATCGAGGTCGACCACGACCGATCGATCGCCAGACAGGATTGCCAATCAACCGTGACCCACGACATATCGAACTCCGCCGCGGCAAGCCGGACGGAGGGTGAAGCATCTCGCATCGACGTCGCGGTGATCGCGCGCGAAGTGACCCGTCACTGCGCGGCCTATCGGGATCCTGTCCCAAGGCTCGCTCTTCGGCAGCTGGCCAACACCCTGCTGCCCTACCTGGCACTCTGCGCCCTCATGCTCTGGGCGACCGCGAGCGGCTACGGGCTTCCGGTCCTTCCGCTTGCCGTTCCGGCCGGCGGCCTCCTGGTCAGGCTGTTCATCATCCAGCACGATTGCGGGCACGGCTCGTTCTTTCCCTCCCGCACCGCCAACGATTGGCTCGGCCGCGCCCTGAGCACCCTGACGGTGACCCCCTATGACAGCTGGAAGCGGGCGCACGCCCTCCACCATGCCTCTACGGGCGACCTCAGCCGCCGCGGGACGGGAGACATTCACACGCTGACCGTGCGCGAGTACCTTGCCCTGTCTCGCTGGCACCAGCTTCGCTATCGCCTCTACCGGAACCCGTTCATCCTGATCGTGCTGGGTTCCCCGCTCAACTTCCTGCTCATGCAGCGGTTTCCCTCCGGCGTCGGCCTGCCGTGGCGAACGGCGTGGCGGGACGTGCTGGTCCTCGACCTCTGCCTGGTCGCGGTGATGGCGGCACTGGCCTTCGCGGTGGGCGGGATCGGGCCGGTGCTCTGGGTGTTCCTGCCGGTCATCTGCGTCGCAGCCTGGGTCGGAGGCTGGCTGTTCTACGTGCAGCACCAGTACGAGGAGACCGTCTGGGAGGGTGCCGAGGCGTGGGACTTCCACCGCTCGGCGCTCGGCGGCAGCTCGTACTACGTCCTGCCATCCGTCCTGCAATGGTTCACCGGCAATGTCGGCCTGCACCACATCCATCACGTGAACAGCCGCATCCCGAACTATCGCCTCCAGGAATGCCTGGACGGCCACCCGACGCTCAGCCAGGTGGGGCGGCTGACGCTGCGCGACAGCCTGCGCTGCCTCGGGCTGGCCCTCTGGGACGAGGACGCCCGCAAGCTGATCGGGTTCTCCCGCGTGCGGACTCTCCAGGCCGCCTGAGGCCGGGGTTTTCGCCTCGTCGGATGATGCACTCCCGCCGAGGCCCGGACCTCCTCCAGGTCGATGCACCCATGGTCCAGGACCGGGCCTGGACAAGGGGACGGCCTTCCGGCCGCCCCCGCACCTCTCACGCCGCCTTCTTCCTCGTGATCAGCTTCACCAGGTCGCGCAGGATCGCCGTCGTCTCCTTCAGCCGCTCGGCCACCGTGGCGAGGTCGCGGATGAAGACCACGCTCATGTCGGGGCGCACCTTGGCGAAGGAGCGCTGGTCGGCGATGTAGCCGGCGAGCTTGGCCGGGTTGGCGAAGGCGCGATCGCGGAAGTGCATGACGATGCCCTTCGGGCCGGCCTCGACCTTCTCGACGTTGGTCTCGCGGCACAGGATCTTGATCGTCACGATCTTCAGGAGCTGCTCGACCTCCGGCGGCATCGGGCCGAAGCGGTCGATCAGCTCGGCGCCGAAGCTCTCGAGCTCCTGGTCGTTCTCCAGCGTCGCGAGGCGGCGGTAGAGGCCGAGGCGCACCGACAGGTCGGCGACGTACTCCTCCGGCATCGTGACCGGGGCGCCGAGCGCGATGGTGGGCGACCATTGCTCGTCGGTCGGCACGGTGTTGCCGGACTTGAGTGCGGCCACCGCATCCTCGAGCATCTGCTGGTAGAGCTCGTAGCCAACCTCCTTGATGTGGCCGGACTGCTCGTCGCCCAGAAGGTTGCCGGCGCCCCGGATGTCGAGGTCGTGGCTGGCGAGCTGGAAGCCGGCGCCCAGGGTATCGAGGGATTGCAGCACGGAGAGGCGCCGCTCGGCCTGCACCGTCAGCGTCTTGCCCTCGGGCGTGGTGAACAGCGCGTAGGCCCGGGCCTTGGAGCGGCCGACGCGGCCGCGCAGCTGGTAGAGCTGGGCGAGGCCGAACATGTCGGCGCGGTGGACGATCAGGGTGTTGGCGGTCGGGATGTCGAGGCCGGACTCGACGATCGTGGTGGCGAGCAGGATGTCGTACTTGCCCTCGTAGAACGCCGTCATCACGTCCTCAAGCTGGCCGGCCGCCATCTGGCCGTGGGCCACCGCGACCTTGGCCTCGGGCACCTCGCGGTCGAGGAAGCGCTTGACCTCCTCCAGGTGCTCGATGCGCGGCACGACGTAGAACGCCTGGCCGCCGCGGTAGCGCTCGCGCAAGAGCGCCTCGCGGATCGACAGCGGGTCGAACGGCATCACGAAGGTGCGCACGGCGAGGCGGTCGACCGGCGGCGTCGCGATGATCGAAAGCTCGCGCACCCCCGTCATGGCGAGCTGGAGCGTGCGCGGGATCGGCGTCGCCGACAGGGTCAGCACGTGGACCTCCGCCTTCAGCGCCTTCAGCCGCTCCTTGTGGGCGACGCCGAAATGCTGCTCCTCGTCGATGATGATGAGGCCGAGATCCTTGAAGGTGATGCCCTTGGCGAGCAGCGCGTGGGTGCCGACCACGATGTCGACGCTGCCGTCGGCCAGGCCCTCGCGCACCTTCTTCAGGTCGGCGTTGCCGACGAAGCGGGAGGCCTGCGCCACCGTCACCGGCAGGCCCTTGAACCGGGCCTCGAAGGTGCGGGCGTGCTGGCGGGCGAGCAGCGTGGTCGGCACCACCACCGCCACCTGCTTGCCGGAGAGCGCGGTGACGAAGGCGGCGCGCAGGGCCACCTCGGTCTTGCCGAAGCCGACGTCGCCGCAGACCAGCCGGTCCATCGGCCGGCCGGAGGTGAGGTCGCCGAGCGTCGCGGCGATCGCCGCCTCCTGGTCCTCGGTCTCCTCGTAGGGGAAGCGGGCGGCGAACTCGCCGTAGGAGCCCTCGGGAGGGGCCATCTTGGGCGCGGTCTTGAGGAAGCGCTCGGCCGCGACCTTGATGAGGGCGCCGGCCATCTCCATGATCCGGCGCTTGAGCTTGGCCTTGCGCGCCTGCCAGGCGCCGCCGCCGAGCTTGTCGAGGGGAACGTCGGAATCCTCCGAGCCGTAGCGGGTCAGGAGCTCGATGTTCTCGACCGGCAGCAGCAGCAGGCCGCCGCTGTACTGGATCTCCAGGCAGTCGTGCGGCGCGCCCGCCGCCGTCACGGTCTTGAGGCCGACGAAGCGGCCGATGCCGTGGTCGGCGTGGACCACGAGGTCGCCGGGCGCGAGCGCCTGCACCTCCAGGATCACGTCCTGGGGGCGCTTCGCTTTGCGCTTGGGCCGCACCAGGCGGTCGCCGAGGATGTCGCCCTCGGCCACCACCGCGAGCTGGCCGGCGGAGAACCCGGCCTCCAGGCCCCAGACCGCGACGCCGATGTCCTGGCCGCGCTTCATCGCCAGGATGTCGGAGAGCCGCGTGATGCTCTTCGGCTTCGGCAGGCCGTGTTCGGTCAGCACGCCGCAGAGCCGGTCGCGCGACCCTTCCGACCACGCCGCCAGGACGACGTGGTGCCCCGCTCCTTGCAGGTCGCGGATGTGGGTCACCGCCGAATCGAAGACGTTGACGCCCTCCTGGGCGCGCTCGGGGGCGAAGCTGCGGCCGGGCTCGCCCTCGCAGTCGATGATCCGGCGCCCCGGGGCCTCCGGCACGTCGAAGGGGGCGAGACGGGCGACCGTCGCCCCGTCGATGCGCTTCGCCCACTCGTTCGGCGAGAGGTAGAGCGCGTCGGGCTTCAACGGCTTGTAGGGCGCGGTGCCGCTCTGGCGGTCCTTCAGCGCCTCGCAGCGGGCGTCGTAATAGTCCTGCACCTGGCCGAGGCGCTCGGCCACCGCGTCGTCGGCCTGGTGGTCGAGGATCAGCGGCACGCCGGCGACGTAGTCGAACAGCGTGTCGAGGTGGTCGTAAAACAGCGGCATCCAGTGCTCGAGCCCGGCATAGCGCCGGCCCTCGCTGATCGTCTCGTAGAGCCGGTCGTCGCGGGTCGCGGCGCCGAAGGTGGTGACGTAGCCCTGGCGGAAGCGCCGGATCGTCTCGGTGGTGAGCTGCACCTCGCTCATCGGCACGAGGTCGAGGGAGCGCAATTGCCCGATGGTGCGCTGGGTCTCGGGATCGAAGGCGCGGATCGACTCGAGGGTGTCGCCGAAGAAGTCGAGGCGGACCGGGTTCGGCAGCCCCGGCGGCGACAGGTCGATGATGCCGCCGCGCACCGCGTACTCGCCGGTGTCGCGCACGGTGCCGGTGCGCAGGAAGCCGTTGGCCTCGAGCCAGGCGACGATCTGGTCGGTGTCGAGGGCGTTGCCGGGGGCGGCGGAAAAAGTCTCGACGGCGATGCGGGATTTGGGCGGCACCCGCTGCACCAGGGCGTTGACCGTGGTCACGAGGATGCGCGGCTTCTCGGCCGAGGAGCGGGTGCGGGCGAGCCGCGACAGGGCGGTCATGCGCTGGGCCGCGATGGCGGGATTCGGCGAGACCCGGTCGTAGGGCTGGCAGTCCCAGGCCGGGACGCTCATCACCTCGATCTCCGGCGCCACGAAGGCCAGCGCGCTCGCGAAGGCGGCCGAGCGGGTGCCGTCCCGCGCGACGTGGACCAGCACCGCCGGCCCCTCCGAGACCTGCGACAAGGCCCGGGCGAGGTCGGCCACCACCAGGGCGTCGAACCCGTCCGGCACACGCGCCAGCGTCGCGCTGTCGCCGGCCTTCAGCGCCTCCACCGCCCGGGTCAGGGCCGCGGATTTCGGCAGGGCGAAGCGGGCGGCCGGGGGCTTCTTCTGAGGCGCGGGCGGTGGAGGCGCTGAAGGC
>NZ_LABY01000170.1 GCF_001043975.1 Methylobacterium variabile
CCACAGCGAAAAATGCTTGCCCGAACGAACGTGCTTGGCCGGTCTGGTGGTCAGAGCGGGGTGTCTCAAACCCGATCCCATCTCGAACTCGGCCGTTAACCGCCCCAGCGCCCATGGTACTGTGTCCTAAGACACGGGAGAGTCGGTCACCGCCAGACCTGCCAAGCACGTTACACTCCCTCAGCACGATCTCAGGTCACGCCTCTGGCGCGGGGTGGAGCAGCCCGGTAGCTCGTCAGGCTCATAACCTGAAGGTCACAGGTTCAAATCCTGTCCCCGCAACCAACCACACGAAGAAGCCCGCCAGGCCCAGAGCCCGGCGGGCTTCTTCGCGTTTCAGGCCAGCGACAACCGCACACGCCGGTTCTGCTTGCCCTTCTTCTCGATCGCCGTGACGATAGCGCGGCCGATCTCTCCCGTGCGACGCACGTGAGTGCCGCCGCAGGGCTGGAGGTCGAGACCGTCGATCGCCACCAGGCGCACCCGGCCGCTGCCGATCGGTGGTTTCACCGACATCGTCTTGACCAGGCCGGGATTGGCCAGCAGTTCCTCGTCGCTGATCCAGCGCTCGGTCACGGTGGCGTCCTGCGCGATCATCTCCCGCAACCGCGCGGTCACCGCGTCCTTGTCGAGCCCCGCATCCGGAATGTCGAAATCGAGCCGACCCTCGCCGTCTCCGATCGACCCGCCGGTCACCGGGTAGGGGAGGGCGACCGAGAGCAGGTGGAGCGCGGTGTGCACTCTCATCCGGGCGTGGCGCAGGGGCCAGTCGAGGACGAGCCGGACCCGCTCGCCCGGGGGCGGAAGCAGAACGTCCGGCGCCACCCGGTGCAGAACCGTGCTTCTGTCGATCCCGTAGACGGTGTCGAGCACCGCGATCTCGGTGCCGTCCTCCCGCACGACCCGGCCGCGGTCGCCGGGCTGGCCGCCGCCCTGCGGGTAGAACAGGGTCCGGTCGAGGACGAGGCCGGTCTCGTCCGCGGCGACGACCCTGGCTTCGGCTTCGCGCAGGTAGGCGTCGTCGCGGAAGAGGAGTTCGATGGGCATGGTGCGCCTTGAGGCTCGTTTCGTGGAGGGACGACAGTGACCCGCCGTCGCGCCGCCGTCGAGGTTCTTAGCAATTAACCATTTCGGTTAGCGAAGCCGCAGGTCTGAGGCGCTTAGGCTCGGGCGAGTTCCGAGACCACGCCCGCGATGATCGCCACTCCGACCTTCCCGGACCTCTCGGCCCTCGTGGTCGACGAGAGCCTCTACATCCGCCGCATCGTCCGCGACATGCTGATGCGGGTGGGGATCAAGCGCCTGCTCGAGGCACCGGACGGCGCCGAGGCCCTCGGCGTGCTGGCCGAGAGCAAGCCCGACCTCGTCGTCCTCGACTGGGACCTGGCGATCCTCTCGGGAGAGGAGTTCATCCGCCTCGCCCGCACGCCGGCCACCTCGCCGGCGCCCACCGTGCCGATCATCCTGATGCTGGCCCAGCCGCGTCGGAACGTCGTCGACCGCGCGATCAATCTCGGGGTCAACGAGATCATCGCCAAGCCGTTTTCGCCCAAGACCCTGTGGTCGCGCCTCGACGAGGTGATCAACCGGCCGCGACCGTTCTCGCAGGTCAAGAGCCTGCTGCGGCCGCAACCGCGCCTCGCCGCGGCGGCGGCGGTCAAAGGCATGCTTTGACGGGATCCCAGTACGCCCTGACAAGCGCCGGCAGAGCCGATTATTTTAATCCGCGAGTCTAAAGTCTTATCGCTAACACCGCGATCCTGCTTCCGCCAGGATCGACTTTTGTCCAATATCCTGCCCGAACCGATCCGGCCGCACGTCCGGACGGACAGGGAGTGAAGCATGTTGAAGCGCCTCGCCGCCGTCGCCGTCATGCTGGCGGCCATCTCCGGCCCGGCCGCCGCCCAGGACGTCGTTCGCCTCGGCAACCTGAAATTCGCCCATTACGGCGCGATCTCCTACATGAAGGAGATCGCCGCGAAATATAACCTGAAGATCGACGAGAAGCAGTTCGCCAAGGGCGCTGACATCTATCCGGCGATGGCAGTGGATCAGATCGACATCGCGGCCTCGGGCGCCGACGGCGCGGTTGCGGCGCGCGGCAACGGCGTGAAGCTGCTGGTGGTGGCGGGCTTCGCCAATGGTGGCGTGCGCATCCTCGGCCGGACCGATCTCGGTGCCAAGACCCTCGCCGACGTGAAGGGCAAGAAGGTCGCGGTAGTTCGCGGCGGCACCCAGGACCTGATGCTGCTGGCGGAGCTGGAGAAGAACGGCCTGACCTGGTCCGAGCGCCCGGGCAAGGACGTTCAGCTCGTCTACTTCAACAACTATGCCGACCTGAACCAGGCGCTGGCGCAGAAATACGTTGACGTGATCTGCCAGAGCGAGCCGCAATCGACGCAGGCGATCTCGAACGGCTGGGGCTACGAGATCGTGAAGCCCTACGACACCCCGGTCGGCGTGCCCTACCGCCCGCTCGTCATGACCGAGAAGATGTACACCGAGAAGCCGGATGTCGCCGCCCGGGTGCTGAAGCTGTTCGTCGAGGCGACCAAGACGTTCATCGAGAAGCCGGACCTGGCCGAGAAGTACGTTCGCGAGCAGGTGTTCAAGGGTCAGCTCAGCAGCCAGGATTTTCGCGATTCGATGGAAAATGCGGACTACACCTACGACATGCCGCGCGGACACATGCAGATCACCGCGGACCTGATGCACAAGTACGGCCTTGGCAAGATGAACAATCCCCCGAAGAGTGATGCCGAGTGGGTCAAGCTCGATCTGCTCGAGAAAGCCAAGACGGAACTGGGCGCGAAGACGAACTGAGCTGCGTCCCATTTTGCCGACGACCATCCTCGGAGATCCGTCTTGATCCGCCTCTCCACGTTCCGCGGCGCGTTCCTGCCGGTCGGGCTCCTGATCGTCTGGGAGATCGCCAGCCGCGCCGGACTGTTCTCGGCGGTCGTGCTGCCACCGCCGAGCGCAGTGGCGGCGCGCTGGTTCGCCAGCCTGGTTCCGGCCCTGCCGCACGATCCGGCGACGCAGAGCTACACCGCCTGGCTGTTCTCGGGCGAGCTGCCGCACGACGCGGTGGCGAGCCTGAGCCGAGTCATCGCCGGGTTCGCGATCGGGGTCGGCCTCGCCCTGCCGATCGGCCTCCTGATGGGCACGAGCGACCGGCTCTACGGCCTCGTCAACCCGCTCCTGCAGATCCTGCGGCCGATCCCGCCGATCGCCTACATCCCGCTTGCCATCGTGTGGTTCGGGCTCGGCAACCCGCCGGCCCTGTTCCTGATCGCGCTCGGCACCTTCTTCCCGGTCCTCGTCAACACCATCGCGGGCGTGCGCCAGGTCGACTCGATCTACGTGCGTGCGGCGCGCAACCTCGGGGCCAATTCCTGGACGATGTTCCGGCGGGTGATCCTGCCGGCCGCGAGCCCCTTCGTGCTCGCCGGCATGCGCATCGGCATCGGCACCGCCTTCATCGTGGTGATCGTCGCCGAGATGATCGCGGTTTCGGACGGGCTCGGCTACCGCATCCTGGAGGCGCGCGAGTACATGTGGTCGGACAAGATCATCGGCGGGATGCTGACGATCGGCGTGCTCGGCCTCGTCATCGACGGTGCGATGTCGCGCCTCAACGACCATCTGCTTCGCTGGCACCGCGGCCTGGAGCGCTGACCCATGACCTCGACCGCAACGCTGCGCCGGGACGCCCCCGCTGCCGCCTCTGCCTCCGCCTCGGCACCGGGTGCCGCCGAGATCGCCATCGACAACGCCTCGAAGGTGTTCGGCACCGGCGAGGGCGCCGTCGTGGCCCTCGAGGACGTCTCCGTCGCGATCCCCGGCGGGCAGTTCGTCTGCCTGCTCGGTCCCTCGGGCTGCGGCAAGTCCACGCTGCTCAACGCGATCGCCGGCTTCTCGCCCCTGACCGGCGGCGCGATCCGGATGGCCGGGCGCCCGGTGACAGAGCCCGGCCCCGATCGCGGCATGGTGTTCCAGGAATACGCCCTGTTTCCCTGGATGACGGTGGAGCAGAACATCCGCTTCGGCCTCGACATCAAGGGCCTCGCCCGGGGCGAGGCGGACGCGATCGTCGCCCGCATCGCCGGGACGCTGGGGCTGTCCGACTTCCTCGGCCGCTTTCCCAAGGACCTGTCGGGCGGCATGCGCCAGCGCGTCGCCATCGCCCGCATCCTGGCCCTCGACCCGCCGGTGATGCTGATGGACGAGCCGTTCGGCGCCCTCGACGCGCTGACCCGGCGCACCCTGCAGGACGAGCTGCTGCGGATCTGGGCGGAATACCGCAAGACCATCGTGTTCGTGACGCACTCGATCGAGGAGGCGATCTACCTCGCCGACCGCATCGTCGTGCTCACCTACCGGCCGGGCCGGATGAAGCGCGACCTGATCGTGCCGCTCTCCCGTCCTCGCGACACCGCCTCGACCGAGTTCAACGCCCTCAAGCGCGAGCTCGCCGCCCTGGTGATGGAGGAGCAGCAGCGCTACACCCGGGCCGAGATGACCGGGACGGCGGTCGACTGATCCTGGCCGACGAGGTCTCCCGATCCCGCGCCGGCGGGCGACACATCGCCCGATCTCGAAGCGTCACCGTGAGATGGGCTCCGGCGCGGCACGATCGCTGCTTTGCGTTCCGCCCAGAGCCACGTAAGCTTCCCATCATGTGATGGGTTCTCCGCCTCCTCGCGAGCGCGGGCTTGAGGGATATCGGCACCGCCGATGAGGGATGAGACGGCTGTCTCCGTGCCGGCGCGCGCCGCGGAGTACGCCGAGACAGCGCGCGCGACCGCGCCTCCGCCCCGCCCGGCGGGGGATGATCCCACGCGCCGGGCGGAGCGGCGCGCCTATGCGGCGCTCGACCTCGGCACCAACAACTGCCGGCTCCTGATCGCCGAGCCGGCACCCTACGGGTTCCGGGTGATCGACGCCTTCTCGCGCATCGTGCGCCTCGGCGAGGGCTTGGGCAGCACGGACCGCCTGAGCGACGACGCCATCGAGCGCACCGTCGAAGCGCTCGCGGTCTGCTTGGGGAAGATGCGCACCCGCGGCGTCGTCCGGGCCAAGTCCATCGCCACCGAAGCCTGCCGGCTGGCCGTGAACGGCCCGGCCTTCGTCGAGCGCGTGCGCCGCGAGGTCGGGCTCGACCTCGAGGTGGTGGACCGGCGCACCGAGGCCTACCTCGCCGTGACCGGATGCGCGGCCCTGGCCGACCGGCACGCCGAATCGGTGGTGATCTTCGACATCGGCGGCGGCTCGACCGAGATCGTCTGGCTCGACGGCAGCGCCGCGCTCGCGCGCAGCGCCGACCCGACCTTGCGCATCCGCGCCTGGGACTCGCTGCCGGTGGGCGTCGTCACCCTGGCGGAGCGCTACGGCGGGGCCGACGTCACCCGCCCGGTCTTCGAGGGCATGGTCGAGGAGGTCGCCGACCGGCTGACCAAGTTCGCGCTGATCGCCGGCGCTGCCGCCCACGCCCCGAACTTCCACCTGCTCGGCACCTCCGGCACGGTCACGACCCTGGCGGCGACCCATCTGCGCCTGCCGCGCTACGACCGGCGGCGGATCGACGGCTTGTGGATGCGCGACCGCGAGGTCACGGAATCCATCGACGGCCTGCTGGCGACGCGCCTGTCGGACCGGGCGCAGAATCCCTGCATCGGCCGCGACCGGGCCGACCTGGTCCTCGCGGGCTGCGCCATCCTGGAGGCGATCCGCCGCGCCTTCCCGTCCGAGCGCCTGCGCATCGCCGATCGCGGCCTGCGCGAGGGGCTCCTGATGAACATGATGCGCGAGGACGGGGTCTGGCGCCGGGGCGTGCGGCCGGGGTGATATCCCGCGCCGTCGAACGGACTCGTTCGGCGGCGCGGGCTTGAGCCCGAACGGGCGCCGGCGCGGAATCCCAGTCTGTAACCTTGCGCCGGACGCCTGCGCATCGACGTGTCGATGCGAAAGCGCGCTGGTCTGAGATCCGCTTCCGGGCTTGCGCGCGCGGGCCCGGGGCGTCATCTGCCTTGGAAATCGGATCATCGAAGGTCAAGGCATATGAGCGATCGTCGCGGCGGCGGCGTCCGGGGTGACCTGAAGCAGCGGGTCAAGACCGCCCGCGGGCGCACGGTCTCCTCCAAGCGCTGGCTCGAGCGCCAGCTCAACGACCCCTACGTGGCGCGGGCCAAGCGCGAGGGCTACCGGTCGCGCGCCGCCTTCAAGCTCATCGAGATCGACGAGCGCTTCCGGCTGCTGCGGCCGGGCCAGCGGGTGGTCGATCTCGGGGCGGCGCCCGGCGGCTGGTCGCAGGTGGCGGCCGCCAAGGTCGGCAGCCATCCGGGCGCGCCGGCGCCGCGCGGGCGGGTGGTCGGCATCGACCTCCTGGAGATCGAGCCGATGCCTGGCGTCGACTTCGTCACCCTCGACTTCCTCGATCCCTCGGCCCCGGCGCTTCTCACCGAGATGCTGGGCGGTCCGGCCGACCTCGTGATGTCGGACATGGCCGCCAACGCCACGGGCCACAAGAAGACCGACCACCTGCGCATCATGGGGCTGGCCGAGACGGCCCTGGCCTTCGCCCGCGAGATCCTGGCCCCGGGCGGCGCCTATCTCGCGAAGGTGCTGCAGGGCGGCACCGAGGCCGGCCTGCTCACCGATCTCAAGCGCGACTTCGCGCTGGTGCGCCACGTCAAGCCGGCGGCGAGCCGGGCGGACTCGAGCGAGCTCTACGTGCTGGCGACCGGCTATCGCGGCGCCGAGGCGACGGACGGCCCGTACCGGGAGACCGACGGCGACGAGGACCAGGACGAGGCGCCGGGCTGGCGGCCGTGACGCCGGCGGCCGCGATGGCCCGGGCCCGCATGCTCCTCCTCGCCGAGGGCTTTCTCGAGGTCGGGCAGGGCACCCGGGGCGAGAGCTTCTACTTCGGGCTGCCTGGCGCTGCGGGCCAGTTGCGGGTCGCCAACCATGCCCGCACCCCGCGCCAGCGGCTCAGGCACCCCGAGGTGGTGGCGAGCCTCGTCGTCGCGGGACCGCTCTCGGAGGCGGCGCTGCGGGAGAGGGTGGCGGCGACCGTGCGGGATTTTCGGGCACGGCATCGCTGACGACGCCGGGCGCGCCGGCCTGCGAGCCACATCCGGCACCGTCGCGCGTCCCGCTCTGCCGTCCCGGGCTCGCCGGCGGCGAGAGCCCGGCGACTATCTCGTGGATCGGGTTCCATCGGGCTGCGCCTGCTCGGCCGCTCTGCGGCAGCCGGTTCGGGATCCAGGGACTGCTCGCGCTCCGGAAGGCTGAGGATCGCGCTTCGCCTCGTCCGTCGGCGTCAGCGGTGGCGAATCCCGGGTTCCGCCGCGCGGCTCCGGGACGACGAGGAGGGCGTCGCGAGACGCACTCGTGACGACCCGAACCGGCCCAGGCGCGGGGCGTTGCTCCCGGGACACCCACCCAGGAGCCTCGCATGACCGACCAGGACCGGACCAGGACGCAGCCGCCGGGCGTCGACGAGGACGAGATCAGCCGGCCCCGCCTGACCCCGCAGGGGCGCGACGCGCCCGAACCCGGTGGCGAGGACGCCACCGATCCGGCCGGCGGAGCCAAGAAGGGGCAGGGCGACAAGGCGGAAGGGTAGGCCTCACGCCTCGCCGCCCCGGCTGCGCTCGCGCTCGGTCGCGAGGGCGGGGGCGCCGAACCAGCGCGCGCGCATCGCCTCGCGCAGGAGCGCGCCGACCGCCGGGGCGTGCGGCCGGCCCCGGACCGTGACGAGGTTGACCTCGCGCCAGAAGTCCGGCTCGACCAGCGGGCGCGCGACCACGCCGGGATGGACCGCGCAGGAGCGCGGCATGAAGCCAAAGCCGAGTCCCGCCGCGATCATCGCCAGGATCCAGTCGTCGCGCTCGCTCCGGTAGATCGTCTCGCACTCGGTGCAGCCATGCGCCTCCCAGACCGGGCCGGCATAGCCGCGGAACTCGCAGTTGAGGCGGTGAACGTAGCGCTGGCCGCTGAGATCCCGGGGGCGAACCGCGTCGCGGGCGGCGAGCGGATGGCCTTCCGCCACCGCGATCACCATCGGCTCGCGGAACAGGGCGAGGTGATGGAGGCGCGGATCGGGCTCGCGGCCCGGCAGGCAGTAGAGCGCCACCTCCAGGCTGCCCGCCAGCAGGCGTTCCTCGAGGGCGACGGCGCTGGAATCGACGATGTCGAGCTCGAGCCCCGGATGCCGCGCCTGGAGACCGGCGATCAGCCCGACGAGGGCGTCGGGCTGGATCGTGCACATCACCCCGAGGGTCAGGCGGCTGCGGCGCTGCCGGCCGAAGGCCCGGGCCTCAGCCTGCGCCGCCTGCGCCTTGGCATAGACCTCCTCGAGGTAGGGCCGCACGGTGCGGCCGAGTTCCGAGAGCTGCGTGCCGGCGCGCTCGCGGTGGAACAGCGCCCCGCCCAGCTCCTCCTCCAGGAGGTGGATCGCCCGGGTGAGGGACGGTTGGGTGACGTTGCAGGCCTGGGCCGCGCGGGTGAAGTTGTGCTCCTCGCACAGGGCGAGGAAGTAGCGGACCTGATGCATCTCCATCGTCGCTCCCCCGCGGCGTGAGACCACGAACCGATGGGCCCCGTTCCGGGGGACGGCCGCAGGCTAGCACCGCGGGGGCGAGGCGGGAACGGTGCCCGCCCGTGCCGTCAGCACCACGGGCAGGAGCGCCAGGTCGGGGCGTCCGAGGCCTGGGATCGAACGGCCGTGCCCCTCGTCGCCGGGGCCGCAGGACGCGGCGCGGCCCGGACCGCGCGGTCGTCGTAGCCGGTGTAGCGCGGGGGCGCGGGCATCGCGGACTCGATGGTCGCGCCCTGTCCCTCGGGGTGGAGCAGCGACTGGGTCCAGGCACCGGCGGAGGTCGAGAGGGCGGCGAGCACGGCGCCGGCAAGGAGAAGGCTGCGCATCGGAGAATGTCCCTTCGCGGAGGGCGGGGCAAAGACCCCGCCGCCTGCCCCGGATCATCGCCGCGGGCAGGGCACGCCGGCCAATGCCGTTCGCCTATCGTGGCGATGCCGTCCGGCTCTCGCGGGGCGCCAGCGGTTGACCTTTCCCGACGGACGGGCGCCTAAACGGGGCCTCCCGATCCGGAACCGGCGCCCCGCGCCAGGAGCCCGCCATGAGCCGCCTCGTCTACGTGCTGAACGGCCCGAACCTGAATCTGCTCGGCAAGCGCCAGCCGCAGATCTACGGCAGCGAGACGCTGGCCGACGTCGAGGCGGCCTGCCGCACGCTTGCCGGCGAGCTCGGCCTGGAGATCCGGTTCCACCAGTCGAACCGGGAGTACGAGATCATCGACTGGATCCACGAGGCGCGGGAGACCGCCGGCGGCATCGTCATCAACCCGGCAGCCTTCACCCACACCTCGGTGGCGATCCTCGACGCGCTCAACGCCTTCGACGCGCCGGTGATCGAGGTCCACATCTCGAACGTGCACAAGCGCGAGGCCTTCCGCCATCACTCCTACGTCTCGCTCCGGGCGGACGGGGTGATCGCGGGCCTCGGCACGCAGGGCTACGGGCTCGCGCTGCGCCGCCTTGCCCACCTGATCGACGCCAAGGCGTGAACAGTTGGGCCGGAGGCGGTCGCCCGCCCCCGGCCCTCTCGAACGTCCTGATGCTGGGGGATAATCAGTCCGTCGAGAACCGGTAGTTCAGGCCGGCGCGCACCACGCCGAAATCCGCGCTCCGCCTGCCGAGCCCGTAATAGGCGCTGGTCGCAGTGTCGTAGACGAGGCCGCCGGAACCGCCATCGCGCGCGAGGCTGACGTAGAGGGCCTCGACCCGGGCGCTCAGGCGCTCGGTGATGGCGTACTCGACGCCGCCGCCGGCGGTCCAGCCGGTGCGGAAGCTGCCCGGCAGGGTGCCGGTGTAGTACGACGCGTTCGACGGCGTGCTGCCGCCGCCGTAGGCGAAGCCGCCAGTGCCGTAGACCAGGAAGCGGTCGAAGGCGTAGCCGAGGCGGCCGCGCACGGTGCCGTACCAATCGAGGCTCGGGCCGACGTCGTAGAAGCTCGTCGTCCCGACGAGTCCGCTGCGGGCCTGCCCGAACGTGGTGCCCTGGATGTCGGCCTCGACGCCGACCACGAAGCCGGAGCCCGGCGTGACCTGGTAGTTGTAGCCGATCTGGCCGCCGCCGACGAAGGCGGCGTTGCGGCTGCCGAGGCTCACCGGACCGTAGGTGGCATCCGTGACGGTGCCGCCCCCGCCGCCGAAGCCGGCGCCGGCGTTCACGCCGGCGTAGAAGCCGGTCCAGGTGAAGACCGGGACGGGGGTGAAGGCCGGCGGTGGGGCGGCCCGGCGCGGCAGGTCGGCGGCA
>NZ_LABY01000171.1 GCF_001043975.1 Methylobacterium variabile
GGTGCCGGCCGGCACCCGCATGATGGACGACGACCAGCTCGAGATCCCGGCCTTCCTGCGCCGCCAGGCGAACTGACGGCACCCGGCGGGGCCCGGCCGGGCCCCGCCGGAAGGAGAGGCTGACCAGGGTGCTCCTGGGTCAGCGGGAGTGCCACGATCCCGCCACGGAGGCGGGAGGTGCCGCCCAAAAGACACACCCCGAGGCCACCCGGCCTCGGGGTTTACGCGTCGTTCAAGTGTTTGTGGAAAAACGGCTTTTCGCGACCCGACCGCGGCCGCTGGGCTGTTACAGAGCGTAAGAATCCGTGATTTGGCCGTGCTTGAGAGCGCGACTATAGGTGTCCTACGCACAAGGGCGAAGGCCGCGCCACCCGCCGGCACTGACACCCACAGGGGCTTCAAGCAACGGACGGATCGCCTCGAACGTGAGCCTGGAAACGGGCCACGCTGGTGAGTCGCGGCCGAGGGCTGAGGTAATGAGAACAAGTCAGCAGACGACCCTACGCTCGGCCGCGAGCCTTTCAGGCATCGGCGTCCATTCCGGTAACCCCGTCTCGATCACGCTCCATCCCGCGGAGGCGCATCACGGCATCGCCTTCCTGCGCACCGGCCTCCCCGGCGGCCACGACCGCCTGATCCAGGCCCATCACGCCCAGGTCAGCGCCACCGAGCTCTGCACCGTCATCGGCAGCCGCGAGACCGGCGCCGTCGCCACCATCGAGCACCTGATGTCCGCCCTCTACGGGCTCGGCATCGACAACTGCCTCGTCGAGATCGACGGGCCCGAGATGCCGATCCTCGACGGCAGCGCCGCGCCCTTCGTGACGGCGATCGAGGCAGCCGGCACCACCTCCTGCGGCACGCCCCGCCGCTTCATCAAGGTGCTCAAGACCGTCCGGACCGAGAAGGGCCGCGCCTTCTCCGAGCTGCGCCCGTTCGAGCGCGGCTTCCACCTCGACGTCGAGATCGATTTCGAGAGCCCGGTCATCGGCCGCAGCCGCAAGGCGCTGACCCTCACCCCCGCCGCCTACCGCCGCGAGATCGCCCGCGCCCGCACCTTCGGGATGATGCGCGACGTCGAGCGCTACTGGAAGGCGGGCTTCGCGCTGGGCGCGTCGCTCGAGAACACCGTCGCGGTCGGCGACGGCGGCGTCGTCAACCCCGAGGGCCTGCGCTACCCGGACGAGTTCGTCCGCCACAAGCTCCTCGACGCGGTCGGCGACCTGGCGCTGGCCGGCCTGCCGATCCTCGGTGCCTACCAATCCTACTGCGGCGGCCACGGCCTCAACGTCGCGGTCCTCACCGCGCTCTTCGCCGACCGGGCGAACTACGCCATCGTCGAGGGTGCGCCGTCCCGGCGCGAGCCGGTCTTCGCCGAGTTCGGCGTCGGCCTCGGCGCCGCGGTCTACGCGCCGGAACTCTGAGCTCGTCGCGGCGGGCTGTTGCGATCTGGCCACAGCTGGCCGTTTTCGCCGCCGTGCGGCGCAGGCTCTACCTCTCCGCGCCGTCTTGGCGCCCTATTCGCCCCGCAGGGTTAAGAGGTTCCTGACCGACGGCCGTCCGCCCCTGGGTACGGTGGCCGTCACGGGCTTGGCGCGCCGCGCCGGCCTGGGCTAAGGGGCTCGTGGATCAGCGGCATCACAAGCCGCCTGCTTGGGGAAGAACCCGAATGTCGTTCGCCCACCCGCTTCGCGACGCGAAGGTGACCGTTCTGCGGACCGTGCTGCTCGCGGCGTGCGGCCTGGGGCTCGCCGGCTGCGACGCGATCGATTCCATCAATCCGTTCGCGAACGAGAAGTACAAGACCGAGATCGTTCCCGACGTTCCGGCCGACAAGCTCTACAGCCAGGGCCTCGCCAAGCTCGAGGACCGCGACTACGACGCCGCGACGAAGAAGTTCGAGGACCTCGACAAGCAGTACGCCTATTCCGACTGGTCGCGGAAGGCGGTGCTGATGACGGCCTACGCCAACTACGAGGGCGCCCGCTACGAGGACGCGATCACCGCGTCGCGGCGCTACCTCCAGCGCCACCCGGGCTCGAAGGACGCGGCCTACGCCCAGTACCTGCTGGCGATGTCGCACTACAAGCAGATCCCGGACGTGACCCGCGACCAGGACCGCTCCGAGAAGGCCCTCGTGGCGCTCACCGAGCTGGTGCAGAAATACCCGACCTCGGAATACGCCGCCGACGCGAAGACCAAGATCCAGATCACCCGCGACCAGCTCGCCGGCAAGGAGATGGAGATCGGCCGCTACTACCTCGAGCGGCGCAACTTCCCGGCGGCGATCAACCGCTTCCGCGACGTGGTGAGCAAGTACCAGACGACCCGCCACGTCGAGGAGGCGCTGGAGCGCCTGGCCGAGGCCTACATGGCGCTCGGCATCACCGGCGAGGCGCAGACCGCCGCGGCGGTGCTCGGCCACAACTTCCCCGACTCGCCCTGGTACAAGGACGCCTACAGCCTGCTCCAGAACGGCGGCCTGCAGCCGCGCGAGGAGAGGTCGTCCTGGATCAGCAAGGCGTTCCGCGGCATCGTCGGGGTGGACACCCGCACCGCCGAGGCGCAGTAAGGCCCGCGCGGCTCCCCTGCCGGGACATGCGGCCGTGGCGCGCACTCGCGCCGCGGCCCGTTCGGCTCTAGATACCCGCCCCGTTCCCTCCTGATCGTCCCGGCAAGGGTGGCATGCTGGTTCAGCTCGCGATCCGCGACATCGTCCTGATCGATAAGCTCGAGCTGAACTTTCGCGAAGGCCTGAGCGTCCTGACCGGGGAGACCGGCGCCGGCAAGTCGATCCTCCTCGACGCCTTCACCCTCGCCCTCGGCGGGCGCGGCGACGGTCGCCTGGTGCGGCAGGGCGAGGCGCAGGGGCAGGTCACGGCGGTGTTCGACGTCGCCCCCGACCATCCGGCCCGGGCGCTCGCCGCCGCCGCCGAGATCGACACCGAGGGCGACCTGATCCTGCGCCGGATCCAGGTCGCGGACGGGCGCACCCGCGCCTTCGTCAACGACCAGCCGGTCGGCGTGCAGGTCCTGCGCGCCATCGGGGCGGCGCTCGTCGAGATCCACGGCCAGCACGACGACCGGGCGCTCTCCGACTCGACCACCCACCGGGCGATCCTCGACGCCTTCGGGGGCCTGAGCGCCCGCCAGGCCGCGGTGGCGGAGGCCGCCCGCCGGGTCCGCCAGGCCCGCAGCGCCCTCTCCGAGCATCGCGCCCGGGTCGAGGCCGCCCGCAAGGAGGTCGACTTCCTGCGCCACGCCGTCGAGGAACTCGCCGCCCTCGACCCGAAGCCGGGCGAGGAGACGGAGCTGGCCGAGCGCCGCACCGCGATGCAGCAGGGCGAGAAGGTCGCCCGCGAGCTCAACGAGGCCCTCGACGCCGTCGCCGGCCAGGGCTCGCCCACCGCCCACCTCTCGGCGGCCCTGCGCAAGCTCGAGCGGCGGGCCGCCCTCGCGCCGGGCTTGGTCGAGCCCAGCATCGCCGCCCTCGACAACGCGCTGGTCGCCCTCGACGAGGCCCGCACCAGCCTCGAGGACGCCCTGCAGGCGGCGGAGTTCGACCCGCGCGAACTGGAGCGGGTCGAGGAGCGCCTGTTCGGCCTGCGCGCTGCGGCACGAAAGTACAACGTCGCGGTCGACGATCTCGCGGCCCTCCGCGAGCGCTACGAGGGCGATGTCGCCGTCATCGATGCCGGCGAGGAGGCGCTCGGCCGGCTCGAGGCCGACCTCGCGAGTGCCGACGCCGCCTACCTCGAGAAGGCGCAAGGCCTGAGCAAGGGCCGGCGCAAGGCGGCCGCCGCCCTCGACAAGGCGGTGCAGGCCGAGCTGCCGCCGCTCAAGCTCGAGCGCGCCCGCTTCATCTCCGAGATCGCCACCGATCCCGAGGCCCGCGATCCCGCAGGCCTCGATCGCGTCGAGTTCTGGGCCCAGACCAATCCGGGCACCCGGCCGGGGCCGATGATGAAGGTCGCGTCCGGCGGCGAGCTGTCGCGCTTCATGCTCGCCCTCAAGGTCGTGCTGGCCGACAAGGGCTCGGCCCCGACCCTGATCTTCGACGAGATCGACACCGGCGTCGGCGGCGCCGTGGCCGACGCGATCGGCGCCCGCCTCGCCCGGCTCTCGGCCCGGGTCCAGGTCGTGGCCGTCACCCACGCACCCCAGGTCGCCGCGCGGGCCACGACCCACTTCCTGATCGCCAAGGAGGCGGTGAAGGGCTCGGACCGGGTCGCGACCCGGGTCAAGCCGCTCGCCGCGGTGCCGCGCCAGGAGGAGATCGCCCGGATGCTCGCCGGCGCCACCGTGACGGAGGAGGCCCGGGCGGCCGCGGCCCGGCTGCTCCAGGCCGCCGAGGCCTGAGGGCGGGCACCCGGTTCCGACCCGGGGCCGGTTCGGTCCTCGACAGGCGTTGCCGTTCGGTTAAGCTTTACCGGTGATTCGGCGGCCGGGCCTTACCGCCCGCGGTATGGTGAACAAAGAACAAATTTTAACACTTTCTTCACCATATCCGGCGAGGCTGTTTCGTCTCGGCACGGGTCGGCCTTCCCTCGGACCCGCGCCATCGCACGGGGCCAGCGGTCCGATGAAGCAGGTCGTGAGTCAGTCCAGAGAATCCACCCAGGAGCCGATCCTGCCGGCGCTCTGCACCGAGGCGCAGCACCGGCTCGGACGGACGCTGCGCTCATTCTACGAGCGCACGGTGGACGGCCAGCCGATTCCCCTCGATCAGGTCGATCTGCTCCTGCGCTTGCGGCATCGCGAGCGCGAGTTGCAGCGCCAGCGCTGACGCGCGGCGGACGTCACCGGGATCGGGGAAGGGGGCTCCGCCAGCCGGCGAAGCGAGGAAGCAACTTGTAACGAAGGACCGGCGGGCGCCGGTCCGACGCGCTCCACCGGGAAGAGGGGAGGGCGCGTTCAGCGCCGACGGCGGTCGCGCACCCGCACCGGGACGAGGGCCGGGGCCTGCGCCCGTGAGCCGGCGAGCGCGAGGGCCCCCGCGAGGCCGAGCGCCGCGACGACACCGGTGATGACCATCGGCGAGGCCGTCAGGAGACCCGCCAGCAGGGCGAGCAGCACGAGGCCGGCACGCGGGGCATTGGAACGGATCATCGTTAAGCCTCCATCCAGACGCCGATGAGAACGTGTGGTGCGAAACGGGAGTTCCGCGCCGCAGCCACCGGCCACAACCGAGATGTGGGGTGCCCAACCCGTTCGTGCCACCTGCGACAAAGCGGAACCTCAACTCAGGCTTGACGTTGTCTGCTCACGATCGGCCGAGGGCCGAGAGAGATCAGACAAGAGGGGTCGCGCCATGCTGGGTTGGGCTATCACGTTCCTGGTCGTGGCTCTGGTGGCCGCGCTGTTCGGCTTCGGCGGGATCGCCGGAACGGCCGTCGAGGCCGCCAAGCTCATCTTCTTCGTCGCCGTCGTGCTGTTCGCGATCTCGGCCGTGGTCGGCCTGATGCGGGGCCGCTCGCCGACGCTCTGAACGTCCCGGCGCCACCCTGCTCGCGGGGCGGCGTCATCGCGCCGTCGGACGAATCGGTTCAGGATTCCGACGGCGGCTTGCCGGAGCTGCGCTCCAGTTCGGCGAGCAGGTCGACGAACCGGTCGGGAATAGGTTGCTGCATCAGTTCGTCATACATGGCACGCAGGTGTGAGCCGATCCGTCCCTGCACGTTGCGGTCGAGAGCAGGCTGCTCGGGCCCGGCGACGGGGTCATCCTCCCCCGAGGCCGCCCGCTCCCCCCGGGGCGCCTGAGGGCCCTGCATCCCCTTGCAATCGATCATGCAATTCCCCTTCGCTCGTCCTGGACACGCGGACAGAGCGATGCCATGGCGCCCGGTGTGCCGGGTCGCGCGCTTGCGGCGACAACGCACGCCGGCGGCGTCAGTTCCGCGCCGGCTCGGAACGAAAGCGCCGTCAAGGCGTTGAGGGCCAGGGCCGACGCGCGAACGACAACACCAAGGGGACCTGAATGTCGACAGCACAACTCGTGGTGCAGCACCTGCCTTACCTGCGCCGCTACGCGCGCGCCCTCACGGGCAGCCAGGTGGCCGGCGATGCCTACGTGGCCGCGACGCTCGAGACGCTCGTGAACGAGCCCGAGACCCTCGGGCGCAGCACCAACGTCAAAGCCGACCTGTTCCGCGTCTTCACCCGGATCTGGAACTCGCTCTCGGTCAACGGCCAGACCGAGCAGGCGCAGCACGACCTGCCGGCCGAGGTGCGCCTGGGCCAGATCACGCCGCTGCCGCGCCAGGCCTTCCTGCTCTCCTGCCTCGAGGGCTTCTCCGAGGAGGACGCCGCGACCATCCTGGGCGTGGACGTCTCGGAGGTCCGCGACCTCGTCGACGAGGCCGGCCGCGAGCTCGCCGCCGACATGGCGACCGAGATCCTCATCATCGAGGATGAGCCGCTGATCGCCATGGACCTCGAAGCCCTGGTCGAGGGCCTGGGCCACAACGTCACCGGCGTCGCCCGCACCCGCACGGAGGCGGTCAAGCTCGCCTCGACCAAGCGCCCCGGCCTGATCCTGGCCGACATCCAGCTCGCCGACGGCTCCTCCGGCCTCGACGCGGTCAACGACCTGCTGAAGTCGTTCGAGGTGCCGGTGATCTTCATCACCGCCTACCCGGAGCGCTTCCTGACCGGCGAGCGGCCCGAGCCGGCCTTCCTCATCGCCAAGCCGTTCCAGCCCGCCAACGTTTCGGCGGTCATCAGCCAGGCCCTGTTCTTCCAGCAGAGCGCCCGGCGCCGCGAGGCGCGCGCGAGCGCCTGACCGCGCCCGCCGCCAGCCCAACGTCACGCGCGATCAACCGTCAGAAGTCCCGGGCCCGCCGCAGGCGGGTGCCGGGACTTCGTCGTTCCGGGGCTTCCCGAGAAGCGGGACAGCTCGGGTGGAGGGTGAGAGCCATCGCGGCGACGACGCCGGGCTCTCGCATTCGTGACATGGGGCCGGCGAACCGCCTCGCGACCGAATCGCCGATCGAAGCTTGGCCGAAAGGGGGAAGGGCCCGGGCTGCCCTGCGATCCTTCGGGTGATCTGGATCTTTGGATAGACTTGGCCTTAACGAAAAGGCGGGGTCCAATACAAAAGAACGGGCCGGATCGGGATCCGGCCCGTTAAAAGAGTTTCCGGCCAATGCACAAGGGGAATGCGGGGAGGACCAGGTGGCCGGGTTGCCATATCAACCGGAATCACGCCGGTAAGGTTCCGTGCGGCGGCGCGAATTCCATCTTTTCCGTTGCCTGTGGCGAAATTGCTTCGCTTGATTCCTGGCGCCGGCGCCTCCCGAGGGGTTAACGAGCGGTTGATGGGATGCTCGGCATTCTCGGTATGAACTGTCCCGTCCGGGCACGGGCGCGGGAACTACTTGGACGGCGAGCGCGTTAAGGAAGCATTCTCAAGCTTCGCCGCGAGGGCCACGCGTATGCTCCGCCCGCAATTCTTCCTCGGCATTACCGTTCCGGCCGCGTTCCTCGCCCTGGTCGGGCAGCCGCTGATCGAGCACTCCGTGGGCGCGCTCGCCCGTCCGGCCGGCGTGGAGCAGGCGGCGATCAAGGGCGACCGCCTCGAGCCCGTCCGGCCGGCCGCCAAGGTGCAGGTCCCGGTCGCGGTGGAGATCACCGGGCTCGGCGCCGCCAAGGTCACCCTGCGCAACGCGGCCGGCGACGTCCTCTACCAGACCGACGCCACCCGCAACACGACCCTGGTCGCCCGCGACACTGCCATCCCCCACGTGACCGTGCGCGAGCGCGCCGGCGCGCCGGTGGCGCAGCGCGAGCCCGCCGCATCCGGCCAGACCGGGCGGCGCATGCTGGAGGGCTGCGAGGGTGCGATCAGCGGGCTCGCCGGCCACGAGGCCCGCAGGCTGCTGCCGAGCCGCTGCCTGGCCGATGCCGGCGGCGTCATTCCCGCCCGGGTCGCGACGCTCTAGCGGGCGCGGGCCATCAGACAAGGATCGAGCACGCCATGCTGGACCTGCGCGAGTACGAGGCGCCCTCGCCTCAGCCGCTTCCCCCGGAGCGGGGCCACCGCGAGACGAACGTGGAGCCGGATGTCGACCGGCTGGTGAGCCTGCTGGCCGGCGTCACCGCAGTCCGGCCCGTCGACGACGTGATCTGCGCGGCTTTGGCGCGCCGCAACCTCGTGGTCACCGCCCGGCCGCTCGCCGCCTGACGAGGCTCAAGCTCGAACGAAGCACCCCGGGCGGTTCGCCGCCCGGGGTGCTTCGTCGCGTTCCGACCGCCGCTACGGCCCACGCTCATGCGCCGGAGGAGAGACGGGCTCCCTCCGGCGCATGAGCGTGGGTCTCAGGTGGTCCACGGTGCGGGCTGCCGCAGGCCGGGCCGGGCCCGGTCACGCGGGTGAGGTCTTCCGGCGGGCGAGGACCGCCCGAGGACGACCACGCTCCGCTCACTCCTCGTTGGCGCGGCCGCTGCCCGAAGCCTGGCCGCCCTTGCGGCCGGCGGACGAGGCCAGCTCGCGATCCTGCGAGAAGGACCGCTTCTCGGCCGGCACGCTGCGGCCGCCCTTGCTGGCGATCTCGCGCTGCCGCTCCAGGTCCATGGACGCGAAGCCGCGCTTCGAAGTCGAATTTCCGGTAGCCATGATTGCCTCCTTGGCCGGTGTTCTCAGTCCGGACAACCTTCAGCGGAAATGATGGTTCCTGCCACGCATGCGCGACGCGCGAGCCGAAGATCCCGATTCGGGGCAGTACAGCCCGGTCGGCGCGCCGCCGGGCCGGGTCCGAAACTTGATCCATCCCGCCCCGCACTGCGAAACCCGGCCGGCCGTGCTGCCGCAAGGGGGCCGGAACCGGGCGGGCTGACCGGCGTTCGCCCCTGACCCGAGCGCCGGGAGACCCGTGCGGACGTTGAGGCCCGCGGGCCGCGTCCCGGCGATCACGACCGCGTCCGGAGCAGCCCGATGACCAACAAGTCCATGGTGAGCCGCGAGGCCGCCGCGCACCCGGAAACCGCCCCGGCGCCCAACGGCGGCGCCTTGCCGCCGATGCCGGCCGAGGAGGGCAGCCCCCGCCCGACCACCCTCGAGGAGCCGCACGACTCGCCCCAGCCCAATCCGCAGTTCGGCGGCAAGCCGAAGGGCGGCCTGACGACCCGCAAGGAGTAGCGGCGCCCGGCCCCCGCGTGGCGGTTTCCAGTCCCGCTCCGGCCCTCTACACAGGCAGGCGGGATCTGGGGCGGCGGACCATGAGCGGCGGGGCGGGGGCGGCGGGGCAGACGGGCACGGGCGCGTCCCGGGCGGCGGGCGAGACCCCCGCCGGCGGGCGCACGGCGCCCGGCCGCGCCGTGGGCCAGGAATCCTTGGATAAGAAATCCGTCGACAAGGCGTCCGCAGGCCAGGCGTCCGTGGCGCCGGACCCCGCCGCCCGGGCCGGCAACGACCCGGAGGCGACGGACGCCGCCGGCGGCCTCGACCGCAGCCTGTTCCGCTACATCTGGCGGCACTCGAAGCGCGACCAGATCCTGATCTGCTCCGTCGTGCTGGCCTCGCTGCCGCTCTACTTCGCCTCCCTCGACCTGCCCCGGCGCATCGTCAACGAGGCGATCCAGGGTCACGCCTTCGAAAAGGGCAACGAGACCGCCAAGTTCCTGGTGCTGCGGCTGCAGATGCCGGACTGGTTCGGTCACGATCTCTCGCTGTTCAACGGCTTCGACGTCGACCGCTTCGAGCTCCTGTTCGGGCTGTCGTCGATGTTCCTGCTGCTGGTGCTGATCAACGGCGCCTTCAAGTACTGGATCAACGTGGCCAAGGGGGCGCTCGGCGAGCGCATGCTGCGCCGCCTGCGCTTCCAGCTGTTCTCGCTGATCCTGCGCTTCTCGCCGAACGCCGTGCGCCAGACCAAGCCGTCCGAGGTCGCCACCATCATCCGCGACGAGGTCGAGCCGATCGGCGGGTTCATCGGCGACGCCTTCATCCTGCCGGCCTTCCTGGGCACCCAGGCCGCCACCGCCATGGCGTTCATCCTGCTCCAGAACGTCTGGCTCGGGCTCCTGGCCGCCGGGGTGGTCGGCGTGCAGTTCGTGGTGATCCCGCGGCTGCGCCGCGAGCTCCTGCGCCTCGGGCGCCAGCGCCAGCTCGCCTCGCGCCGCCTCGCCGGCCGGGTCGGCGAGGTGGTGGACGGCATCGAGGCGGTGCATGCCAACGGCGCCGAGGCCTGGGAGCGGGCCGAGATCGGCCACCGCCTGTCCGGGCTCTTCGACCTGCGCCTGCGCATCTACCGGCGCAAGTTCATGGTCAAGTTCCTGAACAACCTGCTGGCCCAGATGACGCCGTTCCTGTTCTACTGCATCGGCGGCTACTTCGCCCTCAAGGGCCAGCTCAGCATCGGCCAGCTCGTGGCGGTGATCGCCGCCTACCGCGACCTGCCGCCGCCGCTCAAGGAGCTGATCGACTGGGACCAGCAGCGCCTCGACGTGCAGGTGAAGTACGAGCAGGTGCTGCAGCAATTCCTGCCCGAGCGGCTGATCGGCGCCGACGGGACCGGCCTCGACGAACCCCTGTGCGGCCGCCTCGCCGCGGAGGGCCTCGGCGTCCAGGAGCCGCACGGGCCGGTCCTCGCCGGCGTCTCGCTGACGCTGCCCTTGCCGGCCCTCGTCGGCATCGTCAGCGACGGGGGACCGGCGGCCTCGACCTTCGCGCGGGTCCTGGCCCGGCGGGTCGTGCCGTCGTCGGGCCGGATCACCATCGAGGGGCGCGACCTCTCGGACTGGTCCGGAGCGGCGCTCACCCGGCGCATCGCCTTCGCGGGGGTTGATCCGGTGCTCTTTCCGGGCTCGCTGCGCGACAACATCGTGTACGGCCTCAACCGCCGCCCGCCGCCAATGGCCGAGGCCGGCCCGGATGGCAGAGACCTCGCCAAGGACCTCGCCGAGGCGCGGCGCACCGGCAATCCCGTCGAGCCGTTCCCGGCGGACTGGATCGACTACGAGCAGGCCGGCGTTGCGGACGCCGCCGCCCTCGACGCCCTGATCCTCGACTGGCTCGCCCGGATCGGCATGGGCGAGGAGGTCTACCGCTTCGGGCTGCTCGGCCAGGTCGACCCCGACCGGCATCCGGAGCTCGCCGCCCGGCTGATCGAGGCCCGGGTCGCCTTCCGCGAGCGCCTGGCGGCGGAGGGACGGGCCCACCTCGTCGAGCCGTTCGACCCGGCCCGCTACAACCGCCAAGCCACGGTGGCCGAGAACCTGCTATTCGGGGTGCCGACGACCCCGTTCCTGACCGGCCGGGCGCTCGCCGAACACCCGGTGGTGCGCCTCGTGCTCGACCGGGCCGGCCTCACCGACGACCTCGTCACCATGGGCGAGCGGATCGCCGCCACCATGCTGGAGATCTTCCGCGGCCTGCCGAGCGGGCACCCCTTGTTCGAGCAGTTCTCCTTCCTCGCCGCCGACGAGCTGCCGGAATACGAGGCGATCCTCGCCCGCCGCACCGCCACCGAGGCCTCGGCCGCCCGCCACGGCGGCTCGGCGTTCAACCGGATCCGGCGGCGCTGGATCGGGCTCGGCCGCTACGGCTCGGCGGACGCGACCCGGCTGATCGCCCTGCCGCTCGCCTATATCGAGCCCCGCCACCGCCTCGGCCTCATCGACGACGCCTTCCGCGACCGGGTCGTCGAGGCGCGGGGAGAGCTGCGCACCGCCCTCGAGGAGGTCGGGGGCGTCGACTTCTACGATCCCGACCGGGTCTGCGCTGCCGCTCCGTTGCGCGACAACCTGCTGTTCGGCCGCATCAACCAGTCGGTCGCCGACGCCGTCGAGACCGTGACGGCGACGGGCACCGCCCTCGTCCAGGAGATGCGGCTCGCCCCCGCCATCACCCGGGTCGGGCTCGACCACCAGGTCGGCCCGGAGGGGCGCTTCCTGTCGAGCGGCCAACGGGCGGTGGTGAGCCTCGTCCGGGCCCTGATCCGCCGGCCGGACCTGCTCGTCCTCGACGGCGCCCTCTCGCCGATGGGCGAGAACCGCGCCCGCACGGTGCTGGGCCTGCTGCTGGAGCGGTTCGGCCGGGAGAACAGCCTCGTGGTGGTGCTGTCGAACGACCGCCTGGCCGACCGCTTCGACCACGTGCTGCGCGCCGCCGGCACGCAGATCCACGCGCCGGACGCGCCAGCCCCCGGCGCCGGTGGCGATGTGTCCGGCACCGGGAGCAACGCTTCCGGCGGACAGGGGCCGGCGGGGGCTGGCGCTGCGGCGCCGGCTGCGGCAGTCTCCGGGCGCGCCGGGACCGAGACGGGGCCGGGGCCGGCGCGCGTCGACCAGGATGTGAAGGCATGACGCTTGAGACCGAGGTGCAGTCGCTGCGCCAAGTGCCGATGTTCCGCGAGGTGGACCCGGCCCGCCTGAAGCTGCTCGCCTTCACCAGCGAGCGGGTGCACTTCGCCAGCGGGCAGCGCTTCTTCGACCGGGGCGACGCCGCCGACGCGGCCTACCTGATCCTTGAGGGGGAGGCGGCCGTGACCCTGGAGGGGCCGCAGGGGCCGATCCGCCTGGCGCTGCTCGGCGCCAACGCGCTCGTCGGCGAGATGGGCATCCTGGCCGACCAGCCCCGCTCCGCCACGGTGACGGCGGAGGTGCCGACGACGGCCCTGCGCATCGACCGGCGGGTCTTCCTCGAGCTGCTGAGCCAGTTCCCGCAGATCGCCATCGCGGTGATGCGCGAGCTCGCCCACCGCCTCGAGATGACCAACCAGCAGCTCGCCCAGATGCGGACCGGCTGACCGACGCGAATTGTGTGCAGGCGCGCCCGCCAAGAGACGCGCCCGACGATTGGGGAAACGCCATGGATCTCGGAGCCGGCCTGAAAGGCCGCCACATCCTCGTCACCGGCGCCTCAAGCGGCCTCGGCGACCATTTCGCCCGCCTCTGCGCCGGGTGCGGCGCCGCCGTCACGGTGGCGGCGCGGCGCAAGGACCGGCTCGATGACCTGGTGCGCGACCTCAAGGCCGCCGGCGCCGCCGAAGCCCGGTCCGTCTCCCTCGACGTCGCCGACCCGGATTCGATCGCGGCGGCCTTCGGGGCGCTGCACGCCCTGCCGGACACAGTGGTCAACAATGCCGGCATCGCCGAGGGCGGGGCGGCGATCGACCTCGACCTCGCGGCCTTCGACCGGGTGATCGACACCAACCTGCGCGGGGTCTGGGCGGTGTCCACCACCGCGGCCCGGGCCTGGCGGGACGCGGGCCGCAGCGGCGTCATCGTCAACGTCGCGTCGATCCTCGGCCTGCGGGTCGCCGGCGGGGTCGGGCCCTACACGGTGTCGAAGGCCGGCGTGGTGCAGATGACCCAGGCGCTCGGCCTCGAATGGGCCCGCTACGGCATCCGCGTCAACGCGCTGGCGCCCGGCTACATCGGCACCGACATCAACCGGGAGTTCTTCGAGACGCCGCCCGGCCAGGCGATGCTCAAGCGCATCCCGATGCGCCGGCTCGGCCGCCCGCAAGACCTCGACGGCGCCTTCCTGCTGCTCGCCGGCGACGCCTCCGGCTGGATGACAGGGGCCACGATCCCGGTCGACGGCGGCCACCTCGTGTCGGGCCTGTAGGGGCTCTCAGTTCGTCAGCCGGACCTGCGCGAAGGTGTTGACGAGCTTCGCCATCGCCTCGCCGATCGAGCCGGTCTTCGAGGCGTCCATGTAGAGGTCGCTGCTGCTGGCGCAGGCGGTCAGCCGGGCGGGGATGTCGTCGAGGCGCGTGCCCTTGCCGCCGATCTGGCTCGGCTGCCCGAGGGTGGCGTTGTAGCCCCAGTCCCAGGGCATCGCCAGGTAGGGCGTGTAGATCACCCCGACGGAGACCGGCAGCCTGGCCGGCCCGCCCGGGGTCTTGAGGGCCGCACACTGGGCCGGATCGAAGGGTGCGACGGCGGCGCGCTTGGGCACGTCCCAGGTCCAGGACCGGCCCGGATCGGCCACGCCGTCGGTCGCCAGGATCACGAGCTTCTTCGGCGTCGTGACGCCGTCCCCGCTCGTGCCGACCGCCTTGGTGAATTGCGGCATGATGGTGGTGAACAGCGTCGCGCCGTCGCTCTCGCCCGAGGCGCTCGGCGCCTTCGGCAGGTTGCTGGCCACCTGCGACAGGTCGCTCGTCAGGTCAAGCACCTTGGTGAGCGTCGTGCTGAACGCGTAGATCGAGATCCGCATCCGCTTGCTGACCGCATCCTGCTGGCGCAGCCAGCTGACGAAGTCGAGGATGCCCTGGTTCATCTCGTCCAGCCGCAGGGTGATGCCCTTCGACTTGGCCCATTGATAACTGTCGAGCTTGGTGTCCTTGACCTTCACGCCGTCGTGGCAGGCGAAGGCGCAGTTCAGGTTGGCCTGGAGCGCGCTGATGTCGGCCGGCGTCGCCCCCAGGGCCATCGAGCCCGACACGTCGATCAGCAGGTAGACGTCAATCAGCGGCGACAGGTCGACACTGGCCCTGGCGCTGCCGGAGAACCCCATCGTCCCGACGCCGGCGATGCCCATCACGGTCGTCCTGGTCGAGGCCGCGTAGGTGCCAGAGACCGTGACGCTGCGGCCGGAGAGGGTGACGTCGAAGCGCGGCTGCGGCGCGTTGGCGGCGATCGCGGCCGGCGAGAACGTGGTGAAGACCTGCTGGGCGGCGTTCGCGCCGGCCTGGCGGATTGCCGCGTCCGGCTGCCCCTGGGAATCCGCCGCCCTCACCGCCTGGGCGCCGGCCAGCACGGCGGCATCGAGGGCGGCATTGAGGCGCGCCTCGTCCTTGCGCACCCGGGCGTAGTCGATCCCGGCGCCCGTCAGGACCACGAGCACGAGGGCCGTCAGGCCCGTGACGACCGCGATCCCGCCCCGGCGGTCGCGCCCGAAGGCCAGGATCTTTCCTGCCAGAATCTTGCCCATCAGGCCGCCGGCCCACGGACCGGCGAGGCGGCCGCGGGCGCGCCGCAGGCGCGTCGGAGCGACCAGGTACCGGGCGCCGCGCACGCGTGCGGCGCGATCGGGCGTTGCTCTGACGGGGGAAGGCCGGGGATCTGACATGGCGACGTCACCAGGAGGACGCCGTCGTCATCTCACGGCAAGTGTTGCCCAGGTGTAAATTGAATGACGGAGAGTCCCGGGGGTCCTGGTCTAAGATGTCGGATAAGTGATGAATTCCAGGAGCGAACCGTCCGGATCGCGGAAGTAGACGCTGATGCCGGACCCTACGGCGCCGTGGCGCGGCACCGGGCCCAGCTCCACCGGCACCCCGTGCCGCTCCAGGTGCGCCACCGCCTCCTCGATCGGGCCGGGCCAGCGGAAGCAGAGGTCGCTGTTGCCGGGCATCACCGGCAGCCGGGCCCGGGGCTCGCCGATCTGGCCCGGCCCGTGGCAGTTCAGCTGCACGCCGCCGAAGCGGTAGGCGTAGCCCTTCCCGACCGGGACCGGCTCGGCCCCGACGACGTCCCGGTAGAAGGCAGTGGAGCGTTCCCAGTCCGAGACGTGGATGACGCAGTGGTCGAGGTGGATCGCCGGGCGCACGGCGACCTCCGATGCCTCGGCGGCGAGTTCGGGGAGGGTCTCGGTCTCCGGCATCGTCTGGCTCCCTCGGCGTCGGTTCGAAGAATATCCGGCAAGGCGCGGGACGGCCCGGCCCGAGGGCCGAGTCTGCCGCGTGCCGCGGGCCCTGGAAAGCGCCGCCCCGCTACTGCGACAGCCGGACCGGCTGGTCCCGCGGCGGCCCGACGCCGGCCGGCACCGGCACGCTCGAGCCGGCATAGTTGGAGTTGATGGTGAGGTTGGCGCTCCCCTCCGTCCGGATCGTCCGGGCCACCACGACCGTCCAGGGCGACTGATCGGCGACCTTGTTGTTGTTGCCCTTCACGGTGAGATCGGCGTTCGGCAGGTAGATCGTGCCGAGAAGCTTGCGGGCGTTGCTGGTCGAGAGCTCGATATCGCCGACGTAGCTGCGGTCGGTGATCAGGACGAAGCCTGCGTAAGGACCGCTCTTGCGGCCCTCCAGCTGCAGGACGGAGCTGCCGGTGACCTGCGCCGTCAACACTCCCTTGAAGATGATTACGACGTCGCTGCCGGTGATCGTCGTGTTGCCGCCGATGCTGAAGCTGGGTCCGACGAAGTAGTGATCGCCCGGGGCCAGCACGAGGTTCGCATTGCCGAGGATCGAGATGGCGCCGCAATGCACGCCGGGATTGAGGTAGAAGGTGCCGCTTCCGAGGCTGAGGGCGAGCGAGTCGCACAGGAGCGGCACGCTGATCTTCATCGCCGCGAAGGGGTCCTGCACCGCCGGGGCGTCCGTTACGGGATCGGGGCGGATCGGGCCGGTGGCGCTGCCGGCGGCGCGCACCTCGCCGGCCGACAGGCTGGCGCCCCTGCCCGCCGTCAGGTTGGCGTTGCTCTGGACCAGGCAGTCGCTCGCGGTGATCGAGGAACTGCCCTGCAGCTCGATGCTGGCCTGGCTGCCGGCCTGGGCTCCGAGCACGCAGAGCGGCTTGCGCGCCGTGCGGATCGCCGTCGCGGTGACCTGGAGGTTCCAGCCGCCCGGCGGCAGCAGGCTGCCGAAGAACGAGGCGCGGCTCGCCTTCTGCTGCACGGTGACGGCGCGCGTCGCAGGATCGATCGAGGCGGTCGAGGCGATCGTCCAGCGCAGGCGCAGGGGCTCGGCCATGGCGTCGGCGTAGAGGCGGGTACGCTCCACCGTGGCGGCGGACTGGTCGACGCCGAACTCGCCGGCCCCCTGGATCGCCGCCGCGTCGACGTAGCGCTGGAGCTTCGTCCGCGCGAGCATCACCTCGGCAACCTCGGCGACGCCGACCGATCCCATCCCCAGGATCGGCAGCAGCAGGCTGAGCAGCACGATCACCGTGCCACGCTGGCACTGCCAGAACCGTCGGCCGAGGAGTCGGGCAGGGTCCGGGATGGGGCTCATCGTTGGGGCGAACGTCGACACAGGTCGCGGCCGGACCTGCTGCCGTCAGGAGTTTCTTTCCCGGTGCCCGCATAGCCAGCTCAGCACGTCTTTCTGCGGGGCAACTTCCGAACAAATACCTAACGCAGCCAGGCGGTTGAATTCACGCGGCGCGAACCTCGCCCGCAGGTTGCGGTGCCCGACGCCGCCGCCGGCCGGAGGCGGCGCCGGGCGGCGGCGTCAGCTGCTCACGTCGTGCTCGATCGCCCCGAAGATCGAGTGCCCGCCGGCATCCTTCATCTCGACCCGCAGGCGGTCGCCTGCCGTCAGGTAGGGCGTGCGCGCCCAGCCGGCCGTCAGAGCCTCGGCGGCGCGGGCTTCGGCGAGGCAGGCATAGCCGGCCCCGCCCTCCTCCGCGGGGCGGCCCGGGCCGCCGTCGATGCCGCGGTTCGAGACCGGGCCCGCGGTGATCAGGGTGCCGGCCCCGAGGCCGCGGTGCCGCGCCGCCTCCGCCACCAGGGCGACGAGGCTGCGCCCGAGATCGGCGCCGGCATCGGGGCAGCCGAGCGCCTTGCCGTTGCGGCTCACCAGGAGCGGGCGGTGCAGGCTGCCGTCCCGCCAGGCGGCCCCGAGCTCGTCGGGGGTTACCGCCACCGGCCCGAGGCTCGCCGCGAGGGCGGGTGCATCCGCGCCGTCGAGGTCGAGCCCGTCCGGACGCAGCCGGTCGTGGCGGATCACCTCCGCCAGCAGCGTCACCAGCCGGATGGCGCCCTCGGCGGCGTCGGCACCTCGGGGCACGTCCCCGGTGATCGCCGCGAGGCCGGCCGAGAGGTCGAGGGAGGCCGCCGGATCGTCGGCGCTGAGCGTGTCGCGGGGGCCCAGGAACGCGTCGGAGGCGGCGTGGCGCAGGCCCCCCGCCTCGCCGGCCGGCGCCTCGGCCCCCGCGGCCTGGCGCAGCAGCGCCGGGTAGCCGGGCCAGGCCGCGGCGTGCCGGCGGGCATAGGCCCGGGGCAGGGGAGCCGCGCAGGCATGCTCGTGGAAGCGGAACGAGGGTACCGAGCCGTGCTCGAGCTGCTCGGCCAGGGCCTCCAGGGCGGGGGCGCAGCGCTCCCACTCGTCGAGGGCCTGCTGCAGCGTCGGCACCACGATGAACGCGTCGGTGGCGCGGGTGAGATCGCGCGAGACCACGACGAGGCGGCCGTCGCGGCCGTGCTTGAGGCTGGCGAGCTTCATTCGGCGTTCCTCCTGGCCCGCCGTCGCGGGCGGTTCGGCCCGATTGGTCCGGGCGCGTTGGCCCATCATGGACCGCCCCGGCCGCGGAGGCTACGGCCGAGGCGCGGGAAGGCTGCCCCAGCGTCAGATCGTGCCGTGGACGAGGCCGTGGATGAAGCCGAGCTTGCCGATCACCGGCGGCGCCAGCACGAAGGGGTAGAGGTCGCCCTGGCCCATCGCCCGGTTGACGCTGTTGAGGGCGAACACGAAGGGCAGCCAGGCGCCGATGATCTGCTCGATGCTCTGCGCCTGGTAGGGGTCGAAGTCGATCCGCGCGGCGAGCTCGCCGCCCGCGTCGAGGAGCGGGTGGATTTGCATGCCGAAGGCGCTCGCCATCTCCAGCGTGTCGACGATGTGCAGGTAGTGGGCCCAGGTCTCGGCGAAGTCCTCCCACGGATGGGTGGTGGCGTAGGCCGAGACGAAGTTCTCCTGCCAGTTCGCCGGCGTGCCCTGCTCGTAGTGCCGCTGGAGCGCCGCGTTGTAGTCCTGCGAATCGTCGCCGAAGACGGCCCGGCAGGCGTCGAGCCGTCCGGCGTCGCGCACCAGCAGGTCCCAGTAATGGTGCCCGACCTCGTGGCGGAAATGCCCGAGCAGGGTGCGGTAGGGCTCGCCCATCTGCCGCCGGCGCTTCTCGCGCTCGGCGTCGTCGGCCTCGACGAGCGCGATGGTGATGACGCCGTTGTCGTGCCCGGTCATCACCTTCGGGCCCTGGTTCTCCGGCGGGTCGGCCAGGAAGTGGAAGATCAGCCCGTGCTCCGGGTCCTCGGCCCTGGTCTTCAGCGGCAGGTTCCAGCGCAGCAGGCTGTAGAACAGCCGGTGCTTGGCGAACTCCATCTCGCGCCACTTGGCGAGGTATTCCGGATTCGACACGTCCGGAATCGTGCCGTTGTGGCGGCAGGCGAGGCAGAACGCGTCGCCCGAGCCCGGCGGCACCAGCCAGTTGCAGGCGTCGTGCACCGCGTTGGCGCAGAACCGGCTCGGCCGGTCGCGGACGGCGAGCGGCGTCCAGTCCTCACCCCCGGCGGGCTCGAGCGCCGAGAGCGTGCCGGTCTCCGGCAGGTAGGCGAGGCGGTGCCCGCAGCGCTGGCAGGTGCGGTTCTCGAAGTACAGGATGTTGCCGCAGGACTGGCACTGGAACAGCTTCATCGGGATCTCCACCGGGCGCAGGCGGCCGCACGGTGCAACGAACGTGCTAGGGGTGCGGGGGTTGCGATGGCGGCTGACCCGGCATGGCCCAACAGCCCTTGAGGTCGCGCCGCACTCCGCGGCGCGGCAGGCGGCATGGACGCGGATCGCCCTTCCTCGCCGCTACGCGGCGTGCCGCAGGGTGCCGGCCATCGTCTCCAGGTCCCTGATCAGCCCGGCCACGTCTTCCCGCGAGACCACGGTACGCAATCCGCCATGCACGATCTCGTTCCTGAGGCGTGCCAGGGACCGCAGCCGACGGGCATCGTCGTCGTCGATGTAGCCTTCCTGAACCAGGATCTGCACGGCTTGGATCGGTGAGAGGGGCTTGGCCGGGTCGATGCCGCGCTGGTCCATGACCAGGCGGGCGATGGCCTCCAGCGCCGCCCACCCCATCACGAACGCGGCCCGCTCATGGCCCGTCTCGTCCAGAGCACGGACCTCGGTAATGCCCGACGCGATCGCCTCGAATGTCAGCGGGGGAGGCGACGTCTCGATCTGACCGGGCGTGTTCGCGTAGAACATGCGAAACGACCAGCCAGGCTGTTCGGAAACGCGCTTCGCGATGTCGGCCAGATGACCCCTCAGGGCTAGATCTTTTCGGTTGGTGATCTCGATCATGATTCCGCCGTCGGGGGTGATCACCATGGCGTCAGGCTCGTAACCATCCGCGAAGCCGGGAATCGCCTCCTTCGGCGGCGCCACGTAGAACGTCCAGCCGCGCCGTTCCGCATCCTGCCTCAGGTTGTCCAGCAAACGCCGCGTCTGAAGCGTCAACTCTTCTTCAGACAAGGACTCGAATGTCATGGCACTCGCCTCCAACTGGTGTCGCTGCTGACCCTCACGTACACCATCGGAGGGTCCATGGCGGCAGCGTGCTGCAGCATGTCCGTGAGAGAATTGAACTCGACGTAGACACCCGGTTCGAATTTCTGAACAACCACTCTTTCGATGACTTGATCGTCTCGATAGACGATGCTCCTCATCCCGTCGAGAATCGGCTTCACGATGTTGTCGACGTCGCCCTGCATGGGCGCCGGCGGGAAATAAAAGATCGTCACCGATAAAGGTCGCTCATCCAGGAAAGTGAATTCCCGGCTCGCGGCAATGCGGTTCCTGGCGGCCTCGCCGACCATCGACTTCCAGGTCTCCCTCGCACTCTTCGAGGCCTGGAGCGAGCGAGGTGTCGCCTGGATCGTGAATTCGAGCGGGAACGGTACGGCGAGGTCGTCGTCCCAGTCGTGCATTCGAAAGCAGGCTCGCGCTTGGGTTATCAAGGCGCGACCACGCCCTGCTCAAACTATCACCGCCTGCGCGGCGGGTCACCGTGAAACCGAGTGCCAAGCGGCCACCCACCCATGCCCCCGAGGCACTCACGGCCCACAGCGAAATCTCCTATGACCGGAGCGCAAGACCCGAACCGGGCCGCCAGATGCCCGCGCGAGAGGAGACGCCGATGGCGATGAACGGGGCCGAGAGCCTGGTGCGCACCCTGGTGGCGGGGGGCGTGGAGGTGTGCTTCACCAATCCGGGCACCTCGGAGATGCACTTCGTCGCCGCCCTCGACCGGGTCGAGGGGATGCGGGCGGTGCTGTGCCTGTTCGAGGGCGGCGCCACGGGTGCGGCCGACGGCTACGCCCGCATGGCCGACAAGCCGGCCTCGACCCTGCTCCACCTCGGCCCGGGCCTCGGCAACGGCATCGCCAACCTGCACAACGCGCGCCGCGCCCGCTCTCCGCTCGTCAACATCGTGGGCGAGCATGCCACCTATCACCGCGCCTTCGACGCGCCGCTGACCTCCGACATCGAGGGTCTGGCCGGCCCGGTCTCGGCCTGGGTCCGCACCGGCATGAGCGCCAAGGCGGTGGCGGCGGACGGGGCCGACGCGATCGTCGCCGCCCGCACGGCGCCGGGCGGCGTCGCCACCCTGATCCTGCCCGCCGACACCGCCTGGGAGGAGGGTTCCGGCATCGCGCCCCTGCCGGCGATCCCCGAGCGGCCGCGGGCGAGCGACGAGGCGATCGCGCACGCGGTCGCGGCGCTCCGCAGCGGCGAGCCGGTGCTGCTCCACCTCGGCGACCGGGCGGTGCGCGACGAGGGCCGGCGCCTCGCCGCCCGCATCGCGCAGAAGACCGGCGCCAAGCTGCTGGCCATGACCTCGAACGCCCGCATCGACCGCGGCGCCGGCACGGTGCCGATCGAGCGCCTGCCCTATCCGGTCGACCCGGCCCGCGAGGTGCTGGCGCCCTACAAGCACGTGATCCTGGTCGGCGCGACGCTGCCGGTGGCGTTCTTCGCCTATCCGGGCAAGCCGAGCGCGCTGGCGCCCGCCACCTGCGACGTCTTCGCCCTCGCGACCCCCGAGCAGGACCAGATCGACGCGCTGGAGCGCCTCGCCGAGGCGGTCGGCGCCCCCGCCGAGGCGCCGCTGCCCGCAGGGCCCCGGCCCGTCCTGCCCGGCGACGGGCCCCTCGACCAGGACGCGATCGGGCGGGTGCTCGGCGCGCTGATCCCCGAGGGCGCGATCATCTGCGACGAATCGGTCACGACCGGGCGCAACTTCTTTCCCGCCACCCACGCGGCAGCGCCCCACACCTGGCTCCAGCTCAACGGCGGCTCGATCGGGCTCGGCATCCCGATGGCGACCGGCGCCGCGGTGGCCTGCCCGGACCGCAAGGTGATCTCGCTCCAGGCCGACGGCAGCGCCCTCTACACCGCCCAGGCGCTGTGGACCCAGGCCCGCGAGCGCCTCGACGTGGTCACGTTGATCTGGTCGAACCGTTCCTACGCGATCCTGCGCCACGAGCTGACCAATGTCGGCGCGAATCCCGGCCGCAAGGCGATCGACATGCTGACCCTCGACGATCCGCCGATCGACTGGGTGAGCCTGTCGCGGGGCTACGGCGTCGAGGCGCGCCGGGTCGAGACCCTGGCGCAGCTCGTCGACACCCTGACGGGGGCGCTGTCGCGCCGCGGCCCGTTCCTGATCGAGGTGGCGCTCGGGTAGGATCCGGCGTCCCGACCCGGAGAGCGCTGAATCGTGGCGTAGCCGGCTCAACTTAACCTTCCGGAAGATCCGCAGGTCCTATCCCGGACGGGCTGCGGGGCCGGATCGGACGGGATGAGCGGGAACGCGACGCGCGACGGCACCGAGGGGCTGCTGCACCGTTGGCACGCCGCCCGTGCCGCCGCCTGCGGGCTGCCGACCTACGAGGACGTGGTCCTCGGCAATCTCGGCCGCATGGCGAGCCACGCCGCCCTGGTGGGCGGGTGGCCCGGCAGCCCCCGCCTGCTCTGGGTCGGCGAGGCGTTCGAGGCTTGGCTCGGCCGCGAGGGGGCGGGCCTCGTTCTCGATGACCTGCCGGGCGGCCTCGCCCCCGCCCTGCGCGAGATCATCGGCGACGCGCTCGCCGGCGGCGCGCCGGTCCGCGCCCCCTGCGCCCGGGTGGCGGGCGGCGTCGCTCACACCACCGGGATGCTCGGCATGCCGCTGGCGGCGCAGGGAGGCGGGCGCCTGGTGCTGCTGTGCCTTGCCGGCGAGACCGCGCGGACGAACCTCCTCAAGACCCTGTTCCGCTCGACCCGGCAGGGCATGGCGGCCGTCGCGGCGGTGCGGGACGGGACCGGTGCGACGCAGGACTTCCGGATCCTCGCCCTCAACGAGGCCGCCGCCGCGATGATGCACACCACCGTCGATCGCGCGCAGTGGCAGCGACTGACCGCGCTCCTACCGCCCGCGGCGGTCGCGCCCATGCTGGAGCGGCTGACGGCGGCCCTCGACGGGGGACGGCGCAGCTACGAGGTGTCCCA
The DNA here is from genome assembly GCF_001043975.1 of Methylobacterium variabile. Classification (GTDB taxonomy): domain Bacteria; phylum Pseudomonadota; class Alphaproteobacteria; order Rhizobiales; family Beijerinckiaceae; genus Methylobacterium; species Methylobacterium variabile. The sequence continues at coordinate 23,151 of NZ_LABY01000171.1, forward strand.
CGTGCTCCTCGACGGGAGCCCGCTGCACCTGCGCGTCGAGATCGCCGCCATCGGCGACCTGCTCGGCGTGACCCTCACGGATATCGGCGACCTCAAGGCGCGGGAGGCCTCGGCCCGCCTGCTGTTCGAGCACAACCCGGTGCCGATGTGGCTCTCGGGCGCGGACGGCGCGGTGCTGGCGGTCAACGATGCCGCCACCGGCCATTACGGCTTCTCCCGCGAGGACTTCCTGGGTCTCTCGGCCGGCGACCTCGTCGCTCCGGCGCCGGAGGCGAGCGGCCCCGCCCAGCGCCACCGCCGCCGCGACGGCAGCGTCATCGACGTCGAGGTGTTCTCCGGCCCGATCCCGTTCGAGGGAGGGAGCGCCACCCTGACCGCCTGCGTCGACGTGACCGAGCAGCGCCGGGCCGAGCAGCGCATCGCCCACATGGCCCACCACGACGCCCTCACCGGGCTGCCGAACCGCGTCCTGTTCCACCGCCGGCTGGCCGAGGCGGCGGCGGACGCGCGGGCGACGGGGGCTCCGCTCGGCCTGCTCTGCCTCGACCTCGATCACTTCAAGATCGTCAACGACACCCTCGGCCACCCGGCCGGCGACGCGCTGCTGCGCCAGGTCGCCGAGCGCCTGCGCGCCTGCCTCGGCGCCGACGGGCTGGTGGCGCGGCTCGGCGGCGACGAGTTCGCGATCCTCAGCCCGGCCGGGCTGCCGGCGCTGCCCGGGCTCGCCGACCGGATCATCGCCGCGATCGGCCGGCCGTTCACCCTGTCCGGCCAGGACGTCACGGTCGGGGTCAGCATCGGCATCGCACTGGCGCCCGAGCACGGCGACGACCCCGACGTCCTCCTGCGCAAGGCCGACACGGCGCTCTACGCCGCCAAGGCCGACGGGCGGCGCACCCGGCGCCTGTTCGAGGCGGCCATGGATGCGGCCCTGCAGGGCCGCCGCGCCCTCGAACGCGACCTGCGGGCGGCGGTCGCCGCTGAGGCGCTGGAGGTCCACTTCCAGCCCCTCGTAGCCGCCGGCAGCCTCGCGGTGACGGGCTGCGAGGCGCTGCTGCGCTGGCGCCACCCCGAACGGGGCTTCGTCTCGCCGGCGGAGTTCATCCCGGTCGCCGAGGAGACCGGGCTGATCGCGACCCTGGGCGAGTGGGTGCTGCGGCAGGCCTGCCGCGAGGCCGCTGGCTGGCCCGGCGGCGTGCGGGTCGCCGTCAACCTCTCGCCGGTGCAGTTCCGCACCCCCGACCTCGTCGGCACCGTGGCCCGCGCGCTGGCCGAATCGGGCCTCGACCCGGCCCGGCTCGAGCTCGAGATCACCGAGCAGGTGATGCTCGAGGAGAGTGCCGCCAACGTCGCGGTGCTGCACCGGCTGCGCGACGTCGGCGTGCGCATCGCCATCGACGACTTCGGGACCGGCTACGCCTCGCTGAGCTACCTGCGGGCCTTCCCGTTCGACAAGATCAAGATCGACCGCTCGTTCACCATGGCGCTCGGCCGCGAGGCGACGGCGGTGGCGATCGTGCAGGCGGTGATCGGGCTCGGCGCCAGCCTCGGCATCACCACGGTGGCGGAGGGGGTCGAGACCGAGGCGCAGCTCGCCGCCCTGCGGCGCAGCGGCTGCGGCGAGATGCAGGGCTTCCTGTTCAGCCGGCCGGTTCCGGCGGCGGAGGTGCGCCGGCTGGTCGCGGCCCGGAAGGCACCCTGGATGACGAGGCCCCGGATGGCGGCGGCCTGACTTTCCCGGCGCTTGAGTCCGGGAGGACACAACCTGTGCGGCTGTGAGAGGCTAGGCATGGATCGTCAGTCCTGCCGAAAGGTCATGCCCGATGGTCCCGCGCCGCCTCGTCCTCGCCCTCCTCGCCGGGCTGCCGCTCGCGGCCTGCAACGCCCGCGGGCCCGCATCCGTGGCGGCGGTGGATCCGGACGCGGCTTGGTACATCGGCAGCATGCCCGACCAGCCCTTCGACGTGCCGCTGGTCGACCGCAGCCGGATGGACCCGAAATACCGGCGCCAGACCGTCGCCTATATGGGCCTGGAGAAGCCCGGCACCGTCGTGGTCGACATCGACGAGCGCCACCTCTACCTCGTGCAGGAGGGCGGCCAGGCGATCCGCTACGGCGTCGGGGTCGGCAAGCTCGGCTTCTCCTGGAAGGGCACCGCCACGGTCGGCCGCAAGGGCGTCTGGCCCGACTGGGGCCCGACCGCCAGGATGGTCAGCCTCAACCCCGACCTGCCGCGCACCCGCAAGGGCGGCCTCGACAACCCGCTCGGCGCCCGGGCGCTGTACCTCTACCAGGGCGGCCGCGACATCCTGTTCCGCATCCACGGGACCAACGAGCCCTGGAGCATCGGTGAGCAGATGTCCTCGGGCTGCGTGCGCATGCTGAACGAGGACGTGGTCGACCTCTACGGTCGGGTGCCGGTGGGCACGACCGTGCTGGTCAAGCGGCACGGGAAGTACCGGGTGTAGGGCTCGCGCGTCCGGACGAAACCGTCCGGACGCGGCGCTCCGGGCGTCGTCGCCGGACAAAGCCGCGGCTCGGCCGGATGCTTCCGGCCGGCCTCCGCTCGCGCGGGCGTTCGACGTCATCCATGTGGACGGTCCCCTGACCGCCGTGGGCCAGCGGCCGGGGCCGTCAGGGAGCGGGCCGACGGGCCCCGGCGTTCCCGGCTCCTCACCGTCCGGGGCGGAGCGCGCGGCGGCGACCTGCGCGGTGCCCGGTCAGGCGCTGCCGCGGCGGCGCATCAAGATGGAGGACGCGAGCACCGGAGCCGTCGTCGAGCGGGCACGGACAGGGCGCGGCCTCCATCTGGTGCTGGCGACGATGGAGCCGGCCGGATCGCGGAGCGGACACCTGCTGCGGTTGCGCTTCACCGACAAGTTCGAGAGGCTGTTCGGGGTCACGCCGTCCGCGCTCAGGACGACCAGGGTGCCGTCGCCGGGACGCCGCGCCCCGCCATTGCGATCCTGCCCGGATGCCCGCCGGAGATCGGCCGGCCGCGATGCGCCTTCGCCATCTCGCCGATCGCGGGACACGACGCCTGGGGCTGCTCGCGGCATGGATCGGCAAGGTGAGGCATCGTTGCCGCACCCGACAAATCTCGCCGTCCCTGCGGAACCTAACTGGTTGTGCCGTCTGTCATGACGAATAGAATTTTCTTCCTAACGCAAGTGCCGTTGGGTTCATCATCCGTTAGGCGATGGTCTTCAGAACTCATGTCAGACCATGTCGGCCCGGTATCTGCCGGCCGCAATTTCCCTGTCGCCTCCGTGAGTGTGCCCCCATGTCGCTCCGTCTCAGTCATCTGCCGCTCGCCGGGAAGATCGCCGCGGCCCTGGCTCTCCTGCTCCTCGTCAGCCTGGCCGCCTCGGCCGTGTCCTGGCGCAACCTCCAGACGATCGAGGATACCGGGCGCTGGGACATGCACACCCGGGAGGTGCTGCAGGCCGTCGACCGCACCCTCCTGGCGATGATCAACCGGGAGGCGGGCCTGCGCGGCTACCTGCTGTCGGGGCAGGACTCCTTCCTCGAGCCCTACCGCGCCGGCGAGGCCGGGTTCGCCGAGGCGCTGGGGCGGGCCCGGACGCTGACGGCGGACAATCCGGAGCAGCAGGCGCGGCTCGCGGAGCTGGGTCGCCTCGAGCGGCAATGGACCGGCGAGGTCGCCGCCCGGGCGATCCGCCTGATGGGCGCGCCCGCCACCCAGGCCGAGGCGCGGCAGATCGAGGTGTCCGGATCGGGCAAGGCGGCGATGGACGCCCTGCGGGCCAAGGTCGCCGAGGTCGCGGCGGTCGAGAAGGCCCTGCTCGCGCAGCGCAGCGGTGCCTCCGCCGAGGCGGCGAGCCAGTCGCGGATCGTGACCCTTGTGGGCCTCGGCGTGATGGTCGTCGCGGCGGCAGGATCGCTCCTGCTCCTGCATCTCGGCCTCGCCCGGCCGATCCGCGGCATGACGGCGACGATGGACCGGCTCGCGCGCCAGGATCTGGCGGCGGAGGTGCCGGGCATCGGGCGGCGCGACGAGATCGGCGCGATGGCGAGCGCCGTCCAGGTGTTCAAGGAGAGCATGGTGCGCGCCCGCGCCCTGGAAGAGGAGACCGCGCTCGCCCGCGCTTCGGCCGAGGAGCAGCGCCGCGCCGGCATGCGCCAGATGGCCGACGCCTTCGAGCAGGCCGTCGGCGGCATCGTTCGCACGGTCTCCGCCTCGGCCACCGAGCTGCAGGCCACCGCCCAGACCATGACCACCACCGCGTCCCAGACCGCCGTCCAGTCGACCGCCGTGGCCGCCGCCGCCGAGGAGGCGTCCTCGAACGTCGGCACCGTCGCCGCCGCGGCGGAAGAGCTGGGCGCGTCGGTGGTTGAGATCGGCCGCCAGGCCGACGGCTCGGCGCGCCTGGCGCAGAGCGCCGTGGCCGAGGCCGGGCAGACCGCGCATCAGGTCCGGGCGCTCACCGAGGCCACCGCCCGCATCGGCGACGTGGTCGGGCTGATCTCCTCGATCGCGGCCCAGACCAACCTGCTCGCCCTCAACGCCACCATCGAGGCGGCGCGCGCCGGCGCGGCGGGACGGGGCTTCGCGGTGGTCGCGGCCGAGGTCAAGGAGCTGGCCGGCCAGACCGCGAAGGCGACCGAGGAGATCACGAGCCAGATCGCGGCGATCCAGGCCTCGACCGGCCAGGCGGCGGGTGCGATCGGCCAGATCACGGCGCGGATCGAGGAGATCTCGGGCGTGGCGACGAGCATCGCGGCGGCGGTGGAGCAGCAGGGTGCGGCGACCCAGGAGATCGTGCGCAACGTCAGCCAGGCGGCGGCCGGCACCGGCGAGGTGACGGGCAACATCGCCGGGGTGGCGGGGGCGGCGGAGGAGACGGGTGCGGCGGCGAGCCAGGTTCTGGCCTCGGCGTCCGAGCTGTCGCGCCAGTCCGAGCACCTCTCGGCCGAGGTCGCCCGCTTCCTCGACACCGTGCGGGCGGCCTGAGGCCCGTCCCTCTCACCCCTCAGCAGGGCCGCGCGGAACGCGCGGCCCGGGCAGCCCCGTCAGCGGGCCGCCGCGTCCCGGCCCGTGTCCGGCTCCGCCCCGGGGGCCAGCCGTAACTCCGTCGAGGCGAGCTGGCGCAGGAGATCCTGCAGCAGGCCGGCCCGCTCGGGCCCGAAGGCCGCGTCGAAGTGCCCCTGGGCACTGCGCCACAAGGGTGTCGCCTCCGCGAGCTTGGCGGCGCCCCCCGCCGTCAGGGCGATGCGACGAGCCCTACGGTCGCGCGGGTCAGGCACCACGCTGACGTGGCCGTCGCGGGTCAGGGGCTTGAGGGTGTGGGCGAGGCCCGAGAGGTCCATCACCATCGCCTCGGCCAGCTCGCCCATGGTCGGCGTGCCGAGGCTGCGGATCGTGGCGAGCAGGCCGTACTGGGTCGCCCGCAGGCCGCTCGGCGCCAGGGCCTCGTCGTAGAGCTGCCCGACGCGGCGCGTCGCCCGGCGCAGGGCCGCATTGCTGCAACGGGTCGGATTGGTCGTCACCCACGCCTCCGCATCCCTGCGCGGTCGCGGCCGCGGGGATGCGGACGGATATGCGGCTTCGTCGCCCGCGCCGCAATGCGCCCCGCCCTCCCGGTCCCGCCGATCGTCGCGGGTGCGAGGATGGAGACGGGCCGCCGGCGTCCTCTATATGGGGAGAGAGGCAGAGACCTGCCGGCCCTCGCAGGCCGGCGGGGACGATGGTCGAACGACATCCCGTGCGGCGCCCGTCGGGCGGTGCCGACCGGAGGGCCGTGCGGGGGCGGACGGATGGGAGAGGAATGACGGACCCCGGACACGGCCGCGTGCCGGATCTGGTCGCGGAGAACGAGCGCCTGCGCGCCGCCCTGGCGGCGGCGGAGCGTGCGCGGGCCGCGGCCGAGGCCGATGCCGCGGCGGCGCGGGCCGCCCTCGCGTCCCGGGGCGGCGCGGGGGCGCGCGGCCTCCTCGACGATCCGCGCCTGCGCACCGCGCTGAGCATCGAGACCGTCGGGGCGATCGTCTTCGACATGGCGGGCCAGGTGCTGGAGGCCAACGACGCCTTCCTGGCGATGAGCGGCTACAGCCGCGAGGACCTGGCCGGAGGCCTGCTCTCGGGCCGCACCCTGGTGCCGCCGGAATGGCAGGCCACCTCCCAGGGCGTCATCGCCGAGCTCCAGGCCCACGGCCGCTCTGACCCGACCGAGCGGGAATACCTGCGCCGGGACGGCTCGCGCTTCTGGGGCCTGTGCGCGGCCAAGCGCCTCGACGACGGCACCGGCTTCGAGTTCATCATCGACATCACCGCCCGCCGGCACGCCGAGGAGGCCCTGCGGCAGAGCGAGGCACGCTACCGGACGCTGTTCGAGGCGATCGACGCCGGATTCTGCGTCATCGCCCTGCGGTTCTCCGCCGAAGGCCGGGCCGAGGATTACTGCTTCCTCGAGGTCAATCCCGCCTTCGCGCGCCATACCGGCCTTGCCGACGCGGCCGGCCGCTGGATGCGCGACCTCGCCCCCGACCACGAGGAGCACTGGTTCGACCTCTACGGCCGGGTGGCGCTGACCGGCGAGCCGGTGCGCTTCGTCCAGACGGCCCGCGCGCTCGGAGAGCGCTGGTACGAGGTGCACGCCTTCCGGGTCGACCCGCCGGAGGCCCGGCACGTCGCGCTGCTGTTCAACGACATCACCGCCCAGCGCCGGCTCGAGGACGCCCTGCGCGGCCTCAACGAGACCCTCGAGCGCCAGGTCGCGGCCCGCACCGCCGAGCGCGACCGGATCTGGCAGGTGAGCCGCGACATGCTCGGCGTCGCCGATGCCGACGGCGTCTGGCGCAGCGTCAACCCGGCCTGGACCGCGACCCTGGGCTGGCAGCCCGAGGAGGTGGTCGGGCGCACCTCCGCCTGGCTCGAGCACCCGGACGACCAGGACCGGACCCGGGACGAGGTCCGGCGCCTCGCCGGCGGCGAGCCGACCCTGTCGTTCGAGAACCGGTTCCGCACCCGGGACGGGAGCTACCGCACCCTGTCGTGGCGGGCGGTGCCGTTCGAGGGCAACCTCTACTGCGTGGCGCGCGACGTGACCGAGCAGCGCGACCGGGCCCACCGCCTTCTCCAGGCCGAGGAGGCGCTGCGCCAGTCGCAGAAGATGGAGGCGGTGGGCCAGCTGACCGGGGGCGTCGCCCACGACTTCAACAACCTGCTGACGATCATCCGCTCGTCGGTCGACTTCCTGCGCCGGCCCGAGCTGCCGGAGGCGCGCAAGGCGCGCTACCTCGACGCGGTCTCCGACACCGTCGACCGCGCCGCCAAGCTGACCGGCCAGCTCCTCGCCTTCGCCCGCCGCCAGGCCCTGGCGCCTGAGGTGTTCGACGTCGTCGCCCGCCTGCAGGGCGTGGCAGACATGCTCGACACGGTCACGGGCGCGCGCATCCGCGTGGTCACCCAGGCGCTGGACCGGCCGTGCTTCGTGCGGACGGACCTGAGCCAGTTCGAGACGGCGCTCATCAACATGGCGGTCAACGCCCGCGACGCCATGGAGGGGCAGGGCACGCTGACCCTGGCGGTCGCCTGCGGCGTGAGCAAGCCCGAGATCCGCGGCCACGCCGCCGCGGCCGGCCCCTTCGCGGCGATCTCGCTCACCGACACCGGCACCGGCATGACACCGGCGGTGATGGACAAGATCTTCGAGCCGTTCTTCACCACCAAGGAGGTCGGCAAGGGCACGGGCCTGGGCCTCTCCCAGGTCTTCGGCTTCGCCAAGCAATCGGGCGGCGACGTCGACGTGACGAGCCGCGTCGGCGCCGGCTCCACCTTCGTCCTCTACCTGCCGGAGGTGGCGGCCCCGGCCGACCCCGGACGGCCCGCCCCTGCCGACGAGGGCATGGCGCCGGCCCGGGCCGGCCAGCGGGTGCTGCTCGTCGAGGACAATGTCGGGGTCGGCCGCTTCGCCGCCCAGATCCTCAACGACCTCGGCTACGTCACCACCTGGGTCACCAACGCCGAGGCGGCCCTCGACACGCTGGCCGACGATCCCGGCTACGACGCGGTGTTCTCCGACGTGGTGATGCCGGGCATGGGCGGCATCGAGCTCGCCAAGGCCCTGCGCCAGCGTCATCCCAGCCTCCCGGTGCTGCTCACCTCCGGCTACAGCCACGTCCTCGTCCAGGAGGGCTCCCACGGCTTCCCCCTGTTGCACAAGCCCTACTCGGCCGAGCAGCTCTCGCGCATGCTGGCGACCGCGATCGGCCAGCGCCGGGCGCACCGCGCCCCGGCCGGCTGACGCCTCACGGCCGCCGCCCGGCAAAGCTCCGGCGGTACGCCGCCGGGATGGTGCCGCGGCGCAGGCGGATGTGGTGCCGCAGGCCGGCCGGACCGAGCCGCCCTGCACCTCGCCGGGCTCGGCCTGCCCGTGAAGGTGATGATCGGTGGCATCACCGGCTGGGCGGACGAGGGCTACGCGTTCGCGGACGATCACGCGGTCGGGGCGGCCGCCGCTGCCTCATGCAAAGCTGCAGCGCTGCATCAGGCAGTGCCGGCCGACCGCACATCTGAATCGGGCTGCCAAGAATGAGTCGAACATAGACGAACCGGACCGGCGAGTGCGCGTTGTCTGGTCCAGGATCCCACTCGATCCCCGACCGACAGGAGAACAGCATGCGTTCGATTCTCGCCGGCCTCGCCGCCGGTCTTCTCGTCGTGGGCGCCGCCTCCGCCCAGACCGCCGCTCCCTCCACCGCCCCCGGCACCGGCACCGGCATGGGCACGGGTCCGGCCACGACCGGCACCGTCGCGCCGATGCCGAACAACACCGGCGGTGGCGGTGGCGGCGTCGTGGCCCCCGGCTCGACCGGCGCCTCGACCATCACGGGCAACTCGGCCGCCGGCGGCAACGCGGGCCAGCCGGAGCGCGCGGTGCCGCAGGGCAGCAGCGGCAGCGGCAACCGCTGAGGGGCGCGGGCGGGCGCCATACCCCGTTTCTATCGCGCCCGCCCGTCGATCGTATTGGAACTGTCCCTCCCGGCGCGGTAACACCTCGCCCAAGAGCAGGCCGGCCGCCGTCAGCGGCGCCCGCCCACGGGAGGTCAACGACATGAACGCCCACCAGCACTTCATCGGCGGCACCTGGACCGGCAGCGAGGCGACCCTGCCGGTCATCAACCCGTCGCACGGCCAGGAGATGGCCCGCATCGCCCGCGGCGGCGCGGCCGAGATCGACGCCGCCGTCAAGGCCGGGCAGGCCGCCATGGACGGGGAGTGGGGCCGGCTCGACGCGGTGTCCCGCGGCCGCCTGATGCTGAAGCTCGCCGACCTCATCCGCCGCGACGCCGAGATCCTGGCCCGGATGGAGAGCGAGGACGTCGGCAAGCCGATGACGCTCGCCCGCAACGACGCCCAGGTCTGCGCCCGCTACTTCGAGTATTACGGCGGCGCCGCCGACAAGGTGCACGGCGACACGATCCCGTTCCAGAACGGCTTCACGGTCATGACCGTCTACGAGCCGCACGGCGTCGTCGGCGTCATCGTGCCGTGGAACTATCCCCTCCAGATGACCGGCCGCTCGGTTGCCCCGGCGCTCGCCATGGGCAACGCCGTGGTGCTGAAACCGGCCGAGGACACCTCGCTGTCCGCCCTCCACCTCGCCAAGCTCGCGGCGGAAGCCGGCTTCCCGGCCGGCAGCCTCAACGTGGTCACCGGCCTCGGCGAGGAGGCGGGCGCGGCGCTCGCCGCCCACAAGGGCATCCACCACATCAGCTTCACCGGCTCGCGCGAGGTCGGCACGCTGATCCAGGCGGCGGCGGCCAAGAACACGATTCCGGTCACGCTCGAGCTCGGCGGCAAGTCGCCCCAGGTCGTCTTCGCCGATGCGGACCTGTCGGATGCCGGCAGCGTCATCGTCAAGGCGATCACCCAGAATGCCGGCCAGACCTGCTCGGCGGGCTCGCGGGTGGTGATCGAGGACAAGATCTACGACAGCTTCACCGCCGACCTCGCCAGGCGCTTCAAGGACCTGCGCGTCGGCTCCGGCGAGCAGGACCTCGACCTCGGTCCCGTCGTCAACGCCAAGCAGTGCGAGCGGGTGCAGGGCTACATCGACCTCGCCCGCCGCGACGGTCTGACCATCCTGGCCGAGGGCGAACTCGGCACCAACGTGCCGGGCGACGGCTACTACGTCCGCCCGACCCTGATCGGCGACGTGCCGCCGGACCACCGCCTGGCCCAGGAAGAGATTTTTGGGCCCGTCCTGGTGGCGATTCGGGTGCGCGACGAGGCCGAGGCCTTGGCGGTCGCGAACGGCACCGAGTACGGGCTCGCCGCCGGCATCTGGACCTCGGACCTCGGCCGGGCGCTGCGGCTGTCGCGCGGCATCAAGTCGGGCCAGGTCTTCGTCAACAATTACGGCGCCGGTGGTGGCGTCGAGCTGCCCTTCGGCGGCGTGAAGGGCTCGGGCCACGGCCGCGAGAAGGGCTTCGAGGCGCTCTACGGCTTCGGCGCCATGAAGATGATCGCGATCAAGCACGGGGCCTGACGATGGCGGCGGGGAGTGGGGTCCGGCCGCTGGCCGGCCTGACCGTGGTGGCGCTCGAGCAGGCGGTGGCGGCCCCCTACTGCTCCTCGCGCCTGGCCGACGCGGGCGCCCGCGTCATCAAGATCGAGCGGCCGGAGGGCGATTTCGCCCGCGGCTACGACGCGGCGGTGAACGGCCTGGCGAGCTACTTCGTCTGGCTCAACCGCGGCAAGGAGAGCCTGGTCGCCGACATCAAGGATCCGGGCGACGCGGCCCTCCTCCACGCCGTCCTCGCCAAGGCCGACGTGTTCATCCAGAACCTCGCACCGGGTGCGGCCGCACGCGCCGGGTTCGGCTCGGAGGAACTGCGGGCGCGCTATCCGCGGCTCATCACCGTGGACGTCACCGGCTACGGCACCGGCCACTCCTACTCCGACATGAAGGCCTACGACCTCCTGGTCCAGGCCGAGAGCGGGCTCGCCGAGATCACCGGCCACCCGGCGGGTCCGGGCCGGGTCGGGGTGTCGGTCTGCGACATCGCCTGCGGCATGGCGGCCCATGCCGCGGTGCTCGAGGCCCTGATCGCGCGCGGCATCACCGGCGAGGGCACCAAGCTCGAGGTCAGCCTGTTCGACGGCATGGCCGACTGGATGAACGTGCCGCTGCTCTACTTCGAGGGCACCGGCCGGGCGCCGCAGCGGGTCGGCCTCGCCCACCCGTCGATCTGCCCCTACGGCGCCTTTCCGACCCGGGACGGGGCCATGGTGCTGCTCTCGATCCAGAACGAGCGCGAATGGGCGAAGTTCTGCGCCGCGTTCCTGCGCCAGCCCGACCTGCCCTCGCGCGCCGGCTTCGAGAGCAACAACGCCCGGGTGGCGAACCGCCCCGAGGTCGACGCCGTGGTGGCGCGGGTCTTCTCTGAGCTGAGCCGCGACGAGGCGGCGGACCGGCTCAGAACCGCTGGCACTGCCTATGGCTTCGTCAACGGCCTAGCCGACCTCGTCCATCACCCGGCCCTGCGGCGGGTCACGGTCGAGACCCATGCCGGCCCGGCCTCGATCGTCGCGCCGCCGGCCCTGAGGAACGGCCAAGCCCCGGTCCTCGGCCGCGTGCCGGGCATCGGCGAGCACAGCGAGGCAATCCGGCGGGAATTCGCGGCATAAGGGTCGAGATCCCGACCGTTTCCACCTCTCAAGGGTCATCCCGGAGCCGCGCAGCGGAGCCCGGGATCCAGAACCTCAGGTCGTTCAGGAAAGGCGGAGAGCTTTCCGCTTGATCCTGTACCATCCGCGTTTCTGGGTCCCGGGCTCCGCTGCGCGGCCCCAGGATGACGCAGTGCTTGTCGAAGCGGTATAGACTCTCCGAACTTCATAACGAACCGGGAGGACCACCATGGCCACCATCCGCGAAGACGACCTGGTCTCCTCCATCGCCGACGCCCTGCAGTTCATCTCGTACTATCATCCGGCGGACTACATCCAGAACCTCGCCGACGCCTGGCGGCGCGAGGAGAGCCCGGCGGCCCGGGACGCGATGGCGCAGATCCTGGTCAATTCCCGCATGGCGGCCTTCGGCCGGCGGCCGATCTGCCAGGATACCGGCACCGCGCAGATCTTCATGAAGGTCGGGCTCGGCGCCCGCATCGTCTCGAACCGCTCGCTCCAGGAGATCGTCGACGAGGGCGTGCGCCGGGCCTGGCGCGAGGAGCGCAACCCGTTACGCGCCTCGGTGGTCTCCGAACCGCTCTTCGGCCGCCGCAACACCGGCGACAACGCGCCCGCCATGCTGCACGTCGAGATGGTGGCCGGCGAGACGGTCGAGGTCCACGTCGCGGCGAAGGGCGGCGGCTCGGAGAACAAGGCGAAGTTCGCCGCCCTCAACCCGAGCGACTCGGTGGCGGACTGGGTGGTGCGCACCGTCGAGACGCTCGGCGCCGGCTGGTGCCCGCCGGGCATGCTCGGCATCGGCGTCGGCGGCTCGCCCGAGAAGGCGATGACGCTGGCCAAGCTCTCGCTCCTCGACCCGATCGACCTGCCGCAGATCCGCGCCCGCGGTCCGTCCTCGAAGGAGGAGGAACTGCGGCTTGAGATCTTCGAGCGGGTCAACGCGCTCGGCATCGGCGCGCAGGGTCTCGGCGGGCTCACCACCGTGTTGGATGTGAAGCTCAAGACCTTTCCGGTCCACGCCGCCTCGCTCCCCGTCGGCCTGATCCCGCAATGCGCCGCCGACCGGCACGCCCACTTCACCCTCGACGGCAGCGGCCCGGCCGTGTTCACCCCGCCCTCCCTCGACCTCTGGCCGCAGGACATCAGCGTCGCCACGGCGGCCGGGCGCCGGGTCGATCTCGACCGGCTGACCCGCGAGGAGGTGGCGACCTGGCGCGCCGGCGAGACGCTGCTCCTGTCCGGCCGCCTGCTCACCGGGCGCGACGCGGCGCACCTGCGCCTGACCCGGATGCTGGAGGCCGGCGAGCCCCTGCCGGTCGACCTGCGCGACCGGGCGATCTACTACGTCGGCCCGGTCGATGCCGTGGGCGACGAGGCGGTGGGCCCGGCCGGCCCCACCACCGCGACCCGGATGGACAAGTTCCTCGAGCCGATCCTGTCGCGGACCGGCCTTCTCGTCATGGTCGGCAAGGCCGAGCGGGGACCCGCCGCCGTCGAGACCATCGCCCGCCACGGCGCGGCCTACCTGATCGCGGTGGGCGGGGCGGCCTACCTCGTCTCGAAGGCGATCAAGTCGGCACGGGTGCTGGCCTTCGAAGATCTCGGCATGGAGGCGATCCACGAATTCATCGTCGAGGACATGCCGGTGACGGTGGCGGTCGACGCTGCCGGCACGTCGGTCCACCGCGATGGGCCGGCGCGCTGGCGGCGGCCGGTGCGGGAGATGGCGCCGGCGTGAGGGGGCTGCCTGCCATCAGCTGACCGCGGATCTCTCCCCGCCCACAGAAGGGGGAAGGGTTTATGCTCGCCACCCTCGCGTCCTTCCTGTCCCGTCACCGTTCAGTCACGCGGCCGTGCTGAATCACGCGGAACAAGGAGAACCGCGTGACCGGCACCCCCCGCTACGCCCTCTACTTCACGCCGAAGCCTGACTCGGACCTCGCCCGGTTCGGCAACGCCGTTCTTGGTTACGACAACCACACCGGCGCCGAGGTGCCCCGCCCCGACGGGATGGCCGACCTCGCGGGCGTGACCGACTCCCCCCGGCTCTACGGCTTCCACGCCACCCTGAAGGCGCCGATGCGGCTTGCCCTCGGCGTGACCGAAGCTGACCTTCTGGACGCCGCCGCCGCCCTGGCGGCGGATCACCCGCCGGTCCCGGCGGGGCGCTTGCACGTCGCGACCTTGGGCGCCTTCACGGCCCTGATCCCGCAGGCCCCGCCCCCGGAGCTCGGCCTCTTCGCGGCGGAATGCGTCGCCGCCTTCGAGCCCTTCCGTGCCCCCCTGACCGAGGCCGAGACGGCGCGCCGCCGCCCCGAGCGCCTGACGCCGCGCGGCCGCGCCCTGCTGGCGCGCTGGGGCTACCCGCACGTCTTTGAAGATTTCCGCTTCCACATGACCCTCACCGACGCCCTGCCGGAGGAGGCCCGCGCGCCCTGGCGCGAGCGCCTCGCCGTGGCCTACGGCACGGGCGAACCCCTCACCCTCGACGCCCTGTCGGTGCTGCGCCAGGACGGCACGGCGCCGTTCCGGGTGGTTCAGCGCATCCCGTTCGGAGGTTGATCGCATGGCCGGACAGCTCGGGCTCGAGCCCGCCATCGACCCGACCGCCACGGTCAGGGAATGCCGCCTCGGTCGCTACACCGAGGTCGGTCCGCGCACGCAGCTCACCGAGACCGTGCTCGACGACTACTCCTACATCGGCAACGACGGCGAGGTGATCTACACCACGATCGGCAAGTTCTGCTCGATCGCCGCGATGGTACGGATCAACCCGGGCAACCATCCGATGGAGCGGGCCTCGCAGAGCCACTTCACCTATCGGGCCGCCTCGTACTGGCCGGAGGAGGCGAACGAGCCGGCCTTCTTCGACCGGCGCCGGGCGAGCCCCGTTACCATCGGCCACGACGTCTGGATCGGTCACGGTGTCGTGGTGCTGCCGGGGCGCACCATCGGCACCGGCGCCGTGGTCGGGGCGGGCGCCATCGTGACCCGGGACGTCGCGCCCTACAGCATCGTGGTCGGTAACCCGGCCCGCCCGGTGCGTCCCCGCTTCGACGCGGCGACCGCCGATCGCCTCGAGCGACTCGCCTGGTGGGACTGGGACCACGCCCGCCTGCGCGCCGCGCTTCCCGACTTCAGACAGCTTCCAATCGTGGACTTCCTTGACAAGTATGCCGGCTAAGCAATGACGGACTGTCATCCTACCGTCGCTTAACCGGCGTTTACGTTCGCCCGAACAGCGAAATCGGGCGAGCGGATGCTGGTTGTCGAGAACCTCACGCGCCAATACGGGGCGCGCCGTGCCGTGGACGGCGTCAGCCTCTCCATCGAGCGCGGCAGCTTCGTCGGCGTGATCGGGCGCTCGGGCGCCGGCAAGTCGACCCTGCTGCGGATGCTCAACCGCCTCGCCGATCCCACCGGCGGGCGCATCCTGTACGACGGCACCGACGTGACGGCCCTGCGCGGCCGGGCCCTGCGGGCCTGGCGCGCCCGCTGCGCGATGATCTTCCAGCAGTTCAACCTCGTCGGCCGGCTCGACGTGATGACGAACGTGCTGATGGGCCGGCTCAACCCGATGCCGGCCCACCGCTCGCTCCTCAAATTGTGGAGCGAGGAAGACAAGGCGCTGGCCCTCGCGGCGTTGGAAAACTTCGACATGGGGGCGTTCGCCGCCAACCGGGCTGACCAGCTCTCCGGCGGCCAGCAGCAGCGGGTGGCCATCGCCCGCGCCCTGGTTCAGGAGCCGGAGATCATCCTGGCCGACGAGCCGGTGGCCTCCCTCGACCCGCGCAACACCCGCCTGGTGATGGACGCGCTCGCCGACGCCAACAAGCGGTACGGCATCACCGTGCTGTGCAACCTGCACTCCCTCGACCTCGCCCGCGCCTATTGCGACCGGCTGATCGGCCTCTCGGCCGGCCGGGTGGTGTTCGACGGCCGCGGCTTCGACCTCACCGAGGACGTCGCCCGCACCCTCTACGGGCTCGAGGCCGGCGAGGTGATGGACCGGGCCGAGCCTGAACCCGAGCCCGCCGTGGCGCCGCGGCCGGTCCGCCACGCCGAGGCGCTGAGCGCCTAGACTGTCACGTTCCAGGAAGGATCCGATCGATGCTGAACCGCCGCACCCTCGTGGGCGCCGTCACCCTCGCGCTAGCCGCCGGCCCCGCTTTCGCCCAGGACTGGAAGGCCAAGTACCCGGAGCTGACCCTCGGGGTGATCCCGGCCGAGAACGCCTCCGGCACCGTCGACCGCTACACCCCGCTCACCGCCTACCTCTCGAAGGAGATCGGCGTGCCGGTGAAGCTGCGGGTCGCCAACGACTACGCCGCGGTGATCGAGGGCCAGCGCGCCGGCAACATCCAGCTCGCCTTCTACGGTCCGGCCTCCTTCGCCCGCGCGGTGATGACCGGCGTGAAGACCGAGCCGCTGGTCAACCAGAAGCACGACAACGGCGTGTCGGGCTACTACTCGGTGATCTACGTCCGGGCCGACAGCCCGTACCAGAAGGTCGAGGATCTGAAGGGCAAGAGCCTCGCCCTCGTCGACCCGAACTCGACCTCCGGCAACCAGGCGCCGCGCTTCTTCATGCAGAAGGCCGGCCACGACGTCGACAAGCTGTTCGGCAAGACCTTCTACGCCGGCAGCCACGAGAACGCCGTGCTGGCGCTGGTGCAGGGCACCGCCGACGCCGCCGCCAACTTGTACAACTCCGAGAACGACACCGCCGTCACCCGCATGGTGACCAAGGGCATGCTGAAGAAGCCCGACGGCTCGCCCATGGCGCAGTCGGACTTCCGCGTCGTCTTCAAGTCCGAGTTCCTGCCCGAGGGCCCGTTCACTGTGCTCTCGAGCCTGCCCGACGACCTGAAGCAGAAGATCCGCCAGGCCTTCATCGACCTGCCGACCAAGGACAAGGCCACCTTCGACAAACTGTCGGACGGCAAGGACCTCGGCCTCAACCCGGTGACGCTGAAGGACTACCAGCCGATCATCGAGATGCTCCGCTACAACGACGAGCAGCGCAAGCGGTCGTAACGCTCGTCGAGTCCCGGAGCGTCGTTCCCCCGGGAGCAGGAAGAGCGCAGGCTTTCCCCTCTCCCCGCCAGCGGGGAGAGGGGAAAGCCTGCGCTCAACTTCTCTGCCGGGTGGTTCTGCCCTCACGTGCACTTTCCTTCCGGCACCGGAGACCCGAACCCCCGTGACCGCCCACATCGACGGACTGCCCCCCGACCGCGAGAGGACGCTGCTCGCCGCCTACGCGGGCGCCGTCGCGTCGAGCCGCCGCCGCACTCTCGCGGTCTTCGTCGTCGTCGTGGCGCTGTATCTTCTCGCCGGCTGGATGGCCGAGGTGCGGCCGCTCACCTTCCTCGACAACATCCAGAACTTCTCGGCCTACGTCGCCCAGATCCTGCCGCCGCTGACCCTCGCCAATCTCCCGGCGGACCTGGCGGCCTGGTACTGGGGCCTGCCGAAATGGCTTGGGCTCCTCGCCGAGACCCTGCTGATGGCCTATCTCGGCACGCTGTTCGGCGGCATCGCGGCCTTCGGCCTGTGCTTCCTCGCCTCCGCCAACCTGGTGCGCTCGGCGACGCTGCGCTTCTGCGCCCGGCGCTTCCTGGAGGTGTGCCGCACGGTGCCGGAGGTGGTCTTCGCCCTCATCTTCGTGATCGCCTTCGGGCTCGGGCCGATGGTCGGCGTCCTGGCGCTGGCCATCCACACCGCCGGGGCGCTCGGCAAGCTCTTCTCCGAGGTGGTCGAGAACATCGACATGAAGCCGGTCGAGGGCCTGACCGGCACCGGCGCGAGCTTCGTCGAGACCGTGCGCTTCGCGGTGGTGCCGCAGGTGCTCTCGAACTTCGCCTCCTACGCGCTGCTGCGCTTCGAGATCAACGTGCGGGGGGCCGGCGTCATGGGCTTCGTCGGGGCCGGCGGCATCGGCCAGGAATTCCTGGTCGCGATCCGCAACTTCTACTACTCGGACGTGAGCGCGATCCTGCTCCTCATCATCCTCACCGTGGTGACGATCGACCTCGCCACCGAGCGCCTGCGCCACCACCTCCTCGGCCGGGAGGCCCACGCGTGAGCCGCCCGCCCTCCGCCCTGCGCCAGAGCTCCTTGCGCCAGACGGCCCTCGCCGACCTCGAGGGCTTGCGCCGGCGCCATCGGGACGTGTTCCGGCCCTCGTGGCGCCGCCGCGCGGTGGTGATCGGCACCCTCGCCCTCGTCGTCGGCCTCGCCGTCCTCGGCATGGTCCGGCTCGACTTCTCGCTCCTGCGCATCCTCCACGGCCTGCATCGCCTCGGCGAGTTCGCCGGCATGATGCTGCCGCCCTCGACCGGCGGGCGCTTCGCGATCTTCATGACGGCGCTCGGGGAGACGCTCGCCATCGCGTTCCTGGGCACGCTCACGGCAGCCTGCATCGCCTTCCCCGTCGCGTTCCTCGCCGCCCGCAACGTGGTGCCGAACCCGTTCGTGCGCTTCGGGGTGCGCCGCGGCTTCGACGTGATCCGCTCCGTCGACGTGCTGATCTGGGCGCTGATCTGGATCAACGTCGTCGGCCTCGGCCCCTTCGCCGGCGCGCTCGCCATCGCCTGCTCGGATGTCGGGGCACTCGGCAAGCTGTTCTCCGAGGCGATCGAGACCGCCGACCGCAAGGCGCAGGAGGGCGTCACGGCGTCGGGCGGCAGCCGGCTGCACCGGGTCCGCTTCGGCCTGGTGCCGGCGGTGCTGCCGGTGCTGGCGAGCCAGGTGCTGTACTTCTTCGAGTCGAACACCCGCTCGGCCACCATCATCGGCATCGTCGGGGCGGGCGGCATCGGCCAGTACCTGACCGAGCTGATCCGGGTGCTGGAGATGCAGCAGGTCGCCTTCCTGGTGCTGATGATCCTGGTCACCGTGGCGCTGATCGACCTCGTCTCGGGCCGCCTGCGCCGGGCGATCATCGGCGGCGCGGCCCACTGAGACCCCGCGGGTTAGGGGCCTGATTCCACCGCGTTTTCGCGCCTGCGAACGGATTTTCGCAGGGCGCGAAATCCCGTCTGCGACGATTGTCTTCCCCCGCGGCGGGCGCCTATAAGCCGGCTGTCTCACACGCCCCTTGCGGCGTCGAGAGCCCCGCCGGGCGCTCTCCGCGCGCAGGGTCGATCTTCCGCCGGGGAGCGCCATGGCCGGGCATTCACAGTTCAAGAACATCATGCACCGCAAGGGCCGCGTCGACGCGGTCCGCTCGAAGGTGTTTTCCAAGCTCGCCCGCGAGATCACGGTCGCGGCCAAGCTCGGCACGCCGGACCCGTCGATGAATCCGCGCCTGCGCGCCGCCATCCTGGCGGCCCGGGCCGAGAACATGCCCAAGGACAACATCGAGCGCGCCATCAAGAAGGCGGCCGGCGGCGACGCGGAGAACTACGAGGAGATCCGCTACGAGGGCTACGGCCCCGGCGGCGCCGCCTTGATCGTCGAGGCGCAGACCGACAACCGCAACCGCACGGCCTCCGACGTGCGCTCGGCCTTCACCAAGTCCGGCGGCAGCCTCGCCGAGACCGGCGCGGTATCGTTCATGTTCGACCGCGTCGGCCTCGTCGCCTTCGACGCGAAGGTCGCCGACGCCGACACGATGCTCGAAGCCGCCATCGAGGCCGGCGCCGACGACGTGAAGTCCGACGAGGGCGGCCACGAGATCACCTGCGACCAGGGCGCCCTCGGGGACGTCTCCAAGACCCTCGAGGCCCGCTTCGGCGAGCCCCGCCGCACCGCGCTGATCTGGCGGGCCCAGAACACCGTCGACGTCGACGACGAGACCGCCGAGAAGCTGATCCGCCTCGTCGAGACCATCGAGGACCAGGACGACGTGCAGAACGTGTTCGTGAACTTCGCGGTGTCGGACGCCATGATGGCGAAGATGCAGGGATGAGGGGAGGGCGGCTGCTCCCGTTTCGAGTGCCGCCCCTTTCCCGGACGACCGGGGCGCCAGCGTAAGGAGATCCGGGAAAGGGGCGGCGTGCCTAAGGGTATTTATCCCGGCAACCGCAGCCGGGCCCGCAAGCCCCCCATCTCCGACCGGTCGAGCTCCAGTCCGCCGCCGTAGAGTTCGGCGAGCTCCGTCGTGATCGCCAGGCCGAAGCCGTGGCCCGGCACCGTCTCGTCGAGGCGCCGGCCGCGCTGCGCCACCGCCGCCAGGGCCTCGGGCCCGAGGCCGGGTCCGTCATCCTCGATCGCGATCACCACGTCGCTCCCGATCGCGTCCGCCGCGACCCGCACCGCGCCGGTGCACCACGTGCAGGCGTTGTCGATCAGGTTGCCCAGCATCTCGTCGAGGTCCTGCGGGTCGCAGGCGACGGCCAGGCCAGGGGGGATCGCGCAGGTCACCCGCACGCCCTTCTCGGCGTGAAGCCGCTCCAGGGCGCCAGCGAGGTCGGCGACCGGCCCGGCGAGGGTGGTGCGCATCCGGGTCGCCCCGGCGAGCGCGGCGCTGCGGGCCCGGCGCAGGTGGTGGCGCAGGCCGCGGTCGAGGCTGGCGACGAGGTGCGACAGGCGTCCGTCCGGGTCGCGGCCGGGCTCCGACAGGGCGAGGCTGAGGGTCGCGAGCGGCGTCTTGAGGCCGTGGGCGAGGTTCGCCACGTGGGTGCGGGCCTGGGCGAGCTGGGCGGCGTTCTGGTCGAGGAGCGCGTTGATCTCGGCGGCGAGCGGCCGGACCTCGGCGGGCTGGGGCTCGGGCACCCGCTCGCGCCGGCCCGCCCGCACGGCTTCGAGCTCCTGGCGCAGCCTGTCCAGGGGGCGCAGGCCGAGTCGCACCTGCACCAGTCCTGCGCCGGCAAGGACGAGGCCCAGCACCACGAGGCTCGCGGCGAGCGCCAGGCCCGCCTCCCGCAGGGGTCCGTTGAGAGCGGCGCGCGGCGCGCTCGCCGCCACCACGGTGCCGTCCGGCAAGGTCAGGACCCGCAGGATCAAGGGCTCGCCGCGCGGGCCGGTGCCGTCCGCCGGGCGGGGGCGGTCGTCGTCCCCGCCCGGCAGCGCCGGCACGGCGAGGAGGCGCTCCCCGAGCGACGCGGAGCGCAGGACCGCGTTGCCGCGCCGAACCTGCCAAAACCAGCCCGAGCCGGGCCGGTCGAAGGGCGGCGCGTCGAGGTCGCGGGCGAGCCGCAGGCGCGGACCGCTCTCCAGCCCCGAGACCAGGGAGACGATCTGCGCGTCGAGCCGCCCGTCGATCTGCCCGCGTACGAACCGGGCGAGGATCAGCCCGATGGCCAGGCCCGCCACGACCAGGGCGGCCACGATCAGCGCCAGCACCCCGACAAGCAGGCGCCGCCTTAAGGAGCCGATCTGGCCCAGGCCCGTCTGGTTCGGGCCCGTCACGGCGCCTCGCCGGCGGTGAGCCTGTAGCCGTGGCCGCGCACGGTCTCGATCCGGGCAGGCGCGATCTTGCGGCGCAGCCGCGTGATGATGACCTCGACCGAGTTCGAATCGACCTCGGCATCGCCCTCGTAGACCCGCTCCATCAGCTCGCCCCGCGGCACCACCCCGTCCCGGCGCAGGATCAGGCAGGACAGCACCCGCCACTCGAGCCCGGTGAGGCGCAGGGGCAGCCCGTCGCGCGAGAAGGCGCCGAGGCCGGGATCGAAGCTG
The DNA here is from genome assembly GCF_001043975.1 of Methylobacterium variabile. Taxonomy (GTDB): domain Bacteria; phylum Pseudomonadota; class Alphaproteobacteria; order Rhizobiales; family Beijerinckiaceae; genus Methylobacterium; species Methylobacterium variabile. Next base: position 44,434 of record NZ_LABY01000171.1, read on the forward strand.
ACCGGCCCGCAGGTCAGCGTGGTCGCCCCGTGGGCGGCGGCGCGGCGCACCAGGGCGCGCAGGCGGATCACCAGCTCCTCGACCCGGAACGGCTTGACCAGGTAGTCGTCGGCCCCGGCCTTGAAGCCCGCTACCTTGTCGCTCCAGGCGTCCCGGGCGGTGAGGACCAGCACCGGCAGGGTCCGGCCCGCGGCGCGCCAGCCCTGCAGCACCGCGATCCCGTCGCGCTTCGGCAGGCCGAGATCGAGCACCGCGGCGTCGTAGGTCTCGGTGTCGCCGAGATGGGCGCCGTCCTCGCCGTTGCGGGCATGGTCGACGGCGCAGTTCTCGGCGCGCAGGACCCGCAGGATCTCGGCCGCGAGGGCCGCGTCGTCCTCGACGAGCAGGAGCTTCATGGTGGGACGAACCGGGTATCTGGAACGGATTCCGCCGTAGTCCCGGCGGTTTAACTGAACCTGAACGGCGGGGTTCAGGCCCGGTTCCCGGGGCCTGACGTAGAAGGAGAACCGACCCGAGAGGGCCCCACCAGAGGAGCGACACAGATGACCGATCACACCACCATCGAGGGCCAGGCGAACGACGTGAAGGCCGCTGAGACCCCCGCCGCCCCGCGCCGGCCCCGCCGCGGCCTTCTCGTCGGCGCCGTGGCGGCGCCGCTGGCGCTCGGCGCCGTCGGGCTCTCCCTGGCCCAGCCGGCCGAGACGCCCCTGACCCCCGTCGCGCCGGTCGCGGTCGGCGCGCTCCAGCCCTCCGGCGCCATCGCCGCCAAGGGCGAGGTCGCCGAGATCTTCGGCAACAAGTTCATCCTCGCGGACGGCACCGGCCGCGCGCTGATCGAGACCGGCAAGGCCGGGGAGGGCGGCACCCTGGTCGCCAAGGGCGAGACCGTGACGGTGCAGGGCCGGTTCGAGAACGGCTTCCTGCATGCCGGCACGCTCACCCGCGCCGACGGCCGCGTGGTGCCCCTCCGGCCGATGGGTCCGCCGCCCGGCGGCCTTGACTGGGCCAAGGACAAGGTCGGCCTCGGCCCGACCGTCGACGTTCCGGCCCTCACTGCCGCGGTGACGGCCGCCGGCTACTCGGACGTCCACGTCGCCGGCCGCGGCCCGCGCCACCTCGACGTCGCGGCGAAGGGCCAGGACGGCCGGGAGCGGATGCTGCATGTCGGCTTCGACGGCAAGATCCGCGAGAAGCGCATGTTCTGAGGTTCCGGGACGATTCGGGCGCGACGCTCCCCGGCGCCCTCCGACCGATCCGGGGTCCCGCGACGGCGGGCGCGTGGTTCCAGTATGGCTTCCGCACCACCCGCAACGTCCTTGCCCGCGGGCCGGCGGTGATCGATCGCCGGTCACGGCCGGTCGCGCGGGGCGAGCACGGATAAGCCGGCGAAAACCCTCTTCGCGAGTTCCGCCGGCGGTCAGCTCGGCCGCGATCCGGGCGGCATCCGCGACCGCAGCACCGGCGCGATGGCGTCCCGCCCGTCATCCGCCCGCGCCGTTCGCGCGGGCTGGGGGAGGTTGACCGGTGGAAAAAGGTCCTGCAGCCCGCGCGACACGCCGGTGAGGACGGGAGCGAAAGGCCCGACGAGCGGGGAGGGAGGGCCGTCGGCCTTGACGAATCGGGAGCTGGACATGTCGCGGTGCAAACCTCGGGGTTTTGCTCAACGCGCTGCACCATGATTTGGTTCACTGCCGCCATGCGGGGGAGCGTCGGCCCGAGATTTCGAGAGAGCAGGCAAACTCGGCCGTCCCCGCAACATAGGCTGTCTCGGCGCGATGCTGTCATCCCGTATAGAGGGCCGCAGGTTTCCGAGCGGGAGCGATCCGTCACGATGCCCATCCGGCCCTTCGGGTCCGCCACCGCCTGGCGCGCCGCCGCTCTGCTCGGGCTGATCAGCAGCACCTTCTCGACCCTCGTGAGCCAGTTCACCGCCGCCCGCATCGGCCGCGATGCGATGGTGGACTGGATGGTGGTGGCGGCGATCCCTTTGCGGGACGCCGCGCTCCAGGCCGAGCCCTCGTGGGCCGTCGTCGTGGCCGGCATCCTCTTCCACCAATGGGCGGATTTCTCCTGGGCGCTGGTGTTCTTCGGGCTCCTCGGGCGCTGGACGGCGGGCCTCTCGCCCGCCACGCTGCTGGTCCTGTGCGTGCCCTGGGCGCTGCTGACCTCGTGCCTCGAGTGGTTCGTTCTGGTGCCGCTGCTGCCGTTCCGCCAGCCGCTCTTCACCCTCGAGCAGCCCTACTGGATCGGCTTCCTCGTCCACCTGACCTCGGCGTCGATCTACCCGCTCTTCCCAGCCTTGCGCGACCGGGTCGAGGGGCGTCGTCCCTCGCCGCACCGGCGCTTCTGCGCTCTCTGGGCCGGCCTCGCCGCGGCGGGCGCCTCCGGGCTCGGGGTGCTGGCGCTCCTCGGCTGGCTTGGCTGGGAGGTGCCGCATCTCGGCGACGAGGTCGCCTACGACCAGAGCTACCTGCGGCGGATGACCGAGCACCATGAGCAGGGCGCGCAGCTCGCGGCCCTGGCGGCGGAGAGGGCCGAGGACCCGCGCCTTCGCGCCCTCGCCGGGCTGATGGCGGCGGCCCAGGCCGGCGAGATCGCCGTGATGATGCAGTGGTGGGACAGCTGGTTCGCCCCGGCCTCGCCCCTCTGCACGCCGCAGGAGCGGGAGGCGATGCCCGGCATGGCGCACCCGGAGCAGGTCGCGGCCCTGCGGCGCAGCGAGGGGCGGGACTTCGACGCCCTGTTCGTCGCCCTGATCAGCCGCCACCACGCCGGGGCGGTGCAGATGGCCGACGAGGCCCTGGCGCGGGCCGGCGACCCGCGGATACGCCTCCTCTCCCACGCCATCCGCCACCAGCAGCGCGGCGAGATCGACCTGATGCACGGGCGCCGGGACCTCGCGGCGGTCGCGTCGGCGACGCGCAACCTCCTCCTGCCCTTCGGCCGCGTCGACGCGGACCGCGCCCTCACCGACGCGGCGGGGCCGTGAGGCGGCCCCAGGCACCATTCGCCGAACCGGCGACCGGTTCGGCGAATGGTGCGACAAACAACAATCCAGGCAGAGTCGCGCCGTGCAACGCTGCTCAGCTGCTCGCCGTCGGGGCGATCAGCGTCTCGGTCGCGCCGGCCGGGTCCATGCCGATGCGGCCCCAGCCCGGCAGCTTCAGGGCCGGCCGGCGCAGGTCGAGCCCCGCCACCGCGCCGAGCACGTTGACCTCGATCCCCTCGACCCAGCCCAGGGTGAGGCCGAGATAGCCCCGGGCCGAGAGCTGCACGCCGGTGCGGCTCGGGGTCCAGGCGATCGGGCGGTCGGAGAAGTCCTTGCCGAGGGCCGTGGGCGGCAGGGCCACGGCGAGCTCCGGCACCGCCCGCAGCACGTGGGCCACGAAGGTGTTGGAGTTCGGCCCCGGCCAGGCGCTGTAGGTGCCGGCGGCCTGGTGCGGATAGGTCGCGACCGCGTCGCGGATGCGCGGCACGGCGCGGGCCGCCGCCTCGCCGTCGAGGGCGAGCACCACCTGGGGCGGGTTGCCGAACCAGCGCGCATCGGCCGCGTAGGCGTCCTTGCGCACCGGAAGGCCCCAGCCGACCACGTCGTAGCGGGTGTAGCGCGGGGCGCCCGCCTCCTTGACGACGATCCAGGTGTGGTGGGCGAAGATGCCCCGCCAGCGCCCGACCCGGGCGGCGTAGATCCGCACCTTCGCCTCCGGCGCCGCGGCAGGGGCAGGCAGGAGCCGGGCGCTCGACCAGTCGGCGGTGGCCCAGTCGGGGGCGAGGTCGTCGCGGCTCCACCACCACAGGGCGTGGGCCGCGAGCGGCAGCAGGAACAGGAGAACGAGCGCGAGCACGATCGTGCGCGCGAGCCAGGCCAGGGCGAGCAGCATGACCGTGAAGATGGGCGCCGGAGCGTGGCCGCGCAAGCGCGGGCCCGATCCGACGCCCTGGGCGAACCGGAGCCGGGCGAGACCGTTGTCGGCAAAGATGATTGCCGCGGATCGGTACGGGAGGGCGCGATGGCTGAGGTGAAACGGGTGGTGGATGCCCTGGTGCGCAGCCGGCGCGGCGGGCTCGCGGCCTCCGCGGCCCTCGGCGGGCTGGCGCTGCTCGCCGGGCTGTCGGTGCGGGCGCTGCAGCGCGAGGCGCCGGCACCGGCCGCGACGCCGACACCGACGCCGTTCGACGCCGGCGCGATCAGCGACGACGAGGCGACCCTGTGCCTGCGCATCATGGTGGCGGCGACGGCGGCGGACGGGGTGATCGACGCCCAGGAGCGCCAGCGCCTCGACGCGGCGGTCGCCGAATCCGGCCTTGACGTCGCCGGCCGGCAGTGGCTCGCCCGCGAGCTCGAGGATCCCGCCTCGATCGACGAGATCGCCGACCGGGTGCAGGACCCCGCCACGGCGGCCCGGGTCTACGCCGCCGCCCGCCTCGCGGTGGACCCGGACACGATGCAGGAGCGCACCTTCCTGCGCATGCTGGCCGAGGCCCTCGACCTCGACGACGACGCGGTCGCCCGGGTCGAGTCCGGCCTCACGGCCTGAGCGGAGCACCGCCCATGCGCCCCGACGGCCGGCAAGCCCTCGAACTGCTCGCCCGCCTCGGCTATGGCGCCCGCGGCATCACCTACTGCCTCGTCGGCGGCCTCGCGGTGCTGGCGGCGATCGGCGTCGGCGGTCAGACCGGGGGCAGCCGCAGCGCCCTTCTGATCCTGCTCGAACGACCCTTCGGCTGGATCCTGCTCGGCCTCGTGGCCCTGGGCCTCGCCGCCTTCGCGCTCTGGCGCGTGGTCGAGGCGGTGACCGACGCCGACGGCTACGGCCGCTCGGCCAAGGGGCTGGCGACCCGGGCCGGCCACCTCGTCAGCGGTGTGATCTACGGCGGCCTCGGCCTGTCGATGATGCGGGCGGCGCTCGGGCGCGGCACCGCCGGTTCCTCCGACGACCAGGGCGCCCGCGACTGGACCGCCTGGCTGCTGCAGCAGCCCTTCGGCCAGTGGCTTGTCGGCGCGGTCGGGCTGGTGGTGATCGGCGCCGGCCTCGCCTTCGCCCTGAAGGCCTGGAAGGGCGACGTGACCCGGCGCCTCTCCGTGCCCCACGACGCCCGCGACTGGGCAAAGCGCGTCGGCCGTTTCGGCTACGCCGCCCGGGCGCTGACCTTCGGGCTGATCGGCGGCTTCCTGATCTCCGCCGCCATCGCGAGCCGCTCGAGCGACGTGAAGGGGCTCGGCGGCGCCCTGCAAGCCCTCCGCGGCGAGCCTTACGGCTGGGTGCTGCTCGGCCTCACCGCCGCGGGCCTCGCCGCCTTCGGGGTGTTCGGCCTCGTCCAGGCCCGCTACCGCCGCATCGACCCGCCGGACCTCGACGCGGCGCGCCGGGCGGTGAAGGATATCGCCCGATAGACGATTTCCGGAGGAGACCCCATGGACGCGCCGCTGCCGCTCAACACCGAGTTCCTGTTCCGCATCAGCCTCACGGTCGGCGCGCCGCAAGCGATCGGCCCCTCCCGCGGCACCGAGCTGCGGGTCGTGCCCGTCACCGGCGGCACCGTCTCGGGCCCGCGCCTCACCGGCGAGGTCCTGCCCGGCCCGGCCGGCGACTGGCTGCGGGTCGAGCCCGACGGCACGACGCATCTCGACGTGCGCCTGACCTTCCGGACGGCCAGCGGCGGTCTCGTCTACTGCCACTATAGCGGCCTGCGCGCCGGTCCGCCGGAAGTGCTGGCCCGCCTCGGCCGCGGCGAGGCGGTGGCGCCGGAGGACTACTACTTCCGCACGGCCCTCCGCTTCGAGACCGGGGCGACGGACCTCGCCTGGCTCACCCGGCTCATCGCCGTGGGGGTCGGGCAGCGGCTGCCGGAGGGGCCGGTTTATGATGTGTATGGGGTGATGTGAGGCGGCTTCGACACGCGCCGCGTCACCCCGGGCTCCGCGGCGCGGCCCCGGGATGACGCTGGCGGGAGAGGCATCCGTCGGCGAAACCGACGGATCGTCGAGGTCAACGCCGGTTCCCCTCCAGGAACGCGCCGATCCGCTCCAGCGCGCGGGAGATGTTCTCCGCCGAGTTGGCGTAGGACAGGCGCAGGTAGCCCTCGCCGTGGATGCCGAAATCCGGGCCGCCGATCGTCGCGACGCCGGCCTCCTCCAGGAGCGCCGAGGCCAGGGCCTTGGCCTTCCAGCCGGTGCCGGCGATGTTCGGGAAGGCGTAGAAGGCGCCCTTCGGGGTGATGCAGGAGACGCCCGGCAGCCGGTTCAGCCCCTCGACCACCAGCAGGCGGCGGCGGTCGAACTCCGCCATCATGGCGGCGACGCAGTCCTGCGGCCCGTCGAGGGCCGCGATGCCGGCCCATTGCGTCGCGGCGTTGACGCAGGAGAACGAGTTCACCGCGAGCTTGCGGGCGGCGTCGTAGAGCGGCGCCGGCCAGACCGACCAGCCAAGGCGCCAGCCGGTCATCGCGTAGGTCTTCGAGGCGCCGTCGAGGTAGATCAGCCGGTCGCGGATCTCCGGATAGGCAAGCAGCGTGTGGTGGCGCTCGCCGTCGTAGGTCATCGTGCCGTAGATCTCGTCCGACAGGATGGCGACGTCGGGATGCGCCGCAAGGCCGGCGACCAGCGCGTCGATCTCGGCCTTCGGGGTCACGCCGCCGGTCGGGTTGGCGGGGGAATTCAGGATCAGCAGGCGGGTGCGCGGGGTGATCAGCCCCAGCGTCTCCTGCGCCGAGAAGGCGAAGCCGTTCTCCTCGCGGATCGGCACCGGCACCGGCGTGGCGCCGGTGAACTCGATCATCGAGCGGTAGATCGGGAAGCCCGGATCCGGGTAGAGGATCTCGGCCCCCGGCTCGCCGAACATCAGGATCGCCATGAACATGGTGACCTTGCCGCCCGGCACGATCATCACGCTGTCGGGCGAGACCTGGACGCCCAGCCGCCGGTCGAGGTCGCGGGCCACCGCCTCGCGCAAGGGCAGGATGCCGACCGCCGGGGTGTAGCCGTGGTGACCGTCGTGCAGGGCCTTCACCGCCGCCTCGACGACGTGGGGCGGGGTCGGCATGTCGGGCTGGCCGATGCCGAGGTTGATCACGTCGCGGCCGGCCTGGGCGAGGGCGGTGGCGCGGGCGAGCACCGCGAAGGCGTTCTCCTCCCCGATGCGCGAGAAGGCGGGGACGACGGCGGGCATGGCGGTCTCTCGTTTCCTCTGGATCACTCGCGGCGGGGCGCTGTCGCCCCGCCGTCGTGCGCCCGCGGCCTTCGTGGTGCCGTCGGGGCGGGCTTCTCCGCCGCTCAGCGCGGCGTGTTGCGCTCGGCGAGCCGGCTGACGCCGAACGAGATCGCGCCGCCGAGGACGATCAGGATGATGCCGGTCTTGATCGACGACCAGAGCAGCGAGCGCTCGATGCCCGGATCGGTCAGCATCAGGAGCAGACAGACGAGTACCGGGATCGCCACCACGATGGCGATCGGCACGAGCGGGTTGGACGGCGTCTCTTGGCTCATCGGCGGCTCCCCGGCGTTGTCGAGCGGTATGGTTCGAGCCGGCCTCATAGCACCGCTGGCCGGCGTTGCGACAGCGCCCGCGCGACAAACTTTGGGCCCGGGCGCTTGCCCCCGCCGGGGCTCCGGCCATGCGCCGCACGGTGTTGCCTTCCTGCACCGGCCGGGTCCATAGCTTCCTGCGAACGGTTCTCGACAAGAACGGACTCGGGAAGGACGACCCCGCCATGGCCCAGACGCCGCGCCCCCGCATCGACGCCAGCCGCCTGCGTTCGCGCCTCTGGTTCGACAACCCGGACAACCCGGGCATGACCGCGCTCTACCTCGAGCGCTACCTCAATTTCGGCCTCACCGTGCAGGAGCTGCGCGGCGGCAAGCCGCTGATCGGCATCGCCCAGACCGGCTCGGACCTGTCGCCGTGCAACCGCCACCACCTCGAGCTGGCCAAGCGCGTGCGCGAGGGCATCACGGCGGCGGGCGGCGTGGCGTTCGAGTTCCCGTGCCACCCGATCCAAGAGACCGGCAAGAGGCCGACCGCCTCCCTCGACCGCAACCTCGCCTACCTGTCGCTCGTCGAGGTGCTGTACGGCTATCCCCTCGACGGCGTCGTGCTGCTCACCGGCTGCGACAATACCATGCCGGCCTGCCTGATGGCCGCCGCGACCGTGAACATCCCGACGATCTCGCTCAATGTCGGCCCGATGCTGAACGGCTGGAGCCGCGGCGAGCGCACGGGCTCGGGCACCGTGGTGTGGAAGGCCCGCGAGCGCCATGCCGCCGGCGACATCGACTACCAGCAGTTCCTCGACATCGTGGCCTCATCGGCGCCCTCGACCGGCCACTGCAACACCATGGGCACCGCCTCGACCATGAACGCGCTCGCCGAGGCGCTGGGCATGGCGCTGCCGGGCTCGGCGGCGATCCCGGCGCCCTACCGCGAGCGCGGCCAGGCCGCCTACGCCACCGGCCAGCGCATCGTCGAGATGGTGTGGGAGGACCTGAAGCCCTCCGACATCCTCACCCGCGAGGCGTTCGAGAACGCGATCGTCGCCAACACGGCGATCGGCGGCTCGACCAACGCGCCGATCCACATCAACGCCATCGCCAAGCTGATCGGCGTGCCGCTCTCCTGCGACGACTGGGAGCGCGTCGGCTACGACGTCCCGCTCCTCGTCAACATGCAGCCCGCCGGCCAGTATCTCGGCGAGGAGTACTTCCGCGCCGGCGGCCTGCCGGCGGTGATGGCCGAGCTGCTCGAGGCCGGCAAGCTCCACGCCGACGTGATCACCTGCAACGGCCGCACGGTGGCGGAGAACTGCGCCGGCGCCAAGACCTGGGACCGGGACGTCATCAAGCCCTACGGCGAGCCCCTGCGCGAGCGCGCCGGCTTCCTCAACCTCAAGGGCTCGCTGTTCGACTCGGCGATCATGAAGACCAGCGTGATCAGCCGCGAGTTCTACGACCGCTACCTCGCCAACCCCGAGGACCCCTACGCCTTCGAGGGCCGGGTCGTGGTGTTCGACGGGCCGGAGGACTACCACCACCGCATCGACGATCCGGCCCTCGAGATCGACGCGCACACGATCCTGATCATGCGCGGCGCCGGGCCGATCGGCTATCCGGGTGCCGCCGAGGTGGTGAACATGCAGCCCCCGGGCGAGCTGATCCGCAAGGGCGTGCTGTCGCTGCCCTGCATCGGCGACGGGCGCCAGTCCGGCACCTCGGGCACGCCCTCGATCCTCAACGCCTCGCCGGAGGCGGCGGCCGGCGGCGGCCTCGCCCTGCTCCAGAACGGCGACCGGGTCCGCATCGACCTCAACAAGCGCACCGCCGACATCCTGCTCCCCGAGGAGGAGATCCGGCGCCGGCGCGAGGACCTGAACGCCCGGGGCGGCTACCCCTACCCGGCGAGCCAGACCCCCTGGCAGGCGATCCAGCGGGCGATGGTCGACCAGCTCTCCGAGGGCATGATCCTGAAGGGCTCCGAGGCCTTCCAGCGCATCGCGCAAGTCCACGGCGTGCCGCGGGACAACCACTGACGACGTCGGGTCGCCTCGCGAGGTGACCCCCTGTGTCCGGGCTCCGCGCGGAGCCCGGTTTACAGCCGCGCTCGTGGCGTGTGAGGAAGGATCCGGACACCCGGGAGGGGAAGCCCCGATGACCGATCTCGCCGCGCGCCGCGCCGCCTTCCGGCGGCTCCACGAGTCCGGCTGCTTCGTGATGCCGAACCCCTGGGACATCGGCACCGCCCGCTACCTCGCGGCGATGGGATTTCCCGCGCTCGCCACCACCAGCTCCGGCTTCGCCTTCACCCGCGCCCTGCCGGACACCGACTGGGCGGTGCCGCTCGATGCGATGCTGGCCCACATCGCCGAGATCGCCGCCGCCACCGACCTGCCGGTCAACGCCGACTTCGAGTCCGGCTACGCGCACGATCCCGAGGGCGTCGCCCGCAACGTCGCGGCCTGCGTGGCGACCGGCGTCGCCGGCCTGTCGATCGAGGACGCCACCGGCGATCCCGCCCGGCCGCTCTACGACATCGCGGAAGGAGCGGAGCGCATCCGCGCCGCCCGGGCGGCGATCGACGCGGCCGGCGGCGGCGTGGTGCTGACCGGCCGGGCCGAGTGCTACCTCACCGGCCATCCCGAGCCCCTGCCCGAGGCGATCCGCCGGCTCCAGGCCTATGCCGAGGCCGGGGCCGACGTGGTCTACGCGCCCGGCCCGAAGCGGCGCGAGGAGATCCGCACCCTGGTGGACGCCCTCGCCCCGGTGCCGATCAACATCCTGATGAGCACCAATCCGGGCCTCAAGGTCGCCGACCTCGAGGGCCTCGGCGTGCGCCGGATCAGCGTCGGCTCGTCGCTGGCCCGGGCCGCCTGGACCGGCTTCATCCGGGCGGCGCGGCGCATCCACGACGAGGGCAGCTTCGGCGGCTTCGACGGTTCGGTGAGCTTCTCGGAGCTCAACGGCTTCTTCCGCCAGGACCTCAAGGATCGGGGAGGCGCATGAGCCCCGACCGCGATGCCGTGACCGGCCTGCCGATCGGCCATCCCGTCGCCCAGGCCGGTCCGGCGCCCGCGCCGGAGCGGATCGCCTTGCACGGGCGCCACGTCGTGATCGTCCCCCTCGACGCGGCGGCCCACGGGCCCGACCTCGCCGGGGGCGCGGTCGGGCCCGGCAAGGAGGCCCTGTGGCAGTACATGGCGGCGGGGCCGTTCGACGATCGCGCGGCCTTCCAGGCCTACCTCGAGGGCTGCGCCGCCTCGTCCGATCCGCTGTTCTACGCCATCCTCGACTCAGCGACCGGGAAGGCCATGGGCCACGCCTCGCTGATGCGGATCGACCGGGCGAACCGGGTGATCGAGGTCGGCAACATCCTCTACACCCCAGCCCTCCAGCGCACCCCCGGCGCCACCGAAGCGATGCGGCTCCTCGCCGGCTACGTCTTCGACCTCGGCTATCGCCGCTACGAGTGGAAGTGCAACGCCCTCAACGCGCCCTCGCGCCGGGCCGCCCTGCGGCTCGGCTTCTCCTACGAGGGGCTGTTTCGCCAGGCGGTGATCGTGAAGGGGCGCAACCGCGACACGGCCTGGTTCGCGATGCTCGACGGCGAGTGGCCGCAGATCCGCCAGGGCTTCGACCGCTGGCTCGACCCGGCGAACCTGCCCGAGGGCGGCCAGCGCCTGGGCCTCGGCGCGCTCAACCAGGCGACCATACCGGGCACGGCCCTTCGCCGGGCGACGAGCGCCGACGCGGAGGCCTTCGCGGCCCTGCAGGTCGCCGCCTACGCGCCGAACCGCCCGCTGCTCGGCGTCGAGCCGGTGCCGCTCCTCACCCCCGCATCCGATGTGCTGGCGCGCTACGAGGTCTGGCTCGCGGAGGCCGACGGGGCTCCCGCCGGTGCCCTGGTGCTCGACCCCGCACCGGATCACCTCATGATCTGGAGCGTCGCGGTCGATCCGGCCCGGCAGGGCAGCGGCCTCGGCAACGCCCTGCTGGCGGCGGCGGAGCGCCGGGCGAGGGATCTCGACCTGTCAGAGCTCCGGCTCTACACCGGGGACAAGCTCGTGCGGAACATCGACTGGTACGCGCGGCGGGGCTACGCCACCGAGCGGATCGAGGATCTGCCGGACCGGCGCCTGGTGCACATGCACAAGGTCCTCGCCTGACGGCGACGCGGACCTCATCACCTGACAAGTCCCGCCGGTGAGCGGGGCATGAAACCCGGGAGGACAGTATGGCAGGACGGCTGACGGGCAAGCGCGCGGTCGTGACGGCGGCGGGCCAGGGGATCGGCCGCGCCATCGCGGCGGCGTTCCTCGCCGAGGGCGCCGAGGTGCTGGCGACCGACCTCGACGCGGGCAAGCTCGAAGGGCTCAAGGGCGCTCAAGCAGCGTCCCTCGACGTGCGCTCCGACGCGGCGGTGGCGGCGTTCGCGAGGGGCGCCGGGCCGGTCGACGTCCTCGTCAACGCCGCGGGCTTCGTCCACCACGGCACCATCCTCGACTGCACCGACGCCGAGTGGGACCTCGCCTTCGACCTCAACGTGCGCTCGATGCACCGCACGATCCGGGCCTTCCTGCCCGGCATGCTGGAGCGCGGCAACGGCTCGATCGTCAACATCGCCTCGGCGGTGGGGGCGGATGCCACGGCGCCCAACCGCTACGTCTACGGCGCCTCGAAGGCGGCGGTGGTCGGCCTGACCAAGGCGGTGGCGCGGGACTTCATCCGCAGCGGCGTGCGGGCGAACGCGATCTGCCCCGGCACGATCCAGTCGCCCTCCCTCGACGAGCGCATCGCCGCGCTCGCGGAGATGAACAAGACCTCGGTCGAGGCTGCCCGCCAGGCCTTCATCGACCGCCAGCCGATGGGCCGGCTCGGCACCCCGGAGGAGATGGCGTCGCTGGCCGTCTACCTCGCCTCGGACGAGTCCCGCTTCACCACCGGCCAGACCCACGTCGCCGACGGCGGCTTCACGCTCTGACGACGGCGCAGGAGGTACTCCGATGCACATCCTCATCCTCGGCGCCGCCGGCATGGTCGGGCGCAAGCTCCTCGACCGCCTGGTCAAGGACGGCTCGCTGGGCGGCGAGACCATCTCGCGCCTGACCCTGCACGACGTGGTGCCGCCCGAGGCGCCGGCCGGGACGAAGCTCCCGGTCTCGCTCTCGGCCTCCGACTTCGCCGATCCCGGCGAGGCCGAGCGCCTGGTCTCGGGCCGCCCGGACGTGATCTTCCACCTCGCCGCCATCGTGTCGGGCGAGGCCGAGGCCGATTTCGACAAGGGCTACCGCATCAACCTCGACGGCACCCGCCGCCTCTACGACGCGGTGCGGGCGATCGGCGAGGGCTACAAGCCCCGCTTCGTCTTCACCTCGTCGGTCGCGGTGTTCGGCGCCCCGATGCCCGAGCCGATCCCCGACGAGTACCTGTCGGCGCCGCTGACCAGCTACGGCACCCAGAAGGCGATCGGCGAGCTCCTGCTCTCCGACTACTCGCGCCGCGGCATCTTCGACGGCGTCGGCATCCGCCTGCCGACGATCTGCGTGCGGCCGGGCAAGCCCAACAAGGCGGCTTCCGGCTTCTTCTCCGGCATCATCCGCGAGCCGCTGGCCGGCCAGGAGGCGGTGCTGCCGGTCTCCGACCAGGTCCGCCACTGGCACGCCTCGCCGCGCTCGGCGGTCGGCTTCCTCCTCCACGCCGCGACGATCGACACCAAGCGCCTCGGCGACCGGCGCAACCTCACCATGCCGGGCGTCGGCGCCACGGTGGCCGAGCAGATCGAGGCCCTGCGCCGCGCCGCCGGCGATTCCGCCGTCGCCCGCATCCGCCGTGAGCCCGATCCGACGATCGAGCGCATCGTCGCCGGCTGGCCCCGCACCTTCGACACGCGGCGGGCGCTGGAACTCGGCTTCAAGGCCGAGCCCGACTTCGACGCCATCGTGCGGGCGCATATCGAGGACGAGCTGGGCGGCAAGGTGCCGGCCTAGGGCTCGAAACCGGGTTCGGCGGATTGCGTGCAGCGGCCCGCCGAGCCCTTTGCTCCTCGCCGCCCCCTTTCCCGGACGACTGCAGCGAAGCGGAAGGAGATCCGGGGTCCAGCGCAAGGACTCGCCGCGAAGCGGCTCCAGCTCTGCAACGTTGCAGAAGTTCGGTCGCTCCGCGAAGTTCTAATTGCTGGATCCCGGATCTCCTTTCGCTGACGCTTCAGTCGTCCGGGAAAGGGGGCGGTTTTTTTTGAGTCCGGCGGCATAAAAAGAAACGGGCGGCACTCGCGTGCCGCCCGTTCTCATTTTCCGATGTCTAGATTTCAGCCGCGCTGGGCCATCGTCACGTAATCGCGCTTCGGCGCACCCGTATAGAGCTGGCGCGGACGGCCGATCTTCTGGGACGGGTCCTCGATCATCTCCGCCCACTGGCTGATCCAGCCGACGGTGCGGGCGAGCGCGAACAGCACCGTGAACATCGAGGTCGGGAAGCCCATCGCCTTCAGGGTGATACCCGAGTAGAAATCGATGTTCGGGTAGAGCTTCTTCTCGATGAAGTACTCGTCCTTGAGGGCGATCTGCTCCAGCTCCATCGCGACGTCGAGCAGCGGGTCGTCCTTGATACCGAGCTCGCTCAGCACCTCGTGGGTGGTCTTCTGCATGATGCGGGCGCGCGGGTCGTAGTTCTTGTAGACCCGGTGACCGAAGCCCATCAGGCGGAAGGGATCGTTCTTGTCCTTGGCCTTGGCGACGTACTCGGAGACGCGCTCCGGCGTGCCGATCTCGGCCAGCATCTTCAGCGCCGCCTCGTTGGCGCCGCCGTGCGCAGGCCCCCACAGGCAGGCGATGCCGGCCGCGATGCAGGCGAAGGGGTTGGCGCCCGAGGAGCCGGCGAGCCGGACCGTCGAGGTCGAGGCGTTCTGCTCGTGGTCGGCGTGCAGGATGAAGATCCGGTCGAGCGCGCGCGACAGAACCGGGTTGGCCTGGTACTCCTCGCACGGCACCGCGAAGCACATCCGCAGGAAGTTCGAGGTGTAGTCGAGGTCGTTTTTCGGATAGATGAACGGCTGGCCGATCGTGTACTTGTACGCCATGGCCGCGAGCGTCGGCATCTTGGCGATCATGCGCATGGAGGCGATCATGCGCTGCTTCTCGTCCGTGATGTCGGTCGAGTCGTGATAGAAGGCCGAGAGCGCGCCGACCGAGGCCACCATGACGGCCATCGGGTGGGCGTCGCGGCGGAAGCCCTGGAAGAACCGGTTCATCTGGTCATGCACCATGGTGTGGCGCGTGACGCGGTAGTCGAAGTCGGCCTTCTGGGCCGCGGTCGGCAGCTCGCCGTACAGCAGCAGGTAGCAGGTCTCGAGGAAGTCGCCGTGCTCGGCCAGCTGCTCGATCGGGTAGCCCCGGTACAGGAGCACGCCCTCGTCACCGTCGATGTAGGTGATCTTCGACTCGCAGGACGCCGTCGAGGTGAAGCCCGGGTCGTAGGTGAACTGGCCGGTCTGTGCGTAGAGCTTGCTGATGTCGATGACGCTCGGGCCGATCGTGCCGGCCTTGGTGGGCATCTCGACCGCGCGGCCGTTCACCGTGAGGGTGCTGGTGGGGAGGCTCATGGGGTTGTGGACCCTTTCCATCAACGAGACTGAGCGTCGGCGCGTGACGACCGCGGCCCCCGGGGCAGGGCGGCGACTTTGCTGCGGGTGCTCACTCGCCGTCCGGGTTAGCGGATCGACGCACCGGCATCAACCGCGGCCCCCCGCCCGGGTGACAGAATTCAGTTTGTGTTCATGGGTCATCGGATCGCCCCCCGCGAAGCGGATTCGCGGGGTGCGCGGTGGAGTTGTGCGTCAGGCCGCAACCTGCTCGCGCAGGCGCCCGAGGCTCTCCTCGCGGCCCAGCACCGCCATCACGTCGAAGAGCGGCGGCGAGGTCGCCCGGCCGGTGAGCGCGGCCCGCAGGGGCTGGGCCACCTGCCCGAGCTTGACGCCGGCGCTCTCGGCGAAGCGCCGCACCGCACCCTCGGTCGCGGCGGCGGTCCACTCGTCCAGGGATTCGAGGTGGGGCAGGGCGCCGGCGAGCCGCTCGCGGCCGCCATTGCCGAGGAGACCGGTGGCCTTCTCGTCGAGGGCGAGGGGGCGCGGAGCGTAGAGGTAGTAGGCGCTGTCGACGAGCTCGATCAGGGTCTTGGCCCGCTCCTTGAGCCCCGGCATCGCGGCGATGAACTTGTCCCGCAGGGCCGGATCGAGGGGAGCGGACAGGCCCCAGCGCGCGCCTTGCGTCGGCAGGATCGCCTCGATCGCCGCGACGAGGGCCTCGTCGGAGGACGAGCGGATGTAGTGCCCGTTGAGGTTCTCGAGCTTGGCGAAGTCGAACCGGGCCGGCGAGCGGCCGACCTGGGCGAGGTCGAAGGCAGCGATCATCTCCTCGGTGGAGAAAATCTCCTGGTCGCCGTGGCTCCAGCCGAGGCGCACCAGGTAGTTGCGCAGGGCCGCGGGCAGGTAGCCGAGGTCTCGGTAGGCATCGACGCCGAGCGCCCCGTGGCGCTTCGAGAGCTTGGCGCCGTCCGGCCCGTGGATCAGCGGGATGTGCGACATGTTCGGCACGGTCCAGCCGAGCGCCTGGTAGATCTGGGTCTGGCGCGCCGCGTTGGTCAGGTGGTCGTCACCGCGGATGACGTGGGTCACGCCCATGTCGTGGTCGTCCACCACCACCGCCAGCATGTAGGTCGGCGTGCCGTCCGAGCGCAGCAGCACGAGGTCGTCGAGGTCCTTGTTCTGCCACACCACCCGGCCCTGCACCGCGTCCTCGACCACGGTCTCGCCGTCGGTCGGCGCGCGCAGGCGGATCACCGGCTTGACGCCGGCGGGGGCCTCGGACGGATCGCGGTCGCGCCAGCGGCCGTCGTAGCGGATCGGCCGGCCCTCGCGCCGGGCGCTCTCGCGCATCTCCGCCAGCTCCTCGGGGCTGGCGTAGCAGTAATAGGCCCGGCCGGCGGCGAGCAGCCCCTCCGCCACCTCCCGGTGCCGGGGCGCGCGGGCGAACTGGTAGACCACGTCGCCGTCCCAATCGAGGCCGAGCCAGTTCAGCCCGTCGAGGATCGCGTCGATGGCTCCCTGCGTCGAGCGCTCGCGGTCGGTGTCCTCGATGCGCAGCAGCATCCGGCCGCCGTGCCGGCGCGCGTACAGCCAGTTGAACAAGGCCGTGCGACCCCCGCCGATGTGGAGGAAGCCCGTGGGCGACGGGGCAAAGCGGGTGACGACGGAGGACATGCGCGACGAGAACCGGGTGAGAGCGGGAAAAACGGTGTGGCCGGGGCCGTCAGGGCAGGGTCGTCCGAGTCGACCCGCCGGCGTGCGGTCCTGTAGCATGCGCGGGACGAGCCGTTAAGAAACCGTCACCCGGACCGCGCCGTCGCGGCGGAGCCCCGGGGAGCGGCGGTTGCGCGCAGGCTCGTCGCATCAGGGCGCAGCATGGCGGGGCCGGGCGCAGGAACGGGGGTCGTGGCGCGCGCCGCCGGCGCGCTGTCGGTGCCCGGGCTGCGGCTGCCCCGCCTCGGCGCCTGGTTCTCCGCCGGGCTCGCCGCGGAGGCGGCGCAGCGCCGCCTGTTTCCCTGGCTGGCGGTGGCCTTCGGAGCCGGGGCGCTCTTGTTCCTCACCGTCGCGGACGGGCCGCCGGTCCTGGCGGCGCCCCTCAGTGCCGGCCTCGTGCTCGCGGCAATGGCCGCCTGGCTCCGGGCCCGGGCGGTGGCGCCGGCGCTCCTCCTCGGGGCGGCCTTCGTGTTCCTGGGCTTCGGCGCCGCCGCCTACCGGGCCGCCAGCGTCGCCGCGCCGGCGCTCACCCGCACGGTGATCGCGCCGCTCCACGGCTTCGTCGAGGCGCTGGAGGAGCGCGAGGAGGGCGCGCGCCTGGTGGTGCGGGTCATCCGCCTCGGCGAGATGCCGGCCGCCGAGCGCCCGGCCCGGGTGCGGGTCTCCTACCGGCGCGCCGACGGCTTGCGGCCGGGCGACTACATCGAGGCCAAGGCCCGCCTGCTGCCGCCGCCGGAGCCGGCGCGGCCCGGCGGCTACGACTTCTCCCGCGACGCGTATTTCCGCGGCATCGGCGCCGTCGGCTCGCTCCTCGGTTCCGCCGCCGTCAAGGCCCCGCCCGAGCCGGCGCCGCTGTCGTTGAGGCTCGCCGCCGGGCTCGACGAGGCCCGCAACGCGCTGACCCGCCGCATCGCCGAGGCCAATGGCGGCCAGGGTGGCGTCGCTCAAGCCGGCATCACGCAATCCGGCGCGGTGGCGGCGGCCCTCGTCACCGGCAAGCGCGGGCTGATCGACCAGGACACCAACGAGACCCTGCGGGCGGCGGGCATCTACCACGTCGTGTCGATCTCCGGTCTCCACATGGTGCTGGCCGCCGGCGTGGTGTTCTGGCTCGTCCGGGCGCTCCTCGCCATCGTGCCGGGGCTGGCGCTGGCCTGGCCGATCAAGAAGATGGCGGCGCTCCTCGCGATGCTCGCGGTCACCGGCTACTGCGCCTTCTCCGGCTGGGACCTCGCCGCCGAGCGCTCGCTGGTGATGACCCTGGTGATGCTGGGCGCGATCCTGGTCGACCGGCCGGCGCTCAGCCTGCGCAACTTGGCGATCGCGGCGCTGATCTCGCTCGCCCGCGAGCCCGAGGGGCTGCTCGGGCCGAGCTTCCAGATGTCGTTCGGGGCGGTGGCGGGGCTCGTCGCCTGCGCCCGGCTGATCGAGGGGCGCCTGTGGAACCCGGAGGGCGGCGGCCCCGTCACCCGCGCGCTCGCCTGGGGCCTCGCCACGGTCGTCGGCACACTCGCCACCACGCTGGTCGCGCAGGTCGCCACCGCGCCCTTCGCCACCTACCACTTCCAGACCGTGCAGCCCTTCGGCCTCGTCGGCAACGCGCTGACCCTGCCGCTCGTCTCGCTCGTGGTGATGCCGGCGGCGGTGCTCGGCATCCTCGCCCATCCGTTCGCCCTCGACCGGCCGGTCTGGTGGGCGATGGGCCTCGCCGTGCGCGGCATGCTCGACATCTCGGCCTGGATCCAGGGCTTCGACCGCGCCACCGTCGTGGTGCCGGCCTTCGGCCCGGGCGCCCTCGGGCTGATGACGGTGGCGCTGCTGCTGCTCGTGCTGCCGGCCTCCGGCCTGCGCTGGCTCGGCCTCGCCCCCGGCCTCCTCGGCCTCGCCCTCGCGGCGACGCCGGAGCGCCGCGACCTCTACGTCGACCGCGAGGGCGGAGGTGCGGCCCTGCGCGGCGCCGACGGGCGCCTCGTCGTGCTGGGCAAGCCCCCCGCCTTCGTGCTCGAGCAATGGCTGAAGGCCGACGGCGACGGCCGCTCCCGCGACGATCCCGGCCTCACCGCGGGCGCCCGCTGCGACAAGCTCGGCTGCGTTGCCCACGGGCCCGGCGGCGTGAGCGTGGCGCTGGTGCGCGACAAGCGCGCGTTTTCCGAGGATTGCGCCCGCGCCACCGTGGTGGTCACCCGGCTCGAAGCGCCGCCGGGTTGCGCGGCGACTTACGTGCTCGACCGAAAATTCCTGGCGGCGCACGGGTCGACGACCCTGCGATTCGCGGCGGACGGCGTCGTGGTCGAAACGGCCAAGCGGCCGGGGGAGACGCGGCCGTGGCGGCCGGCGCCGGTGAAGGCGCCTGCTCCGCCGGCACCCCTCGCTCCGGTGCCGGGTGCGGCGCCTGGGCCGACACCGGCTTCGCCGGCCGTATCGCCGGAGGGGGAGGAGGCGGAGATTCAGCCTGAGCCGTGATCCTCGTCTCCCACCCCTTATCCGGGCCCGGAAAGGGTGCGTGGGAGTTTCAGTGGCTGTACCTGTCGGCCAAGCCGGCCGCCCTACGGCATCAGCCGCAGCGCGTCGGCGAAGAAGTCCGGCCCGCCGAAATTGCCCGACTTGAGCGCCAGCCACATGTCCCGGTCGGTGGTGCGCAGGACCGGCACGCCGGCGGCGATCTCCGGGCCGACCCGGAAGGCCGGGAGGCCGAGGCGGTCGACCACGGCTCCCGAGGTCTCGCCCCCCGCCACCACCAGGCGGCGCACCCCGCGGGCCACCAGTCCCTCGGCGATCCGCGCCATCGCGGCCTCGATGGCGTGGCCGGCGGCGTCGCGGCCGTAGCGGGCCTGGACCTTCGCCACCGCCTCGGGCCCGGCGCTGCTGGCAATCAGCACCGGACCGGCGCCGATCCGCTCCATGGCCCAGGTGAGGGCCGCGCCGGCCTCGTCCTCGCCGGCGAGCAGACGCGCGGGATCGAGGCGGCGCACCGGCATCGCGGCCTCGGCCCGGGCGATCTGCCCGAGGGTGGCCTGCGAGCAGCTGCCGGCGAGGCAGGCCGCCGGGCCGCCGATGGCGGGTCCGAGATCGGCCTCGGCCGCCCTCGGTGCGACGCGGCCGGCCGCCACCAGGGCGCGGGCGAGGCCGAGGCCGAGGCCCGAGGCGCCGGTCGAGACCTTTCGGGTGAGGGCGGCGGCGCCCAGCACCGCGAGGTCGCGGTCGAGCACCGCGTCGGCGATGGCCGCGCCCTTGCCCTCGCGGGCGAGGGCGTCGAGCCGGGCGCTCACCGCCTCGGCTCCGTTCGCCACCGTCGCGAGATCGACCAGCCCGACCTGCCCCCGGCTCTGGCGCGCGAGCACCCGCACGAGGTTCGAATCCCGCATCGGGTTGAGGGGATGGTCCTTGAGCGGGCTCTCGGCGAGCGGCACCGTGCCGACGAAGAGGTGGCCGAGATAGACGGTGCGGGCGGTCTCCGGGAAGGCCGGGGTGACGAGGGCGATCGCCTCGCCGGCATCCTCCCGCAGGGCGTCGGTCACCGGGCCGATATTGCCCGCATCGGTCGAATCGAAGGTCGAGCAGACCTTGAACAGCAGGTGGCCGGCGCCCCGGGCGTTCAGCCATGCGGCGGCCTCGCGCGAGCGCGCCACCGCCTCGTCCGCCGGGATCGACCGGCTCTTGAGCGAGACCACCACGGCGTCGACCTCGGGCAGGGCGAGGTCTGCCGCCGGCACCCCGATGGTCTGGACCGTGCGCAGGCCCGCCTTGGTCAGGGTGTTGGCGAGGTCGGAGGCCCCGGTGTAGTCGTCGGCGATGCAGCCCAGCGCCAGGGTCATGATGCGCGTGCTCCCTTGTAGGGGGCGAACCAGCCGAGCCCCTCGCGCGTGCCGGCCCGCGGGTTGTACTCGCAGCCGATGAAGCCGTCGTAGCCGAGGCGGTCGAGCTCGGCGAACAGGAAGGCGTCGTTCATCTCGCCGCTGCCGGGCTCGTGCCGCTCCGGCACGCTCGCGGTCTGGACGTGGCCGACGATCGGCATCAGCGCGCGTAAGCGCATGGTCACGTCGCCGTGCAGGATCTGGCAGTGGTAGAGGTCGAACTGCAGCTTCAGGTTCGGCCGGTTCACGTCGCGGATCAGGTCGGCGGCGTACCCGAAATCGTTGAGGAAGTAGCCCGGCATGTTGCGGGCGTTGATCGGCTCGAGCACGAGGTCGAGGCCTTCCGTCCCCAAGCGCTCCGCCGTCCAGGCGACGGCCCGGCGATAGGAATCCTGCGCCTTCGGATCGGTGCGGTCGGCCATCCCGGCCATCAGGTGCAGGCGCTTCACGCGGGTGGCGCGGGCGTAGGCGAGCGCCGTCTCGACGCCGGCCTTCAGCTCCTCGAACCGCTCCGGCAAGGCCGCAAGGCCCCGCTCGCCCCCCGCCCAGTCGCCCGGGGGCAGGTTGAACAGGGCCTGCGTCAGGCCGTGGCGTTCGAGCCGCTCGCCGATCGCCTCGGGCGGGTGCTCGTAGGGGAACAGGAACTCGACCGCCTCGAACCCGGCCTGCGCGGCCTCGGCGAAGCGGTCGAGGAATGGCACCTCGGTGAACATCAGGGTCAGGTTCGCGGCGAAGCGCGGCATGAAGGTCCTCCCTTGATCGGCGCGCCGGCGCCGGTGCCCTGGCGGGCTTGTCTCGACCGTCCGGCGTCGCCGGCCGATCGTGGGCACTCAGCCTTACCAACTCTCAGGGTCATCCCGGGGCCGCGAAAGCGGAGCCCGGGATCCAGAACCGCGGACGCTACAGGAGAGAGCGGAACGCACTCCGCCTTCTCGACGGCCTGAGTGTCTGGATTCCGGGCTCCGCTTTCGCGGCCCCGGAATGACCTGGAGGGTGTCAGTTCGGTCTATTCGGAAGTGAACGCTCTACCCCGCCCCGCCCGGCAGGGCCGTGCCGGTCACCTGGGCGTAGATCCTGGCGACCGAGGCGTCGTCGTCGCGGCCCATGCCGGCGCCGGCGGCCATCAGGAACATCTGCAGGGCCGCGGCCGCCACCGGCACCGGGAACTTCTGGCTGCGCGCCATGTCCTGCACGATGCCGAGATCCTTGACGAAGATGTCGACGGCGCTGCGGGGCGCGTAGTCGCCGTCCAGCACGTGCGGCATCCGGTTCTCGAACATCCAGGAATTACCGGCCGAGGCCGTGATCACCTCGTAGACGCGACGGAGATCGAGGCCCTGGCGGGCGGCGAAGGCCATCGCCTCGCTGGCCGCCGCGATGTGCACGCCGGCGAGCAGCTGGTTGATCATCTTGAACGCCGCGCCCTGGCCGGCGGCGTCGCCGAGCTCGTAGAGCTTGGCCGCCATGGCGTCGAGGGCCGGCTTGGCCCGCGCGAAGGCGTCCCGGCTGCCCGAGGCCAGGATGGTCAACTCGCCCTGCGCTGCGCGCTGGGCGCCGCCGCTGATCGGCGCGTCGAGGTAGTGCCGGCCGGTGGCCTCGAGCCGGGCGGCGAGACGGCGGGCAATCTCCGGGTCCATGGTGGCGCAGGAGACGAACACCGCGCCCTCCGGCATCGCCGCGGCGACGCCGTCGGGCCCGAACAGCACCGCCTCGGTCTGGGCCGCGTTGACGACGACGCAGACCACGATGGCGGCCTGCGCCACGGCCTCCGCCGGGCTCGCGGCGCCGCGCCCGCCCTCGGCGGAGAAGCGCGCCACGGAGGCGGGATCGACGTCGCTGCCGGCGACATCCAGGCCGGCCCGGCGCAGGGCCTGCGCCATGCCGTAGCCCATCGAGCCGAGTCCGATCACCGCGACGCGGGCGGGGGTGTCGCTCATGCCGTTTCCTCCTGCGGGCCGCCGCGCGACCCGTGACCGCGCGATCTGGCGCCGCGCCGTTGTCCCACGCTCTAGCAACTTTTGGCAGCGCTGCCAATCCGGACCATGGGTCCGTTGAGCCGGCCGTGGAACCATGACATCGTGGCTTGCCCGAGCGCTGCAGGCAAGCCGAGCGCGGCAGGCATGCGAAGCGTCGCAGGCTCGGCGCACGAGCACCGGCGACACGGTGCCGGGTGGGACGGGAGGACGAATGGACGAGGGCGGCAACCGGACCTTCGCGTCCGAGGACGAGGCGCCGCGGGACGGCGCCGGCCGGCGCCCGATCACCCTGGCCGACGTCGCCCGCGAGGCGCGGGTCGGGGAGAGCACGGTGTCGCGGGTCCTGCGCAGCCACGGCTCGTTCTCGGAGAAGACCCGGGCCCGGGTCGAGGCCGCGGTGGCCCGCCTCGGCTACGTGCCGAACCGCATCGCCGGCACGCTGGCCTCGACGGGCTCGCGGCTGATCGGCATCGTGATCCCCTCGCTCACCAACATCGTCTTCCCGGACCTCCTGCGCGGCGCGACCGCGGCGCTGGAGCAGGAGGGGTTCCAGTCGGTCATCGCCGTCACCGACTACGACCAGGACCGCGAGGAGGCGGTGGTCGGCTCGCTCCTGAGCTGGCGCCCGGCCGGGCTGATCGTCACCGGGCTCGAGCACAATCCGGGCACGCGGCGCCGGCTCATCGCCAGCGGCGTGCGGGTGGCCGAGCTCCTCGACATCGACGGGCCGGGGCTCGACATCGTGGTCGGCTACTCCAACCGCGCCGCCGGCGAGACCAGCGCCCGCCACCTCGCCGGCCGCGGCTACCGCCGCATCGGCTATATCGGCCACGACCTGACCAAGGACCGGCGCGCCGCCAAGCGCTACGCCGGATTCCGGGACGCCCTGGCCCAGGCCGGCCTGGCGCTCGCCGGCGAGGAGCGGGTCGCCGCCCCGTCCTCGGTCGAGGCCGGCCGGCAGGGTCTCGCCGCCCTGCTCGCCCGGTCGCCGGATCTCGACGCGGCCTACTTCTCCAACGACGACATGGCGCTCGGCGGCTACTTCCACTGCCTGTCGGCCGGCCTCCCGGTGCCGGGGCGGCTCGCCCTGTTCGGCTATAACGGCCTCGACGTCGGCCGGCTGATGCCGCAGCCGCTGGCCACCATCCGCACCCCGCGGGTCGAGGCGGGCGCGACGGCGGCGCGGCTCCTCTGCGCCGGCGGGCCGGCGACGGTGGTGGATCTCGGCTTCGAGCTGATCGAGGGAGCGACGGCGTGACGGATGTATCGACTCTGAGCGAAGCCTCCTTGCGCGAGGCGATCTGCCGCTTCGGGCGCTCGCTGTTCGAGCGCGGCCTGACGCCCGGCTCGTCGGGCAACATCTCGCTCAGGCTCGACGACGGCGGCTGGCTGGTGACGCCGACCAACGCCTCCCTCGGCTTCCTCGACCCCGCCCGGATCTCCCGCCTCGACCGCGACGGGCGGCTCCTCTCGGGCGACAAGCCCACCAAGGAGATCCCGCTCCACGGCGCCCTGTACGACAGCCGGGCCGAGGCGCGGGCGATCGTCCACCTGCACTCGACCCATGCGGTGGCCGTCTCGATGCTGCCGGAGATCGACCCCCGCGCGGTGCTGCCGCCGCTCACCCCCTACAGCCTGATGCGGGCCGGCGCGGTGGCGCTGGTGCCCTACTACCGACCCGGCGATCCGGCGGTGGCGGACGCGATCCGGGGGCTTGCCGGCAAGTACTCCTCGGTGCTGCTCGCCAATCACGGCCCGGTGGTGGCCGGCGACACCCTGGAGGCGGCGGTGTTCGCCACCGAGGAGCTGGAGGAGACCGCCAAGCTCTACCTGCTCCTGCGCAACCTCAACCCGCGCCACCTCACCCCGGCCCAGGTGCAGGATCTGGTTGCGCATTTCGGGTTGACGCTGCCGGAGCACGCCCACGACCATTGAGGGGCGAGTCCGGAGATGACGCGGTGGGATTGAGCGTCACGCGCATGGGTCCTGCCGGGTGGGTCGGCCGGATCGACCACGTCCGCGTCTACCTGAGCGACGAGAACGGCGAGGCGAGCCGGGCGCAGGCGGCGGTGGCCGACATGGTGAGCGAGTCGCTGCCGGCCCTGCAGGACGCGGCGTCGACCTACCTCGACACCTTCGTGGACAGGCAGAAGGCCTGCGGCAGCGCCGATGAGCGTTGGTGGCTGGACGAGATCGATTTTCGCGGCCACCCCGACGCGGCGCCGATCGCCTACTCGCTCCTCTTCACCCTGCACGGCGACGACGGCGGCCTGTGGACGGTCGACATGCGGGTTTTCGAGGACGGGCATCGGCCGTTCCGCTTCGAGCGCCTGCAAGGCTGAGGGTGCGGACCGCAGCGCCCGGGGCCGACGTGCCGCACGGGCTTCGGTCGGGCTCGCGGGCGGCGTGGCTGCGCCTCGCTCAGCGGCCGCCATCGGTCGATCATCGCCCTGGGGCAGCGTACCTCGGCAGCGAGGCCTCGGCACGGATCGGGTCGCGGGACACGGGTAGCACGTCGGCATGATCCGGCTTTGCAGCCTGCCGGCGCCCACGATCAGCGGACGAACCAGAACGGCGTATCGACGCCCTTGTCCCATGCGTCTTCGAATTCGCGCTTCGAGATCTCCGCGAGCGCGGCATCCGGAAAGACGTCTCTCAGGGGGCCGTCGATGAGTGATGGGCAGTGGTCGCGGCCGGAACCTCGCCGTCGGGCCAGCGGCCGCGATAGTAGACGAGGCTGTCGGCGCGCTTCATCTGCCGGAAGGGGCGAGCGTGACGCGGTCGTCCGGATGGACGATGCGTCGGAGGCCGTCATGTGCATCGCGAGCGCCCGCCGCGCCCGAGACGACGCGGGCATGCCGGATTGTGACCCTTCAATCAGGACCGCGATGCAGGACAGCCATGATCGACGATCGAGCCCCGTTCGCGATGCCCGCGACATGCGGCCCGCTCGCGCGCTGACCTGTCGCAGAACTGAATCAGGGACATCCCCGGCCCTGGCGCTCCCAAGGGGACTCGAACCCCTGTTTTCGCCGTGAGAGGGCGACGTCCTAGACCGCTAGACGATGGGAGCT
>NZ_LABY01000172.1 GCF_001043975.1 Methylobacterium variabile
CCCCCTCCCGCCTCTCTGCCGGCGGCCGCCGGATCGCCGAGGGCGCGGGACGGTTCCGCACCGGCGCGGCCCGGGCCGGCAGCGCCGTCGCCGGGCGGCTTCAGCCGGTCGTCTCGGCTGCGGCCGCGCCGCTGCGGCGGGTCGGGCCGGCCTGGCAGGGCGCGGCGGAGCGGGTCGGGGGCCACCCGGTCGCGGCCCGGTTCGCCGGGGCGGCACGCCGGGCCGGGGCGCTGCCCTGGGGCCGCGCCCTCCTGCTCGTGGGCCTGGGGGCGCTCGGCTTGGCGGCGACCTTCGTCCTCTGGTGCGCCGCGACGCTGCCGCCGCTCTCCGGGCCCCGGCACCCGGCCCGCACGCTCACGGTGCAGGCGCAGGACGGCGAGCCGATTGCCCGGCGCGGCATCGTCCAGGGGCGCGCGCTCACGGCGGAGGCAGTGGCGCCGGTGATGCGCCAGGCCTTCCTGGCCGCGCAGGATCCGTGGTTCGAGGACGATTACCGGCTGGACGTGACCGGGATCGCGGCGGTGATCGGCAGCGCCCTGCGCGACACGATCAGCGACGGTCCCCGGTCCGGCAGCCCGCGCCTGACCCAGCGTCTGGTCCGCCGCGACATCATCAGAGCCGTGCCCGGCGTCGAGCGCAGCCTCGCCGACCGGGTGCGGGAGGCGATGCTGGTGCTCCGCCTCCAGGCGCGGGAGGACCGGCCGGCAATCCTCGCCCGCGCCCTCAACCTCGCCCGCTTTGGCGCTGGCCTCTACGGGATCGACGCGGCGGCGCAGCGCCTGTTCGGCAAGGATGCCGCCTCCCTCGCGCCCGCCGAGGCTGCCTTCCTGGCGGGACTGACCCTCGGGCCCGACCTGCAGCCCGACCGGGACGTCGCCCAGGTCCGCGCGCTCGCCCGCGACGTCCTCGACGGCATGGTGATGCGGGGCAGCCTCAGCGCCGCCCAGGCCGCGGAGGCGGGGCGCGCCCTCGACGACCTCGCCCCTTCCGGAACCTCGCCGGTGACCCGCAGCGGATTTCCGGACCTCGTCCTGGCGCAGGCCGCCGAGCGCCTCGGCCCCGAGCCGGTCCGGGACGCGGCGTTGCGCACCACCCTGGACCGCGGCCTCCAGGCCATCGCCGAGAAGGCGGTCGAGCGCCGCCTCGACGCCGCCGGCCGCAGCGGCGCCCGGTCCGGCGTGTTGGTCCTCGGGCCGGACGGCGCCGTGCAGGCGGTGGTGGCCGGCGGGCCACCCCTGCCCGACACGCCGGAGGCCCGGCGCGCCGCCGCCGCCAGCCTGCGCCACCTCGGCCGCGACGGACGCCCGGTCTATGACCGGCTCGTCGCCGGGCCGGTGCCGACGGGTGACAGGCGCACCGCGCTGCTCACGCTCCTCGCCGGCCTCGCCCGGCCGCCCGAGGGCGCTGACGAGCCGGGAGGCCGGGACGGGCTCCATGTCGGCAGCGCCGGCGACCTCCTCGTCGGCACGATCTTCTCCGGCGGCTCGGTGGAGAACAGCGCCGGCGACGCGCCGGAGGCCCTGTTTCAGGACATCGCGGCGCAGCTGGCGAAGGCCCGCCCGGCGCCCCAGGCCGCTGAGGCGCGGGAGACCGCGCGGGAGACCGGAGCCCTGGCCCGCAGCGGGGCACGCCCGGCCTGGCAGAGCCCGGGCGAGCGGGCCGCGCCGGCCCCGAGCCTGCGCGGCGTCCCGCGGGTCGTCGATACCGGCCGCCTGCGCCTCGACGGGCAGGTGGTGCGGCTCCTCGGCGTCGAGGGGCAGGGCGGCGCGCTCGCCCGCGAGTTCCGCCAGTACCTGCGCCGGCGCGAGGTGACGTGCCAGCCGGCCGGCGCGCCCGAGCTCTATCGCTGCCGGGCCGGCGAGCAGGACCTGTCCGAGGTGGTGCTGTTCAACGGCGCCGGCCGCGCCGCGCCGGGCGCGCCGGCCGAGCTGGAAGCCGCGGAGGCGAGCGCCAAGGCGCGTAAGGCGGGCGTGTGGCAGTGACGCGAGGGGTGCTCACACCCCCAGATACGCCGCCGTGACCTCCGGGTTGCGGGCGATCTCCGCGGCCTGGCCCTGGAGCCGGATGCGGCCGGTCTCGAGGACGTAGGCGTAGTCGGCGATGGCGAGGGCCGCGCTGGCGTTCTGCTCCACCAGCAGGATGGTGCGCCCCTCCGCCCGCAGGGACGCGATGATGGCGAAGATCTCCTCGACGATCAGCGGGGCGAGGCCCATCGAGGGCTCGTCGAGGAGGAGCAGAACCGGCTCGGCCATGAGCGCCCGGCCCATCGCCAGCATCTGCTGCTCGCCGCCCGAGAGGTAGCCCGCCTGCTGGCGCAGGCGCTCGGCGAGGCGGGGAAAGCGCGCCTCGACGGCCGCTTGCCGCCGCGCCGCCTCCGGTCCCGGCACGTGGTAGGCGCCGAGCCGCAGGTTCTCGGCCACGGTCATGTTGGCGAAGACCTGGCGGCCCTCCGGCACCTGCACGATGCCGCGGCGGGCGATGCGGTGCGCCGCCTCGCCGGCGATGTCGACGCCCGCGCCGTCGCCGAACATCACCCGGCCGGCCCGGGGCCTCATCAGGCCCGACAGGCTGCGCAGGATCGTGGTCTTGCCGGCGCCGTTCGAGCCGATCAGCGACACGATGCTGCCGCGCCGGACCGTGAGGGCGATGCCGTGGATCACGTCGGCCCGGCCGTAGCCGAGGCGCAGGCCCTCGACCGCGAGAAGCTCGCTCACTTCACCGCCTCCCGGCTCGCGCCTGCCTCGTGGCTGCCGGTGCCGAGATAGGCCTCGATCACCGCCGGGTGGGCGCGCACCTCCGCGGGGGTGCCGTCGGCGATCCGGCGGCCGAAGTTGAGGACCGTCAGGCGGTCGCACAGGCTCATCACCAGGGGCATGTCGTGCTCGACGAGCAGCAGGGTCAGGCCGCGCTCGTCGCGCAGGCGGCGCAGGAGGCCGAGGAGCGCGTGCGTCTCGGCCGGGTTCATGCCGGCGGCAGGCTCGTCGAGGAGCACGAGGCGCGGCTCGCAGGCGAGCGCCCGGGCGATCTCGAGCCGGCGCTGGTCGCCGTAGGGCAGGTCGCCGGCGCGGATGTCGGCGGCCTCGCTCAGGCCGACGAAGGCGAGGAGGTCGCGGGCCTTGGCCTTGGCCTGCCGCTCCTCGGCCCGGAAGCCGGGGCTGCGCAGGAGGATGCCCCAGGTCGCGGACAGGCGCGTGTGCAGGCCGGTCATCACGTTCTCGAGCACCGTCATCTCGGAGAAGATGCGGATGTTCTGGAACGTGCGGGCGAGGCCCAGCGCCGTGCGGCGGTAGGGGGGAAGCCCGTCGAGCGGCTGGTCGCCGAGGCGGACGCTGCCGGCGCTGGGCGCGAGCACGCCGGAGACGAGGTTGAAGAGGGTGGTCTTGCCGGCGCCGTTCGGGCCGATCAGGCCGTGGACGGTGCCGGGCGTGACGGTGAAGTCGACGGAATCGACCGCGACGAGGCCCTGGAAGCGCCGCGTCAGGCCCTGGACGGTGAGGAGAGCCATGGCGTCAGCCCGTCCGGGCGATGCGCCAGGGCAGGATGCCCCGGGGCATGAAGAGGACGGCCAGCACGATGATGAGGCCGTTCACCATCAGGCGAAAATCGGCCAGCGGGCGCAGGACCTCCGGCAGGAGCGTCAGGATGGTCGAGCCGAGGACGGGCGCCAGCGGCGAGCCGATGCCGCCGAGGAGCGCGTAGCTCAGGATCGTCACCGCGGCCTCGAAGCCGTACTCGTTCGGGCCGATGAACGAGGAGACGTGGGCCGAGAGGCAGCCCGCCACCCCGGCCATGGCGGAGGAGACGACCAGCGCCACGAGCCGGTAGCGCGGCAGGTTCACGCCCATCACGCCGGCGGCGGCCTCGTCCTCGCGCATCGCCTCCATCGCCCGGCCGACGCGGGAGCGCGCGACGAGCGTCAGGCCGACGAGCAGCACCGCGAGGGTGCCGTAGATCGCCGCGACCCCGCCGCGCTCCGGGATGTTGGAGAGACCGAGCGCCCCCCCGGCATAGTCCCAGTTCAGGAACACGATGCGGGTGATCTCGCCGAGCCCGATCGTCGCGATGGCGAGGTAGACGCCGGTGAGCCGGAGCGTCGGCCCGCCGACGACGAGGGCGAGCAGGGCCGGCACCAGGGCGGCGGCCAGGATCGACACGCCGAACGGCACGCCGAACTTCACGGTGAGCAGCGCGCCCGTATAGGCGCCGACCCCCATGAAGGCGGCCTGGCCGAGCGAGAGCTGGCCCACCGCCAGCACCACGTAGACCGACAGCGCCAGGATGCCGTTCACCCCGATCGCGTGGATCAGGCTCTGGTAGGTCCAGTAGAAGTCGTCGAAGGCTTCCCACATGACGGTCAGGCCCGCTTGGCGGCGGCGCGGCCGAACAGGCCGAGCGGGCGGAACCACAGGGTGGCGACGAGGAGCGCGAAGGCGATCATGTCCTTGAGGGTCGAGGAGAGGTAGGCCGCGGTGAGCACCTCGGCGAGGCCGACGAGCAGGCCGGCCAGCAGCGCGCCGCGCAGGTCGCCGAGCCCGCCCACGATGATGACCGCGAAACCGCGCAGCATCATGTGCTCGCCCATGAAGGGCTGGATGGCATTGAAGTTGAGGCCGACGAGCACCCCCGCCGCGCCGCCGATGGCGCCGGACAGGAACGAGACCACCCGCAGCATCAGGGCGCCGTTGATGCCCATGAGCGAGGCGGCGTCCGGGTTCTCGGCCACCGCCCGGATGGCGAGGCCGAGGCGCGAGCCGCGCACCAGGGCGAGCAGCGCCAGCATCAGCACGATCGCCGCGGCGAGGATCAGGAGCTGGGTGGTGCCCACCCGCACGTCACCGAGGCTGTAGGCGCCGCCGGAAAAGACCTCGGCCGGGAAGCGGCGGATCTCGGTGCCGAGCGCCGCTGCCATGCCGGCGTAGAGAAAGAGCGTCGCCCCCAGCGTCACCATCAGGGAGGCGAGCTCGGGCGCCTTCGCCCGCCGCAGGCGGGTGAGGAGCAGCGTGTCGAGGACGACCGCGAGCACGCCCGCGACCAGCGCGCCGACCGGCAGGGCGGCCCAGATCGGCAGCCCGAGACCTTGCGTCGACCACAGGGCCGCGAAGGCGCCGAGGGCGAAGTAGACCCCGTAGGTGAGGTTGATGACGCCCATCACCCCGAACATCAGCGTGAAGCCGATGGCGAAGAGGGCGTAGGTCGCGCCGAGCACGACGCCGTTGACGAGCTGCTGCTCAAGCATGGGGGCTTGGAATTTCGATGGGCGTCCGACGCCCGATGCGGCCCGGCCTCAGGGCCGAACAGGATGACGATGGCGCGACGTGGCCGATATCGCGCGGCGGGTCAATCGGTGGAGTTCGGGGACGCCGGGCAGGGCAGCACCACCCTCTCAAGATGAAGCGCGGTCCCCTCTCCCGTGTGAGAGAGGGGGGACCGCGCCCCATTCTCAGGCGTGGCCCGACCGAACCAGTGCGCTTACTGCAGCAGCTGGAACTTGCCGCCCTTCATCACCAGCACCACCACGCCGGAGGTGTCCGCCGGGTCGCGGCTGTCGGAGAAGGAGAACGGGCCCATCACGCCGGTGTGCTTCACCTTGATGAGCGCGTCCTTGATCTTCTCGGAGTCGGGGGCACCGGCCGCGTCGATCGCCTTGGCGACGATGAACAGCGTGTCGTAGGCCTGGGCCGCGAACTGATCGGGCAGGTCGCCGCCGTACTTGTCCTTGAAGGCGTTGACGAAGGCCTGGTTGGCCGCGTCGGGCTTGCCGATGAACCACGGGCTGCCGACGAGGGTGCCGTCCGCCGACTTGCCG
Source organism: Methylobacterium variabile (assembly GCF_001043975.1). GTDB lineage: Bacteria > Pseudomonadota > Alphaproteobacteria > Rhizobiales > Beijerinckiaceae > Methylobacterium > Methylobacterium variabile. Next base: position 5,807 of record NZ_LABY01000172.1, read on the forward strand.
GCGATGTCGCCGAGCTTGGGCGAATTCAGGCCGTTGCCGCCGATGAAGAACACCTTTTCCGGGATGCCGAGCTGGCGGGCCTGGAGCTCGATGCCGGAGGCCGCCTCGACCAGCGCCGACAGCACGATCGCGTCGGGGTTCAGCGCCTTGATCTTGGTGAGCTGGGCCGAGAAGTCCGAATCCTTCGAGCCGAAGGTTTCGGTCGTCAGGGTCTCGATGCCGAGCTTCTCGAGCGAGGCCTTCATCACGTCGTAGGCCGACTTGGTGAAGGCGTCGTCGTTGCCGTACATCACGGCGACGCGCTTGATGCCGAACTTCGCCTGGGCGGTCTTCAGCGTGACCGGGATGACGTCGGCCTCAGGGAGCGAGGTGCGGAAGACGTAGGGCCCGATCGCCGTGATGCCGTTGGCGGTGGTCGAGGTGCCGACGATCGGCACCTTGCGCTCGTTGGCGACGGGGCCGGCGGCGAACATCTCGTTCGACAGGGTGGGCCCCAGGATCAGCGGAACCTTGTCGCGGCCGATGAGCTTGCGGGCGGCGTTGAGCGCCTGCTCCTTGGCGCCGGCCGAATCCTCGTAGGCGATGGCGAGCGGACGGCCGCCGAGCACGCCGCCGGCCTTGTTGATGTCCGCCAGCGCGAGGTCGAAGCCCCGCTGGATGGCGATCCCGTAGCGGCTGTTCGGCCCGGTCAGGATCTCGATCGCGCCGAGCTTGACCGGCGTCTTGTCCTGCGCCTGCGCGCCCACCAGGCTGCTCCCCAGCAGCGCCGCCGCCAGCAGCACCCTCCTCGACATCGACCGCATCCCGGTTCCTCCTCGCATCCGCTGTTGTGGTTGGGCCGCGCGCCGATACCGTGCCTCGCGGAAGAAACCAGGCCCGGACGTCCACGCTGGACAGGAGAGCGCCATAATGCACGGAAGGGCAGCGGTAAATCGATTCCGGTGCCCCGCCCATGCGAGAACGGCCCCGCCGCGGGGCGGGGCCGTTCTGCCGTCGTGCCTGAATGGCTCGGATCAGAGCGCGCGGTCGAAGCGCAGCTCGCCGGCCTGGCTCTTGATCACCAGCTGCGAGCCGACGATGTCCCACTGTCCCGAGGTCCGCAGCGCGGTGAGGAACTGCATCTCGGAGGCGCCGACAGTCTTGTCGCAGGTGCGCTTGGTCAGCGCCAGCGGGCCGACCGCCAGGTGCTGCTCCTTGAGCGGGAAGGCCGTCGCCGCGAAGGTGTTGCAGCCGCCGAAGCCGCGGGCGCGGTACTGCTTGTCGATGATGAAGCTCGGCCGCTCGCTGCCCGCGAACGGCTTGCCGTTGATGCTCACCGCGGTCCAGGTCGAATCGAGCGGGAAGATCTTCTCCTGCGCCTTCGTCGGCGGGATGTACTGAGGCTGCCCGGACTTGTCCCGGTTCTTCTGGCCGTAGCCCATCATGTTCTGCGCCGAAGCCTGCGTGGCCGACGCCAAAAGTGCGACGGCGCCGGCGGCCAGCGCAACCTGCATCGCCTTCATCGCATTCCCCATCTGCATTGTCGTGTTGGTCGCGGACCCTAGAGAGGCCCCCCTCCGCCCGCAACCCTCGCGGCGGGAGCGGCCGCTCCGCATCAGCATCTTGCCGACGACTGTTGCAAATATGCGGCAAGCTTGGCCGTAATGTGGCACGACTCGCGAAAGCTTGCCGGTGTGGCAACGAAAGCGGAGCCTCGCCGTTAGCCCAGGCGCCGCACGGCGCAAGGAGATCCACGGGCGAGCAAGGGACGGGATTCAGTGAACGGCGGAGACGACATCACGGCGGCGCAGCTGCGCCGGGCGCGGGACCTGCTGGGCTGGTCGGAGGACGATCTGGCGCTGCGCGCCAACGTCGACGCGGAGTGCATCCGCCTGTTCGAGGCGGGGCGTTACCCGCCGTCCTCCGAGCAGCGGGCCGCGCTCCGCGGGACCCTCGTGGCGGCCGGGGTGGAACTGACCGACGGCGCCTATCCGGACGCGCAGCTGCGCCCCGACGACGCGCCGGACAAGGGCATCCATCCGAGCGAGCTGACGACCGAGAATGACCGCTGAGAACAACAGCCGAGCCGGGCCGGTGGAGCCGGCCCTGGCCCCGGCACAATTGAGTTCGCACCGCATTTCATTCGGACGATCGCAGCTCTCTGACGTCTGCAAGCTCACCGATCGCATCTCTCTTGTTATTGCTTGAGCGGCGACGTGGAAATATTTCCTCAAAATCTGTTATTAACCATTATGACATAGTCTCTCGGGTGAAACGTCACGTCCGCCCGAGGCCAGAATGCTCTCTCGAATTCCGGTAGCAGCAAAGATCGCTGCCGTCACGGCCCTGCTCGGCCTGCTGGCAGGGGGTGCGCTCTGGTACGCGACGTCCCAGATGACCACGATCGGCGCTCATTACGGCCGCTTCGTCGAGCAGGAAAGCCGGGGCGCGGCCAATGCCCGACGGGCGACGCGGTTCGTGTTCGAGATCGCCTACGCCCTCGACCGGGCCCTCGCGGCGCCGGACGCGGCGGCCCGGAGGCCCTACCTTTCCGAGCTGGACGACGTCACACCGAAGCTCAGGCAGATCATGAGCGACCTGCCGGCCCAGGCCCCGACCTTCGCGACCCAGGTGGCGACGCAGGCGGGCCACGTCGACCGCTTCATCGCCGAGAGCATGACGGTGCGCCGGATGATCGAGGCGGGCGACGCGGCGCGCGTCGCCGGCCATATCCGGCAGGTCGTCGATCCGGTGATGAAGGTGGCCTACGAGGGATGCGGCGCGTTGTCGAACGACATCGTCGCCTACATGGAGGTCGGGGCCGGCAACCTCGCGGCCGAGACGCGGGCGGCGCGGAACGCGAGCCTCGGCCTCGGCGCCGCCGCGGTGGCGGTGGGCTTCGTCGCCGCGATGCTCCTGTCGGTGTTCGGCATCACGCGGCCGCTGAGCCGCCTCGTCGGCGTGCTGCAGCGGATGGCGCAGGGCGAGGTCGAGGCCAGCCTCCCGGAGGCGCGGCGGGGCGACGAGATCGGGATGGTCGCCCGGGCCGTCGACGGGATCAAGACCATGGTGTCGCGCAAGGCTGCCGAGGACGCCGAGCGCCGGCAGATCGCCGAGGCGGCCGCCGCGGAGGAGCGCCGCCGCACCCTGCTGCTGCTCGCCGACGGCTTCGAGCAGGCGGTGGGCGGCGTCGTCGGCGAGGTCGCGGCCGCGGCCTCCCGGCTCCAGGACGCCGCCCGGACGATGACGCTCACCGCGGCCGAGACCGCGAGCCAGTCCACCGCCGTGGCCGCCGCCGCCGAGGAGGCCGCCGCGAACGTCCACACCGTGGCCGCGGCGACGGAGCAGCTGGGATCCTCCGTCCAGGAGATCGGCCGCCAGGTCGACGGCTCGGCCCGTCTCGCCGAGACCGCCGTCGCGGAGACCGGCCGCACCGCCGAGGTGGTGCACGCCCTCAGCACCGCGGCCGGGCGCATCGGCGAGGTCACGGCGATGATCTCCTCGATCGCCGCGCAGACGAACCTGCTGGCGCTCAACGCCACGATCGAGGCGGCCCGCGCCGGGCCGGCGGGCCGCGGCTTCGCGGTGGTCGCCGCCGAGGTGAAGGCGCTGGCCGACCAGACGGCCAAGGCCACGGACGAGATCGCGGGTCAGATCGGGGCGGTGCGCGACTCGACCGGCGCGGCGGTCGCGGCGATCGACAGGATCGCCGGGCAGATCCGCGAGATCAACGGCGTGGCCGCCTCGATCGCCGCTGCGGTGGAGCAGCAGGGCGCGGCGACCCAGGAGATCGTCCGCAACGTCTCCGAGGCCGCGACGGGCACCGGGGAGGTCACCGGCAACATCGGCACCGTGGCGCGGGCGGCGGACGAGACCGGCCGTGCGGCGAGCGAGGTCCTCGGCGCCGCCTCCGGGCTGTCGCAGCAGTCCGAGCACCTGAGCGCCGAGATGCGCCGCTTCCTCGCCACCATCCGGGCGGCCTGACGGCACGGGCCCGCCCGCAGGGTTGACCGCTCTGCCCGGTCAGCCCCGGGCGAGGGCCAGGGCCTTGAGGTCGAAGCCGGGATCCGTCGCCTCGTCGGGCGACGGGAAGCGGCCGGCCTGGAGCAGGCGGCGGGCGATCATGTGGTCCGCCGGGCGGTTGAGGGACTCGACGCCGGCGAGACGCCCGTCGCGGTAGCAGAACACCGAGACGCCGCCCGCCTCCGGGTCGCCCCGGCGCACCGCGAGATCGTGCGGCTGGCACAGCCCGGCGATCTGGAGCTTGAGCGGGCCCTGGTCACTCCAGAACCACGGCACCGCGTCGAAGGCGGCGGGCCGGCCGGCGAGGCGGGCAGCGACGCAGCGGGCACCGTCGACGGCGTTCTGCACCGACTCGATCCGCACCCGCGCCCCGGCCGCGTGCGGGGACGGAAAGCTGGCGCAGTCGCCGATGGCCGAGATCGCAGGGTCGTCGGTCGCGAGCATCGCGTCGACCGCGATCCCGTTCTCGACCGCCAGGCCCGCCGCCACGGCGAGCTCCTGGTTCGGCACCACGCCGATGCCGACGAGGACGAGGTCCGCCGCCACCTCCCGCCCGTCCGCCAGGGCGACGGCCCGGGCGCGGCCGGGCCCGACGATCGCGGCAACCGCGCTGCCGAACAGGAAGCGCACGCCGGCCGCGACGTGGGACGCCTCGATCAGCGCCGCCATGCCGGGCGAGACCGAGCGGGCGAGAGGACGCTCGAGCCCTTCGATCACCGTGACGGGCAAGCCCTTCTGGGCGCAGACCGCCGCGAATTCGAGCCCGATGAAGCCGGCTCCGACCACCGCCACGTTCCGCGCCTCGGCGAGGGCCGCCTTCAGGGCGTCGGCCTCGGCGAGGTCGCGCAGCTGGTGGACGCCCGGCAGGTCGGCGCCGGGGACCGGCAGCGGGCGGTTGCGCGCGCCGGTCGCCAGCACGAGGTGGTCGTAAGCCAGCGCAGTCCCGGAGGCGAGGTGGAGGCTGCGCCCCGGCCGGTCGATCGCCGTCGCCCGCTCGCCGGCCCGCACCGCGAGCCCGTGCTCGGCGAAGTACGCCTCCGGCCGCAGGCGCAGGCCTGCCGCGTCGGTCTTGCCCAGCATGTAGGCCTTCGACAGCGGCGGCCTGCCGTAGGGCAGGCCCGGCTCCTCGCCGACGAGGGTCACCGGGCCGGCATAGCCGTTCTCCCGTAAGGAGGCCCCGAGCTGAAAGCCGGCCTGGCCGGTGCCGACCACAACGATCCCGTTCATGGGCAGGGACATATCCCGGAAGCGTGGGCGCCGTCGAGCTTCGGCGCGGGACGGCGCCGGGGCAGGTTCCGGGCCGCGGCCGGATCCTCCCGGGACGCCACTACCAGGCGACGCAGAGCTTGCCGAAGTGGCTGCCGCCCTCCTGGTGGCGGAAGGCCTCGGGCAGCTCGGCGAAGGCGTAGGTCCGGTCGATCACCGGATGCAGGCCGGCGAGGCTGAGCGCCGCGACGTAGTCCTGCTGCTGGCGGCGGCTGCCGACGATGAGGCCCTGGAGGCGGGCCTGCTTGGCCATCAGGGCCGAGGTCGGCACCTCGCCGCCGCGGCCGGTGAGCACCCCGATCAGGGCGATGTGGCCGCCGACGCGCACCGCCTCGATCGACTGCGCCAGGGTGCCGGGCCCGCCGACCTCCACCACGTGGTCGACCCCGCCGCCGGTCCAGTCGCGCACCTGCCGGCCCCAGTCCAGGTGGGTGCGGTAGTTCACCGTGTGGTCGGCGCCCAGGGCCCGCACCCGTTCGAGCTTGGCGTCGGACGAGGAGGTGACGATCACCGCCGCGCCCATCGTCTTGGCGATCTGCAGGGCCGCGATCGAGACGCCCCCGGTGCCCAGGGCCAGCACGGTGTCGCCGGCCTTGAGCCCGCCGTCCCCGACGAGGGCGCGCCAGGCGGTCAGGCCGGCGGTGGTGATGGTTGCGGCCTCGGCGTGGCTCCAGCCGCGGGGAGCGCGGGTGAACGCCCCGACGGGACGGACCGCGTGGGTCACCGCGAAGCCGTCGACCCCGTCGCCGGGCACCTGCGCGAAGTTGCCGACCGGCGCTTGCGGCAGCCCGTCCGCCCATTGCGGGAAGAAGCAGGAGACGACCGCGTCGCCGGGGGCGAACTCGGTGACGCCGTCGCCCACCGCCTCGACGAGGCCTGCCCCGTCCGACATCAGCACGCGGCCGTCCGCGGCGGGGGAACGCCCGCTCGCCACCAGGAGATCGTGGTAGTTGAGCGAGGTCGCGTGGATCGCGACCCGGATCTCGCCGGGGCCGGGCGCGCCGGGATCGGGCCGCTCGGCGATCTCCAGGCGGTCGAGGCCGCCGGGGCTGCGGACGACGAAGGCCTTCATCTCGTCTCCTGAACGGTTGCGCCGCGGAAAGAGGCGGCAGGGATCGGGTCAGGAGACGCAGTTAGAACATCGCCCGGGCGATTCGAGGCGTGGGGAGGCGGATTTCGGGGGCCTGTCCGTGCCCGCTTGAGAATGCCGACACCCACGGAGTCATCCCAGGTTCCGCTTCGCGGCCCCGGGATGACGATGGAGGATTTGAGCTCCGTCGAGCCCCTTCGATCAGTCCCTCAATGCTCCCGCGCCGCCAGCACCGCCTCGGCCCGGATCTCCTCGGTGAGCTGCGCCTTGAGGCGCGAGAATTCCGGGCTCGTCTTGACCGTGTAGTGGCGCGGATGCCCGAGATCGACCGGCACGTCGGCCTTGATCCGCCCAGGGCGCGCCGTCATCACGATCACCCGCGAGGCCATGAAGATCGCCTCCTCGATGTCGTGGGTGACGAAGACCACCGTCTTGCGCTCGCGCTCCCAGATGCCGAGCAGCAGCTCCTGCATCAGCCCGCGGGTCTGGTTGTCCAGCGCCCCGAACGGCTCGTCGAGGAGCAGGATGGCGGGATCGTTGGCGAGCGCCCGGGCGATGGCGGTGCGCTGCTGCATGCCGCCGGAGAGCTGCTTGGGGTAGTGCCCCTCGAAGCCCCGCAGCCCGACCTTGTCGAGGTAGGCGGCGACGATCTCCTGGCGCTGGGCGACCGGCACGCCGCGCTCGCGCAGGCCGAAGCCGATGTTCTCCGCCACGGTGAGCCACGGAAAGAGGGTGTAGGACTGGAAGACCATGCCCCGGTCGGGGCCGGGGCCCCGGACCTCGCGTCCCTCGACCAGGACCCGGCCGGCGCTCGGCCGGTCGAGGCCGGCGACGATGCGCAGGAGCGTCGACTTCCCGCAGCCGGACGGCCCCAGGATGGTGATGAAGTCGTTCTTGGCGACCTGGAGGTCGGTGGGAGCGAGGGCCTGCACGGGCGCTCCCCCGCGATTGCCGGGGAAGACCCGCGCCACGCCCTCGACCGACACCTCGACGATCTCGTGGACGCCCCCTTGGGCGCTGCCTTGGACGATCTCCCGCATCAGGCGAGCTTCCACGGGAACAGGAGCCGGTTGGCCGCCTTGAACAGGAAGTCCGAGACGAGGCCGATCAGCCCGATGACGATGATGCCGAAGATGATCTGGCCGGTGGCGAGCAGCGCCTGGCTCTCGATGATCATGTGGCCGATGCCCGACGAGGAGCCGATCAGCTCGGCGACGATGACGTAGGTCCAGGCCCAGCCGAGCACGAGGCGCAGGATCTCGGCGATCTCGGGCGCGGTGGCGGGCAGCAGCACCCGGCGGATGATGCCGGAATCGCTCGCTCCCAGGGTGTAGGCGGCCTCGACGAGGTCGCGCCGGACGTTGCCCACCGCGACCGCGACCATCAGGATGATCTGGAACACCGAGCCGATGAAGATCACCAGGAGCTTCTGGGTCTCGCCGATGCCGGCCCACAGGATCAGGAGCGGCACGAAGGCCGAGGCCGGGAGGTAGCGGGCGAAGGACACGAACGGCTCGAAGAACGCCTCGACCGGCTTGTAGGCTCCCATCATCACCCCGAGCGGCACCGCCACTGCGCTCGCAAGCAGGAAGCCGCCGACCACGCGCCACACCGTGACGCCGATGTCGGACGCGAAGCCGAACCGGGTGAGGAGGAGCCAGCCGTCCTGGACCATGGTCACCGGATCGGCCAGGAAGGTCCTCGGCACCAGCCCCCCGAGGGTCGCGGCGGCCCAGACCGCCACGAACAGCACGAAGAAGCTCAGGCCCAGGGCCACCCGGGCCGGGCCGCCGACCGGCTGCAGCGGACGAAACCGGCTCACTGCACGAAGCGGCCGTCGACGAGGCCGGCGATGTCGGGCTTCTGCCGGATCACCCCCACCTCGAGCAGCAGGTCGGCCGCCTGCTCGGAGAACTTCTGGATCTCGCCGTTGAAGAACGCCTTGTTGGCGGCCCGGTCCTGCCAGCGCAGGAACTTCGCCGAGTTGCCGAAGGCCTCGCCGGTCTGCTTCACGTCGGCGCCCATGATCTCGTAGGACTTCTGCGGGTCCTTCGCGATCAGGTCGAGGGCCTCGAAGTAGCTGTCGGCGAGCGCCTTGGCGGCCTTCGGGTTCTGGTCGAGGAACTCCGGCGTGCAGCCGAAGGTGTCCATCACCATCGGGTAGTCGAGGGTGGTGGCGATGATCTTGCCGGATTGCGGCGCGGCGCGGACCGACGAGAGGTAGGGCTCGTAGGTCATCGCAGCGTCGTTCTGGCCGGCGATGAACGCCTGCGCGGCGGGGCCGGGCTCGAGGTTGACGACCTTCACGTCCTTGAGCGACAGGCCGTTGGCCTTGAGGATCCAGGCCAGCCCGAAATACGGCGCGGTGCCGGGCACCGAGGCCGCCACGGTCTTGCCCTTCAGGTCCTTGATCGAAGCGACGTCGTTCCTCACCGCCAGGCCGTCGGCGCCGTAGGACTTGTCGAGCTGGAAGATCTGCTTCGTCGGCACGCCGTTGGCGTTCCACACCACCCAGGTCTCGACCGTGGTGGCGGCGCACTGCACGTCGCCGGAGCGGATGGCGAGGTGGCGGCTCGCCTGCGGGATCTTCTTGAGAGAGACGTCGAGGCCGTTCTTCTTGAAGATGCCGGCTTCCTTGGCCAGCGTCAGGGGGGCAAAGCCCGTCCAGCCGGACAGGCCGACCGTGACCTTCGTCTCCTGCGCCAAGGCCTGCATCTGGACCTGCCCCGCCAGCGCGACCGCGACCACCAACCCTGCGGCAACCGCCCTCATCGTCCCCTCCTGCTCGCCCGCCAAGCCTCACCCGCCAAGCCTGCCCTGTCGTACCGGCGGCGAGGCTTTGTGTATAGACATAATAGCGGGCAGCCTGCCCGCCGATCCGGCACTCCCCGCAGGCACGATCCGTCCCTGCACCCGAACCGCCCCGGGCGCGTTGTCGGGCTGACGTCGTGTCAAGGGAGCAGGTGCATGAGCGGGACAACGCGCCCCACCGTGGTGGTGACCGGCGGCAGCGCCGGGGTCGGGCGCGCCGTCGCGGTCGCCTTCGGGCGCCGGGGCTGGAACGTCGGCATCGTGGCGCGGGGCCGGGCCGGCATCGCGGCGGCGGTCGAGGAGGTGCGGGCGGTCGGCGGCCAGGCGCTCGGCTACCGGGCCGACGTCGCCGATCCGCGAGCCGTCGACCGGGCGGCGGACGCCTTCGCGGAGGAGTTCGGCGGGATCGACGTCTGGGTCAACAACGCGATGGTGACGGTCTACGCCGAGGTCGCGCAGACGACCCCGGAGGAGTTCCAGCGCGTCACCGACGTGACCTATCTGGGCCAGGTCCACGGCACCCTCGCGGCCCTGCGCCACATGCGGGCGTCGGACCGCGGCACCATCGTGCATGTCGGCTCGGCGCTCGCCTACCGGTCGATCCCGCTCCAGGCGGCCTACTGCGCCGCCAAGGCGGCGGTGCGCGGCTTCGTCGACAGCCTGCGCACCGAGTTGCTGCACCACCGCAGCACCATCCGCCTCACCATGGTGCAGCTGCCGGCGGTGAACACGCCGCAATTCGACTGGGCCCGCTCGCGCCTGCCGCGCCGGCTCGAGCCGGTGCCGCCGATCTTCCAACCCGAGACGATCGCCGAGGAGATCGTGCGCGCCGCCCACGACGCGCCGCGCGAGCTCTGGATCGGCACCCCGTCCTGGCTCGCGATCCTCGGCGCGCAGGCAGCGCCCGCCTTCACCGACCACTACCTCGCCCGCCACGGCTACCGGGGCGAGATGACGCCGGAGGCGGCGCAGGCCGGCCGGCCCGACAACCTGTTCGACCCGGTCGACGCCCGGCGGGACCACGGCGCCCACGGGCGGTTCGACGCGCGGGCGAAGGGCAGCGTCGTCGCCGCCGACCCGATGTGGCTGCACATCGGGATGATCGCGGCGGCGGGGCTGATCGGCGGGGCGGCGCTGGCGGCGGCGAGGCGCAGCGGGCGGTGAGGAGGCGCCCGCCGCTCAGGCCGCCATGCGGCGGCAATGCGCGGCGCAGGCGCGGCACTCCGTGACGCAGTCCTGCATGTCGCCGACCGCCTCGCAGCTCCTCGCGCAGTCCTCGCAGATCTCGGCGCAGGCCCGGCAGGTGTGCGCGTGCTCGGGCAAGCCGATCAGCATGAGGTGCGCCGAGGTGCGGCAGATCTCGGCGCAGGCCATCATCAGGCGGAGATGCTCCGGCTCGACGTGCCTGCCGCCCGCCGGCAGGCAGTGGTTCGAGGCCATGCCGAGGCAGGTCTGGTAGCAGCGCAGGCAGGCATCAATGCAGTCCTGCATCTCTGGGGAAGCGAGGGTCACGGGGCGGAACTCCTCCAACGGAAGGTCCGCGCCAACGTCTCGCCGCTGCCCCGGATCCGACCCTCACCGGTCCAGCCGGTGCGCCAGCACGCCCACGCCCGCCACGGCCAGCGCCAGCACCGCGCCGATCACCGGCAGGTGGTCATAGGCCACGCCCGCCGTGATGGCGACGCCGCCGAGCCAGGCGCCGAGCGCGTTGCCGAGGTTGAAGGCGCCCTGGTTGACCGTCGAGGCGAGGTTGCGGGCGCCGTCGGCGGCGGTGAGCACCCGCAGCTGCAGCGGCGCCACCAGGGCGAAGGCGAGGATGCCCCACAGGCCGATCACCGCGGTGGCCGGCATCAGGGCGGCGCTCGCCGGCACCAGCGCCAGGAGCACGACGACGAGGGCGAGGGCGAGGCCGATCACCGCGGGCATCTGCCGCCAGTCGCCGAGGCGGCCGCCGAGGACGTTCCCGACGGTCAGCCCGACGCCGAACAGCAGCAGCACGCCGGTGATCGCCTGGGGACTGGCACCCGCGGTGGCGGCGAGCAGCGGGGCCACGTAGGTGAAGACGCTGAACAGGCTTGCCGAGGCCAGCACGCTGAGCAGCATGGCGAGCACCACCTGCGTCCGGCGCAGCACCCGCATCTCCGACAGGAGGCTGCCGCCCTCCTGCGGCAGGTGCCGCGGCAGCCAGGCGATGAGAGCGGCCGCCGCCACGAAGCCGATGCCGACCACGGCCCAGAACGTCGCCCGCCAGCCCAGTTCATGACCGAGCGCCGTGCCGAACGGGACGCCCAGCACGTTGGCGAGGGTCAGGCCCGTGAACATGATCGCGATGGCGCTGGCCTTACGGTGCGGCGGCACCAAGTCTGCGGCCACCACCGCGCCGAGGCCGAAGAAGGCGCCGTGGCAGAGCGCCGTGACGATCCGGGCGAGCATCAGGAGCCCGTAATTCGCCGCCAGCGCGCAGAGCGCGTTGCCGAGGATGAACAGGCCGACCAGCACCAGGAGCGCCCGGCGCCGGTCGAGGCGGGCGAGCAGGACCGCCACCACCGGCGAGCCGAAGGTGACGCTGAGCGCGTAGCCGGAGACGAGCAGGCCCGCCTTCGGGATGCTCACGCCGAGATCCGTCGCCATCTCGGGCAGGAGTCCCATGATGACGAACTCGGTGGTGCCGATGCCGAAGGAGGCCGCCGCGAGCGCCACCAGGGCCAGGGCCGCGGGCCGTCCCGCCGTCGTGGCGACGGTCGTGTCGTGAACCGTGTGCTGCATTGCCGTCCTCACTGCTGCATTGCAGCATAAGACGGAAGCGGCAAACGGGTTCAGGCCGTCCGCCGCAGGACTGCCATGCGGCACGCAGGCCTGCGGCGGACCGGTGCCGGGTTCAGGGCAGGGCGGCCCGCGGCCCGGCTCCGGCGGGGAGGGCCGCGAGGGCGTCGCGCAGCGTCGCCTCGGTCAGGATCTGGGGTAGCACCGCGACGCCGCCGCGGCCGTCGTAGAGCAGGTAGAGCGGCACGCCCGAGCGGCCATTCGCCTCGAGCACCCGGGTGATCTCCGGGTTCTGGTTGGTCCAGTCGCCCTTGAGCTGGGCGACGTCGTGCGCCTTGAAGGCGGCGCGCACCGAGGCCGCCCGCAGGGTGGTGCGGTCGTTGACTTGGCAGGTGATGCACCACGCGGCCGTCATGTTGACGAAGACCGGCCGGCGCTCGGCGAGCCGCGCGTCGAGCCGGGCCTGGCTGAACGGCTCGACGCCGTCCGCCGCCGCGACCGCCGCCGGCGCCGCGCGGTCCTGGTCGAGCACCACGAGGAGGCCGGCGAGGCCGAGAAGGCCGAGGAGCGCCACGGCCTGCCCGGTCCGCCGGGCGACGGGACCGGCCGTCCGGCCGCGCTCGACGAGCCAGGCGCAGAACGCCACCAGCACCAGGCCGGTGAGCCCGGCCATCAGCCCGGCGGGGCCGACCTGCTGGCTCAGCACCCAGACGAGCCACGCCACCGTCAGGTAGAGCGGGAAAGCGAGGACGCCCTTGAGGATCTCCATCCAGGCCCCGGGCCGGGGCAGGCGCCGCAGGGCGGCGGGCCAGGCCGCCAGCAGGGCGAAGGGGAGGGCGAGGCCGAGCCCGAGGGCGGCGAAGACCGCGAGGGCGGTCGCGGGCCCCTGCGTCAGCCCGTAGCCGATGGCGGCGCCCATGAACGGCGCCGTGCACGGCGTGGCGACCACGGTCGCCAGCACGCCGGTGAAGAACGAGCCCTCGAGCCCGGCGCGCCGGGTCAGCCCGTCGCCGAGGGCCGCCGCCCGTCCGCCGAGGTGCCAGACCCCGGACAGGCTGAGGCCCATGGCGAACAATCCGTAGGCGAGGCCGGCCACGACCAGGGGCGATTGGAGCTGGAAGCCCCAGCCGATCCGCGCGCCGCCGGCCCGGAGGGCGATGAGGAGGCCGGCGAGGGCGAGGAAGGTCGCGAGCACGCCCACCGCGTAGGCGAGGCCGTGCAGCCGCACCCGGCCCGGGCTCTCGCCGGAATGGCGCACCAGGCTCAGCACCTTGATCGACAGGACCGGGAAGACGCAGGGCATCAGGTTGAGGACGAGCCCGCCCAGGAAGGCGAGGAGGGCGGCCTGCCACAGGCCCTCGGCCTCGGGCGGCGCGGTCGCGGCGGCCGGCGCGGGAATGGAGGCGGCGGCGGTCACCGGGGCCGGCGCCGCCTCGCCGAGGGCGAAGGCGCGGCGGACCGGTCCGGAGGCGGTCTCCTCCGTGAGCGTCAGCACGCCGTCCGCCCGCGGCGCCGGTGCGTCGGCCCCGCCCTGGCTGCTGCGCTGGAGCCGCAGGTGGAGTCCCGCGGCGTCGACCGTCGCCGTCTGCGCGGCGGCGTGCTCGAGGGCGGTCTCCGAGTAGGGGAAGAACGCGACGTCGCGGGCCCTGAGCCCCGGCGCGTCGAGGTGGAGCACCGGCGTGGCGCCGTCCTGCTCCATCCGGACGGGCCACGGCGAGGGCACCGGCAGGCGCTCGCGGTTCTGCGCGAAGAGCGGGGCGGCGCGGGGATCGGGCCGCGGGCTCGTGCCGGCGGGCGCGACCGGCAGGCTCGCCGAGAGGCTGGCCTCGCCCGGCACGCATTCGCGCTCGCAGACGAGGTAGGAGACCTTGGCCCGCAGGACGACGGGCCCGGATCCGAGGGCGGCGGGGGCGGTGAGCGGCACCGCCAGCAGCACCTCGCCCTCGTAGCCGAAATTCATCAGGTCGCCGACCGGGATGCGCTCCGGCGCCGGCCAGGCCACCGGGCCGGCGGAGAAGCCCGCCGGCAGGGACCAGGCGATCTCCGGCGGCAGGCCGGAATCGCCGGGATTGCGCCAGTAGACGTGCCAGCCGGGCTTCATCGTCAGCCGCACGCCCGCCGTGACCGTGGCGCCCGCCGCGACGGCGCTCTCCTCGGTCACGAGCTCGGCCCGGACGAGATCGGCGTATTTCGAGGGCCGGGGCGCCTGGGCGCCGGCGGTCCCGGCGACGAGCCAGGAGCCCGTGAGGGAGCCCAGGAGAGCGAGGAGGAACGCGAGGACGCGGGGCGGCGGGCACATGCCCTTCCGGTTACCCGGACTCTGCGGCGCTGGCGAGGCCGGGCGAATCGCGTTCGCGTGAGGTCCGGGCGGGCCGCCGCTAGGCTCGCGCCCGCTGGCGAGACCGGACCGTGATCGCTTCGCGGTCATGTCAGCGGGCGGCGTCCGCCCGGTAGAGCCGTGCGCATCGCAGAGCAACCGCCTCGCCCGTGGCTCATGGTCGTTCGACCGCCGCGTCCGTGGGCGGGCGGCGTCGGAGCGGTCCGGCCAGGGCCGGCCATGCATTCGCGGCCGCCCGTCCGGTGGGCTGATCGTTGTCCGTGGAAGGCATCCGCGCCGGGATCGTAGATGCCGAAGCAGTGCGTCCGGCCGAACGCGCGATCCATAACAGAACCAGATTTCGCCGCCTTAGAACTCTTTGCCGGTTTTGGTATTTTATTGGCATTTATCATGGATATTTATGGTTAACGCGATTTTAATTATTTTTTATTTATTGTTGTAAAAATCACACTGCCGCGAATTAGATCTTGTATATCGTTGCTTCGGATTTGCGTCGATGGCAGTTTCTGGCGGCAAGAAGCTCACTGAATGCTTCGGAGATATCATGATCCAAGATGTTCCGATGCGTGCGCAGGCCGCTGCGCGCCGTCCGATTGCGCGTCACCGCTCGGTCGAGCGTTGTGCCGTCTTCGCGCTGCTGGCAGGCGCGGCGCTGATCGGCACGTCGCAACCGGTTTCGGCCCAGTTCCTCTGCCAGGCGACGGCGGGTGGGGCCCAGGGAGCGAACGCCGCCGGCAGCACGCGCAACATCGCGTGCGGTCCCGGCGCCTCGGCGACCGGTGCTGGCCTGAGCCAGAACGTCGCCATCGGCGGCACCGCCGCCGCGAATGGCGACAGCAGCGCGAACAGCGTCTACGGCGCACTGGCGACCGCGAACGGCGCGAGCAGCCAGAACACCGCGCTCGGCGCGCAGGCGGGCGCCGGCGGCAACCGGTCGGCCAACGTCGCGATCGGACTGAGCTCCAACGCGAGCGGCAGCGGCGAAGGCTCCACCGCCAACAATATCGCGATCGGGACCGCCGCGACGGCCAGCGGCGATGCGCGCCAGAACATCGCCATCGGCACCTTCGCGTATGCGCGGTCGACCGGCACGGGATCGGACAGCACAGCCGTCGGCTCCCGCGCGCGGGCGGGCGGCTCCGGAGCCGCCGCTAGCGACTTCCAGAATGCGGGGGCGGTCGCGATCGGTGCCGAGGCGCAGGCCGGGTCGCTGGCGGCCGGGCAGGTCAACGCGACGGCAGTCGGAACCTCGGCCCGCGCGAATGCCGAGCAGGCCTCCGCCTTCGGCTCCGGCGCGTTCGCGTCCGGAACCTCCTCCACGGCCATTGGCGCGGGCGCAATCGCGGCGGCACCCAACAGCGTCGCGATCGGGCAGGGCGCGTCGGCCTCGCGCGCGAACCAGGTCGCGATCGGGCGGGCGGACCAGACCTACACCATGGCGGGCCTCACCTCGGGCGCGAGCCTCGCGGCGCAGACCGGGACCACCAGCTTCGTCACGACCGACGCGGGCGGGAACCTCGCCGCCTCGAGCTTCGGGCCCCAGACCATCGCCGCGCTCGACAGCCGCATCACCGGGCTGGACGGCCGGATCACGGGGCTGGAGGCCGCCGTCGGGGTCCTGCGCCGCGACGTCCGGACGGCCTACCAGGGCACGGCGATCGCGCTCGCGCTCGGCGGCGCCGTGCTGCCGGCGGGCAAGGCCTACGCGGTCTCGGCGAATTTCGGCACCTACAACGGCGAGACCGCCTTCGGCGCCACCGGCGTTGCCCGGCTCACCGACAATCTCTATGCCTCCGGCGGCGTCGGCTTCGGAACGAGCGGGCGCACCAATGTCGGCGCGCGCGGTGGTCTGACCCTGGCCTGGTGAGCGCCTCGCCGGTTCGGCTCAACCGATGTGAGGCTTCGTCGATGGCGTTCAGATGGGCTGTCATGGGGGCCGTTGGATGGGCGATCTTGGCTCCGCTCGCCGCCCTGCTGATCGGGGCGGCGCCGGCCACGGCCGAGCAGAAGCCGGCGTCGACGCCGGCCGCGGCGCCGAAGCCGGCGCAGATCGACCGCAACGGCGTGCTGATCCTGATCCGCACGACGCTGCTGGCCCTGCACCAGGCCAACGAGACCGGGAACTACACCGTCCTGCGCGACCTCTCGGCGCCGGGTTTTCGCGATGCCAACACGTCGGCCCGGCTCGCGGAGATCTTCGCGAGCCAGCGCAACGCCAAGCTCGACCTTTCCGGCGTGGCGGTGCTCGACCCGCAGCTGACCCTGCTGCCGCAGATCGAGTCGAACGGCATGCTGCGGATGGCGGGCTTCTTCCCGTCCGTGCCGACGCAGGTGAACTTCGAGCTGCTCTTCGCCCCGGTCGAGGGGCGCTGGCGCGTGTTCGGCATCGGGGTCAATCTCGGCTCCTCGACGCCCGTCGCACCCGCACCGGACCCCGCGCCACCGCCGCCGGCTGCCGCGACCAAGCCCGCCCCAGGACCGCAGCAGAAGCCCAAGTAATACCACTGCGCTTAAGCATTGACGCGTGCGATGTATTTGAAGTTGGCGATGGAGCGGATGCGCTCTGGCTCAGCGGTAAGTGCGGTCCAGGCGGTGCAGCAGGCGTCGAGGATCGC